>DATCEK010000127.1:0-12107 GCA_036510155.1 Solirubrobacteraceae bacterium | reverse complement strand
TCCAGTGCCGCCGCGTCCGCCCAGGCAGCTCAGCCGGCGGGGACACGCCCCACCGCGCGCGGCGCGGCGGGGACACGCCCCACCGCGCCGGCGGTGGCTGCACGGGCGGTGGCCTCCCGCGCGGTTGCCGGACCATCTGCGCCGACGGGAGCCAAGGGCGCGGAACCTCGGGTCCGCAAGCCCGGGGCTCCGCGCGCGCGCGGCGGGGACGCCGTCTCCGGGCCCGCCGTCACCCGCGCGCCGGGCGCCCCGGTCGGCTCGGGCCCGAAGTACTTCAAGCAAGAGCGCTCCGCGGGTCGTACGACGTTGTTGATCCTGGGTGGCGTCGTAATCGGTGTCGCGGTGATCGTGCTCGCTCTGTCGGCTCTGAAAGGCGGGGGTAAATCCAGCCCGACGGTCAGCCAGCCGTCCCCGCCTTCCACAGTTGCGCACGCGAGGGCAGCTACGCCCGCAACCGATCCGAGCGAACTCAGCGTCGCGGTCGTGAACGGGACGAGCACCAATGATCTTGCCCACCACCTGGCGGAAGACCTGCGTCAGGGCGGATACAAGCGTGCGGAAGCCTCTTCGGCGGTGCCTCCCGGTACGCGTGCCACAACGGTGGTCGCGTACAGGACGGGTCATCGCGCCGATGGGCAGGCTGTGGCGAAAGCGCTTGACGTGACCCGGGTGGAGCCGATGGCAGGGAGCACCGAGTCGCTGGCCGGGAGTGCGACGGTGGTCGTGGTCGCCGGGGCCGATCAGGCCACGCAGCTTGGCGGTGGCGGTGGCGGTGCCCAAGGGACCGGCGAACCGTCCTCTGCGCCCGGCGCTGGAACAGGCTCCGGCGAAGGCGCCGGCGCTGGAGGCGCCACGGAAGGCGCCGCCGGCAGCGGACAGTGAGCGCCCCTCGAGTGGAGCCGGATCGTGCCACAGCCGGTTTCCTGGACGTGCCGGCGCGCTCGCCGAAGCCGCGTGAGCGCGGCATCACGCATGTGATCGATCGGGGTCTGTCGGTGGCCGAGGTCGACGGTCTGATCGAGACGGTCGGCGAGAGCGTGGACATCGTCAAGCTCGGCTGGGGCACAGCGCTCGTGACCGCGAACCTGAAGCCCAAGCTCGAGCGCTATGCGACGCATGGGATACCCGTGGTGCTGGGCGGGACGCTCACCGAGGTCGCTATCAATCAAGGGCGCGTCGAGGGACTGATCGCCTGGTTGCACGAGCTGGGCCTGCGCCACGTTGAGATCTCCGATGGAACGATCTCGCTCGAGCCCGAGGTCAAGACTCACCTGATTCGCACGCTTGCAAACGAATTCACGGTGCTCTCCGAGGTGGGCAGCAAGGACGCCGACTTCATCATGGCTCCTTACGTTTGGGTGGAGCAGATCGAACGCGACCTCGAGGCCGGCGCCTGGAAGGTGATCGCCGAGGCGCGCGAGTCTGGTACGGCGGGCATCTATCGTGCCGACGGCGAGGTGCGAACCGGGCTGATCGACGAGATCGTGCATGCGATCGACGCCGACCGGCTGATCTTCGAGGCGCCGCAACGCGAGCAGCAGGTGTGGCTGCTTCACCGTTTCGACAGCGAGTGCAACCTCGGCAACATCGCGCCCGAGGACGTGCTCTCGTTGGAGACGCTGCGGCTGGGACTGCGCTCTGACACAGTCGTGCGCTTTGCTCGGGACGGCGGCGCTTGAGCGGCGCGCCCGCTCGCGGCGCCTCCACGCCTGTCGGTGGAGATGCGGCCCACCCCGGGTCGCGTGTCCGCAGCGCCGACAGCGGCTCCAGCGAGCGTCTGGCGCGGATCGTGTTTGCGCTGCTCGTGGTCGGCTGTTTCGCGGCGCTGTTGATCACCCAGCGGCTCAAGCACACCCCGACGCTTGTCCAGGAACCGAAGTTGTCCCACGTGCTCGCGCCCGCTTCGAACGGCGAATCGCGAGAAGAGCACATCGCCTTCAAGCTCGCCAAAGCGGATCGGGTGACCGTGGTCATCGAAAATTCCTCGGACGATGTGGTGGCAACGCTCGTGCGGGATCTGCCGGTGGGCCGCTACAAAACCTTGTCGTTGCGCTGGAACGGCCACAGGGGTCCGGCTCACGGCTATTCAGTGCTGCGCAAGGCCGATGGGTACACGACACTGGTGCCGCGCAACCGCGGTGCGCTTGCGAGCAGCGGCGAATACAGCGTGCGTGTGGAGCTGCACGACGAAGGCCGCTCGGTGCCGTTCCCGCACACATTCAAGTTGGTGGACCCGTGATCGCGCGCCGACGGGGCCGTGCAAACGCGGCGTGCCACGGCGTGCGAACCCAACCCTTGCACACACCACCCATGCGCATCCCACTTCTGCGCATCCCACTTCTGCGCACCCCACTTCTGCGCACCCCACTTCTGCGCACCCCACCCCTGCGCACCCTCCATCGCGGGGGACCGGCAAACGGGCGGTGGCGCGTTTTCTTTCCACCAACGGTTGGGCTGCATGTGGCCTCGGCGCCGAGTCCGCTCTCATGAGCGCCACGACTTTGCCGAGCGCTCCGGTGTTGGCGTCGATAGTGCTTGGCGCGCTGATTGTGATCGCCGGTTTGGCGCTCGTGATGCGCAGTGATCCTCGGGCCTTCCCGGTGCTTGCCGTGATCGCTCTGCCGTTCAGGTTGCCGATCGCGGCCGATGGTCGCACCGTGAACCTGCTGTTGCCGCTGTATGCGGTCGTGGCGGCCGGTGTGCTCGCGCATCTTCTGCCGCGCGTGCTCCGCCGTCGCGGCGCCTACGAATCCGGTCGGCCACCAATCCTGCTCGACTGGCTGTTGCTCGTCGCCGTGGGCCTGTACGCCCTGCAGATCGCCTACTCCGCGGACCCGGGCAAGGGCGCCGAGAACCTTCTGTTCTTCTACGCCCCGTTTGGGTTGCTGTACGTGCTCTTGCGCGAGGCGCCGTGGACGCGGGGCCTGTTGCTCACATGCCTGGCTGCGGCGGTGACGCTTGCCGTCCTGTTCGCCGGTGTCGGCTTCCTCGAGTACTACCGCAAAGCTCTTTTCCTGAACCCGAAAGTCGTGGCCGCAAACGAGTACGACAACTATTTCAGGGTCAACTCGCTGTTCTTCGACCCCAGCATCTACGGTCGTTTCCTGGCGCTCGTGATGATCGCCCTCACGACGGTTGTGCTTTGGAGTCGCGAAAGACGCACGCAGCTGTGGGGCGCGGCGATCCTGGCTTGGCTGCTTGCTGGGCTCATCACAAGCTTCTCGCAGTCGAGCATCGCCGCCCTGCTGCTCGGCCTGGCGATACTGGCGGCTTGGCGTTGGGACGTGCGCGGCACCCTCTACGTATCGGTTGCCCTTGCGGCGATCGCGGCGGTGTTCGTGCTTTTGGCGCCCTCGAGCTTGCATTTCGGGCTGAAGGGCTCGGGCGGGTCGGCCAACAATGCGACCAGTGGCCGCGCGAAATTGATCACGGGCGGGCTGGAACTGTTCGCCGACCGACCGCTGAGCGGCTACGGCTCGGGCTCGTTTGAAACGGAGTACCGTCGCAACGAAGGCGGTACACACTCGGGGGCGCAGTCGGCGGCGAATGCGGTCTCGGCCTCGCACACGATTCCCGTGACGGTCGCCGCCGAGCAGGGCATCGGCGGGCTGGCGTTGTATGTGGCGCTGATCGTGACGGCATTGCTCACGCTTTTCCGGGGCGCGGGTCGCTCGCCTCCTCGGATCGCGATTGCCGCCTGCTTTGCGGCGCTCGTGCTGCATACCTGGGTTTACGCGGACTTCCTCGAGGATCCGCTGACCTGGACGCTACTCGGACTCGGGGTCGCGTTCGCGGCGATGGGAGGCGCTCCTGCGGATGCTCACGGCGAGGGCACGCTCGAGCCCCTCTCCGTGTTGCCGGTTGCCCCGCAGGGGTGAGGGGCCGACCCGGGAAGGCCGTGCGTCGGCGCGCCCGTTAGGTTGCTGCTGGTGCGCGATTACCTGAAGCGGCTGGTGAGCACGGGCGCGGCCTACCAGGCCGCGGAAATCGCGGCCAAGGGCATCGCCGTGGTCACGCTGCCCGTGTACACGGCGCACGCGTCGACGAAAGCCTACGGCGCGTACAATTTCCTGCTGACGGCGGTGATCCTGGCGAGCATTGTGCTGCGCCTTGGCGTTGGCGAGGCGTTTGTGCGCTTCTACTTCACCGACACCGACGAGCAGCGCCGCGCTCGCATCGCTCGCACCGCGACTGCAACCGTCGCCTGGACCACTACCGTCGCGTCGCTGATCTGCGTGGCGTTTGCCGGGCCGCTCTCCCAGCTCGTTCTCGGCTTTGACGATCCCCTGTTGATGGACTGTGCGGTTCTCGGGCTGTGGGCTTTCACCAATATCGAGATGGCCTATGCGCAGTTGCGTGTGGATGAGCGCGCTCGCGCGTACATGTACGCCTCGGGCGCGAACGTGGCGATGACGGTTGCCTTCACGGTCGCCCTCGTCGTGTTCGCCGACCAGGGCGCGCGCGGCTTGCTGCTGGGCAACTTCGGCGCGAGCGCGCTGGTCGTGCTCGGCCTGTGGTGGACTTTGCGCAGGCGCTTCTCGCTGCGCGTTCGCCTGGCCGACCTGCGTGCGATGCTGGCTTTCGGGTTGCCGACGGTGCCGGCCGACGCGAGCGTCTACGCGTTGCAGGTGCTCGATCGCCTGTACCTGTTTCGCGTCGTAAGCCACGGGGCGGCCGGCGAATATGCGATCGCGGTGCAACTCGCGACGGTCGTGTTCGTGTTCGTGCGCGGCTTCCAATACGCATGGCCGCCGCTCGCCTACTCGATCGACAGCGACGTCGAGGCCTCGAGGCTGTATTCGCTTGTAACCACTTATTTCGTGTTGGCGACGGGCGTCGTCGTCGTCGCCGTTGCTCTGTTGGGGCGTTGGCTCGTGCGACTGCTCGCCCACCCCGAATACTTCGGAGCGCACACGGCGCTGCCCTGGCTGGCGCTCGGGTGGACTTTGTATGGGCTCTATCAGGTGATGATCGTGATCACCGGGAGGGCTCGCGTGATGCAGCGCAACATCCCGGCGGCGGCTGTCGGGCTCGTGGTGAATGTGGTGCTCTTGCTCGTGCTGGTGCCGAGCTCCGGCCTCGGCCTCGGCCTCGCCGGCGCTGGCATCGCGCTCTGTGGCGCCTACGTGGCGATGGTGGCGGTCATGCACCTGATGACTCGCAATGTGTTTGCCGTGGACTTCGAGTGGCGCCGCCTCGGCCGGCTTGCCGCGATTCTCGCGGGCGTGGCCGTGTCAGGCGAGCTGCTGTTGCCGACTGCCGGCATCTTGGGACTCGCGCTGCGGGCGCTGTGGCTGCTGCTGATCCCAGCTCTGCTGCTGTTGAGCCGCTTCTTTGCACCCAATGAGCGTCGGCAGGCGCGCGCGCTCGTGCTCGACGGGCGCAGGCGGGTGATCGCCTTCAGGCGTGGACACGGAGATGTCGAGGCATACGCCGAGGATTCTCTGAGAGACATTTGACGCCGCCAGAGCGGCCCTTCGTCGAGTGAAAAAGGGGACGGCGCCCGCGTGGATTTTGCTCGAAAAGCTCAAGTTGGGAGGGCTTTCAGCCGATTACGCCCGCGTGCGTGAGTTGACTGTGAATACGGTGAATCCACCCCGGCCGGCAGGTCGCCATGAGCTTGCGCGCAGGGCCGAGGCGCTACGTCGCTACCGTGCCGACGCGCGTGTCCAGAGCATTGCCGCCGCGGGTGAGCTGGCTTACCTGCGCTCTCAGTTGCGCTCGGCGGCGCGCTTGACGGCCCGCTTGGCCGCCACTCGTGACATCGAGGAGATGGCGCAGCTTGTCGTGGACGAGTTGCACGAGACCTTCGCCTTTTACTTGGCGGCCGTGCAGCGGCTGGACGATGACGGGATCCTGCGGCTGATGGCCGGTCGTGGGCCGCTGGCCGAGGTGATGACGGAGTTCCTGATCGTCGAGCAGTCGGTGAACGAGGGTGTCAACGGACGCGTGGCGCGTTCCGGCTCCACGGCCCTCGTCGGCGACACCCGCAAGGATCCTGACTACATCGCGCGCGACCCCGAGACCGACCCGCGCTCTGAGCTGAGCGTGGCGATCGTCGTCGACGGGGCCGTGTGGGGGGTCCTGAACATCGAGTCGGTGGAGGCCGAGGCGCTCGGAGAGGCCGAGGCGGTGCTCGTGGAGGCGATCGCGGCGAGCCTCGGCTCCGCGGTTCACAGGGCCGGTCTGATCTCGGACATCGAGCAGGCCTTCACGAACACGCTTGCGATCGTCACGAGCACCGTCGAGGCCAAGGACGACTACACCGCCTGCCATGGCAGCGACGTCGCCACCCTCGCCGAACGCGTTGCGCTGCGCATGGGGCTCAGCGCCAAACAGGCGCGCGAGGTCCACTATGCGGCGATGCTGCACGACGTCGGCAAGATCGCCGTGCCGAGCGAGATCCTCAGCAAGGAAGGTCCCCTGACCGAGGATGAGTGGATCGTGATGCGTAGCCACACCGTCGTCGGCGCGGAGCTGGTGGAGCGCATCGAGACCTTCGCGCACCTGGCTCCGGCGGTGCGATCCAGCCACGAGCGCGTCGACGGCAAGGGCTACCCCGACGGTTTGGCGGGCGAGCGGATACCGCTGGCAGCCAGGATCATCTCGGTTTGCGACACCTACGACGCGATCGTCACCGACCGTCCCTACCGCGCGGCGCGCACCGACGCGCAGGCGCGCGAGGAGCTGTTGCGCGTGAGCGGCACGCAGCTGGATGAGCACGTGGTGGGCGTGTTGCTGGAAGAGCTCGCTGCTTGATCGCTGTTCCGGGTCGTGCATGCACGACCCGGCCGGACGGTGCATGCACCGTCCGGGACAGCGCCGCATGCGGCGCTGTCTTCCCCGAAATTATTTTTATTGTGAGGAACGGTTGTAGGCGTCTGCCGCCTCACGTAGACCCTCTCCTCGCGCGGGGAACAATGTCGCCGTGACGTGGCGCCAGTAGCGCTTGGCCGAGTGTCCAGGCAGCAATAGTGCCGCGAGCGCACGCTCCGCATAGGACACAGCCGTCAGCCAACGCACCGCAAGGGCTGCCGCCGGGGAGTGGTGCTTGCGCATGTACAGGTCGCGGTTGCGGGACAACTCGACGATGCGTCGTTCCGGCACGGCCCCGGTCGAGAGCTGCTCGTGGTGGATCGCCACAGCGCGTGGCACATACAGGCTGCGCCAGCCGGCGTCGCGCAAACGCCGCGCGAAGTCGACCTCGTCGGAGTAGACGAAGAAGTCCGGGTCGAGGTAGCCGATTTGTGCCGCTGCCTCGCGTCGCACGAGCAAGGCCGAGGACTGGCACCAGTCCACCTCTCGTGTGGCCCCCCCTTTGCTTTGCACGGTGTAGAGACGCTGCAGGAAGAGGGCGCCGGCGAGCGCAGTCAAGGGTGTGGGAAAGCGCCAAGCGCAAGCTTGTTCGAGCCCAGCCATCTGCCTGTCGGACGCGGTGCTCTGAGTTGCGAGCGCTGTGGCTGCGATGTCGTCCGCGCGAGGGCGCAGCAGCTTGGCTCCTGCGCACGCAGCGTCAGGACGGCGCTCGAGCGCCTCGTGCAACGCCAGGGTCGCACCTGGCTGCAGCTCGGAGTCCTCGTTGAGCAGCAGCGCATAGCGCCCGCCCGCCCGACGCAAGAGCTCGGAGTCGCTTGACGCCTTTCCCTGCCTGTGCTCGAGCGCGATCACCTCGTCCACTGCGGCGTGCTTGCGCGCCGCCTGTGCCGAGCCGTCGCGCGAGCCATTGTCGAGCACGAGCACCTCGCTTGCAAACGGCAGCAGCTCCCGCTCGCGCGAGAGCGCATCCAGTCCGCGCAGCATCAATTCGCGCTGTGATGTGTTGACGATGCAGTAGCTCAACTCGATCTGGCTCATGGATGCTGACCTTAGGGCACATCCCTTGTGAGGCAGGCCGAGGTGGCATTGGATGTGCGAGACACGCCGAGGTGGGTTGGATGCGAGGCAGGCCGAGGGGTGGCGGTTGGAAATGCACAACTTCCGCTAGCCTGAGTGGTTGAACTTCGTAGGCCGGTATGCACTAGAATTGTCCAATCACATCGCCTTTCCGCTATGTGGACTAGGCTTTTGGATCTTGGGGGGGTCGTACGAGGGAGAGGGGTCTGTTCTAATGGGACGCGACATCAACAGCCATATGGAGGGAACGATGGGGAATCATTCTTCGCGCAAGCGCAAGTCAGCGCGCGCGCGCATCTCAACCGCCGCGCTCACGCTCGGCGCCGCCACGACAGCCGCGGCGTTCGCCACGGCCGGAGCCGGAGCCTCGACGCCGCACGCGACAGCGGCGCGCACGCTCAATCTGAACGACAGCGCCAGCCTGCACCTGGAAAACAAACACGGGCTCGTGCTCAAAGAGAGCGGCACTGCCAAAGGCTCGCTCAGCGGCACGCTCTACCTGCAACTCGATGTCACCTCGACCCGCAGCGTCACCGCTCAGGTGCAGGTCTATCCCAAAGGCGGCTCGATCAGCGGCAACGCAAAAGCGAGCTACCACGTCGCCGGGTCCACCGCTTCGTTCTCGGGCACGATGACGATCACCAAAGGCAGCGGGACGTATTCGAAAGCAAAAGCCTCGTCTCTCAGCTTCAGCGGCACCATCAAGCGCTCGAACGACGCCGTAACGGTGCACGTGAGCGGACCCATGTCGTACTAGCGAGCGGAGGCATCTTGTCCAGAGCGCGGATACACAGGGCTCGCGCCCTCGTGCTTGGGGTGCTTGCTCTCAGCTGCCTGCTTGTGCTGGGTGGGATCTCCGCATCGGCACAGGCAGCTGAGACGGTCGCCTTGCAGACGTCGTTCACGCCCGACAGGTTGGGGGCGTCGACCACGATCGGGTTCGGCTTCACGATTGCCAGCACCACGGGGGGCTTGCCCTCCTCGCTGACGCATGTCAGCCTGCGCATGCCCAAGGGCATGAACTACGTCACCACCACACTGGGGCTTGCGATCTGCAACCCCGAAGATCTCGTGGCCAAAGGCCTGGCCGGCTGTCCGCCCAACTCTCGGCTGGGCTACGGCAGCGCGTTCGTGGAAGTCCCGTTCGGGGATGGCGCGGGTCGCGAGATCCCTGAAATCAATGCCCTGATGGGGCCGCCGCACGAAGGCAACATCGTGGTCTTGTTCTACGCCAACGGCCTTGCGCCGGTGTATGCGCAGATCGTCTTCGCAGGCGAACTGCTGCCGGGGGAAGGCGCGTTTGGCGGCGACCTCAACACTACGATCCCGGAAATAAAAAGCGTGACAAATGGACCGCCGGTGTCGATCATCAACGTCAAATCGACGATCGGCCCCGAACACCTGACCTACTACAAGCGCGTCCACGGAAAACTAGTCGGCTACAAACCGCAGGGAATCTCGCTGCCGACGAAATGCCCAAAAGGCGGCTTCCCGTTTTCCGCGCAGTTCACGTTCCTGGATGGCAGCCAGGTGGTGGCAACGCACAACGTGCCCTGCCCGCCGCCGGTCCGCCACAAGAAATAGACCGCGGGTCTGCCCCGACGGCTCGTGAGGGCTGTCGGGGCAGATGCTCGCTCGCTCGCTGGGTTCGCGGACGGAGTGGTCGAAGCCGTACCCGGGAGACCGGTAGATGCGCAGGCCTCCCGCCACCCCACGAGCACCCGGCTCACGAGGCCATCCAGATGGCCGGCGGGCTCCATGGCTGGCTCCATGGTGGGCGGAGCCACGCCCGGTGGCTCCCACAGGACGTGCCCCCACAGGCCGTGGCTCCACGGGGTGGCGGGTCGAAGCCGACCGATCAATCGCCACCAGGCGGGCCTGCCACCCCGGTCGATCCATCACCAGGCCGGCAAGTCGAACCGGCCCGACCTGCCTGCCCAGGTCGGGTTCTCGAGGCCCGGCTCAGTCTTGAAGCGCGAGGCTGGCCTGGACCTTGGCGGCGAACCACCCGGGGATCGCCACCATCAAAACAGCTGAGGCGGTGACGAGCGCGAGGCTCGACAGCGCCACCACCACCCCGACGGAGCTGACCACGGGGTAGTTGATGACGATGTTCAGGGCGCGATCGAGCAACTGCTGGCCGAACAGTCCGAAGACCGCGCCGCTGAAGCAGCCGACGCCGAGCAGCATCAGGCTCTCGAGCACGATCGTGTACCAGAGTTCGCGGTGAGGAAAGCCCTCGAGCTTGAGCTTTGCAAGGCGCGGGCGGCGCTGCCAGATCATCGCGCCCATCGCTGCCGCCATCGCCATCACGGCCGCCACCAAGATCAGGGTGGCGATCTGCGAGAGCCTTTCAAGGCCCTGACGGGTGATCGAGCGCAATGTGTTGGCGTGGTCTTCGGCGGTCTGCGCGGCAAGCGCCGTTCCGTCGCCCAGCGCAGCCCTGATCTCGTGCACGCCCTGCTCGGGCGAGACACCTGGCTGCATCAGCACGTTGTAGGCGCTTGCGTCACTGCTGCCCCATGCCTTTTCGTAGTCGCCGGCGCTCATCACGATCGCGCCTGGCGCCCAGCCGATGTTCGTGCTGATCGCCGCCACGCGGTACGTGCTCGGGTTGGGAGTAGGCAACGTGAAGGACTGGCCGATTTTCAGTTTGTGTTCTTCGGCGAGCGCCAGCGAGACGACTGCCCAACCGCCTTCGCGCACGCGCGCGTCGGCCTGAGCGACGTTCCCTTCGACAAGCTGGGTCGGCGGCACCAGCGGCGAGGCTTCGCTGGGCGGCGCGATCACCCAGATGCGCCGGTCGTTGTAGTCGAGCAGGCCCCCGCGGTAGATGCGCACCGAGCGCACCCCAGGCAGCGCAGCCAGCTTTGCCTGCTGGGTCGGGGTGAAAGGCGAAGTCATCAACAGGTTGGAGTTGCCTGCCGCCGACACCCAGACATCGGTTGAGGCGTTGACGTCGCTTGCCGCGTTGTACAACCCTTTCAACAGGTCGCTGTGGGCTCCTTGGATGGAGACGCTGCCGAACACCGCGATCGCGCCGGTCGCGGCTATCGCGATTGCACGCGAGCGCCCGGCACGCAGCTCCATGACGGCGATGTGCGGTACGGCGCTGATGATGCTCGGAGCGATCCGCCTCACCAGTGCGAGCATGCCCGTGAGCGGTATCGCCAGCAAGGAGAGCAGCGCCGCGATCAGCGTGACCATCCCGACGATCGCCGCCTGCGGCGCGGCAAGCAGGATCACGAGCGTGGCGGCAAGGCACAGAAGTCCGAAGATGGTCAGGAGCGGCGATGTGCTCCCGCCGGTGCCTTCCTTGGTTTCGATCGCGGCAAGCGGGTTGCGCGAGACGATGTCCTTGAATGGGCTCAGCACCGCGACGCTCGCGGCGCCCATGCCGCCGAGCACCGAGATGACGATGCTCTGCAAGTTCACGACTCGCTCGGAGCCCACCGCAAAAGCTGAGGAGAGATACCCGGGATTTGAGTGGAACAGGTGGATCGACAGCTCGTCGCCGAGCACAAGCCCGATCGCGCACGCGATCGTGCCTAGCACCACTGCGTCGAACATCAACACCGCGATCACCGCCTTCGGGGTATAGCCATCGCGGCGCAGGTCGGCGATCAGGCGCCGGCGCTGGGGTACGGTGAGCAGCATCGCGTTGAACGCGAACAGGAAGCCGACGAGCGCGCTGATGACCGCGAACAGCTGCGTCGACTGGTTGGTCGCCGCGGCAGCCTTGGCAAACAGCTGTTCGTCATAGCTTGCCGACTCCACGCCGTAGCGTCCTTGGGCGATGTGTTCCAAGCCGGCTCGCACAGCTGCTGCCTGGCCTGGCTTCGGCTCGACCAGGATGCGGCTCACGCGACCGTTCAAGCCGCTGGCTTTCTGCACATATTCCAGTGTGCTGATGGCGATCGGACTAGAGATCAGGGCGCCGATCTGCTTTTCTCCGAGCCTCGAATAGAGCGCCGCTTCGCTTGTGTGCCCGAGCGCTTGGAACTTGATGGTGTCACCGAATTTCTTGGCTCCGAGCGTGTCTGCAATGGGCGCGGGCAGCACTACCGCTTCGACGCCGGCGAACGGGGTCAGCGCCACTTTGCGCACCAGCGCGCCCTTGAGTTCTGCCAGGGTGCCGTCGGCGCCGACGAGCTCCACCGAATCGCTGCCCTTTGGCCCGACGGCGTTGGCGCTCACTTCAAGCAAAGGAGCGG
>DATCEK010000126.1:0-39683 GCA_036510155.1 Solirubrobacteraceae bacterium | reverse complement strand
CATCTTCGCCTCGCAATACGTCGAAGACAAATGGGGCGCGCCGCAGCGCGTGGACGCAGGCGAGAAGTTCGAATCCTCTTTCCCGGCGATCGCGGCGGGAGAAGGCGGACGGCTCGTGGTTGTGTGGGCCAACCACTACTCCTCGACAACCGACGGATTGTTCTCGGCCACGATGGACCCTGGCTCGACCGGCTTTCAGCCGCCCGTCCCGGTCGACTTGAACATCGGCCAGGCGACCGGCACCTATCCGTCGGTGGCGATGGACCTCTCCGGCGACGCCTACATCTCCTATCGCGTCATCACAGCCGTCAGCGGACCTTCGACGCCGAACATCCCGCCCGGCTACGTACAGGACGAAATCCGCTTGGCCCACTACAACGGCCAGTACTGGAATTCGCTCGGGCAGCCGCTGAACCGCGACGCCGCTCAGCCGGTGCCACAGCCAACGGCTTTGAACTCGCCGCAGGTCGCGATCGATCTGACGGGCGAAGGCTTGCTCGCCTGGCAGGAGCCCGACGACAACTTCATCAACCGCATCTACGCGCGCCGCATCTTCGGCCTGGTGCCGGGCAACATCCTCGATGTCAGCCCGACGACTTATAACGGGCACCAGCTCAACGGCGCCGCGGACGAGCTTTCGGTCGACTTCGCCGGTTTCGGCGAGGGCGCGATCGCATGGCGCCAGGAGCCCGCGCCAGGCTCGGGCTTCACGCACCCGCGCGTGTTCGTGGGCGAGATCCCCTCCTCGTTCTCACCGAAGGGGTCGGCGTTCGGTACGGCCAAGCCGGTCGAAGGCCCAGCGAGCGGCGAAGGGCCGCCGGAAGGGGTCGGGCCGCTGAGCATGGCCGTCGATGCCGAAGGCGCCTTCGACGTCGGCTATGGCACGGGCGATCAGAGCTTCGACGGCAACGGCTCCGAGACGGCGCTCGGCACACCGATCAGGCTCGACGCAGGCTCTGAAGTGCCCGGCGACCCGGTGCTCACGCGTGCAGACGACGGCGCGCTGGCGGCCGCCTGGAAGGTGCAGATCCACGGCGCAGGTGCGGTCGCCGTACTCGAACGTCGTGCCGACGGCACTCCCAACCGCGCGATCGTAGCCGCTCCCCATGGCGGCGCGGTGGGGCAGCTCGCGCTGGGCGGCTCGCATCGCGGTGACGCGATATTCGGCTTTCTGCAGGGTAGCGGCGCGAACACGCAGATCGCCGCGGTTGTCGTGCGGGCACCCCCGGGTGCGTTCGTCGCCGATACGCCCAACGGTTGGGTCAAAGCGAAGCGCATCCCGTTGCAGTGGGAAGTGCCGCTGGCGGGCTCCGGCAAGATCACCTACGCGATCCTGGTAGACGACCGCGAAGCCGTGGAAGGCGTCACCGGTAACGAATACTTGCTGAACTCCGAACAGGTCGGCAACGGTGTGCACTCGATCCAGATCGAGGCGACCGACGCGCTCGGCCAGGTCGTCGACAGTGTCCCGGCCACCCTGAAGGTGGCCCGCACAGGTCCGAGCGTGAGCGTGAGAGCGCGCGGCGCACGCGTCACTGTGCGACTCTCCGAGCGGCCGAAGGGGGAAAGCCCGGGGGTGAAGCAGAGTTCGGTGAGGGTGGGCTTTGGAGATGGTGCATCGGCGCACGGATCCACCACGCTCGAGCACGTATATACGCGTGCGGGGACCTACACGATTGTTGTCTCTGCCTCTGATAAGACCGGCAACAAGACGACTATTCGCAGGCGAGTAAAAGTCTCATGAATGCGTCCTCGGCGACTACGCGGTCCCGCTCGCCACTGTCTCTGGCTTCTGTCTCTGCCACATTGACACTGGTGTGTGGCCTCATGTTCTTCCTTGCGTCTCCGGCGCGTGCAATTTACGGTCCTGTCTCGGGTGGGCTCGGCGCGGAACTCGTCTCGGTGGACAACGCCTCCGACGAACAGGGCAACGCACCGACAACCGACGCGGCCATCTCGGCGAATGGACGCTACGTCGTATTTCAGACGAGATCGACCAACTTCTTTGAAAACGACGGTGGCGTGGTGGGGCCGCACGGTGTCGAACCCGACATAGAACCACCGGGCACGTTGCGCGAAGGCGGCATCTTCCGCTACGACCGCATCACCGGCGAAATTCAGATTGTCGCCGACGGAAGCGAGATAAAGACCGGCGGGCCGGAAAAGGGCAAAGAGGTGTTCCAGGGAGCACAGAGCCCATCGGTCAGCGCGGATGGGCGCTATGTGGTCTTCTCCAGTGCCGAGCAGCTGGTACCCCAAGTACCTGGCGGACGGATCCAGGTCTACGTGCGCGACATGGATGTGCCACTCACTGCCGATCGGGGCGACTCTGGTGCCTATACGCTTGTGTCGGCCAAGAACGGGAGCGAAGAACCGGCCGACTACGCTCCGCGCAGTCCGGCGCTTCCCGGCGCCGAACCGGGGGCCGACGTGTGGCCCAACACTTCGATCAGTGCCGGCGGGCGCTACGTCGTTTTCCGTACGACCGAACTGGAATCCAGCCTACCGGACAGCGCATCGGTCGACACACCGCCTGAGGAGCTCTTCGTCCGCGACCTGCAGAGCAGGACGACCACCTTGATCAGTCGCACCATGGCTGGACAGGAACCCGCGTCGAAGTGCGGCGCGGGCGGTACCAAGCTGGGGGGAGAACCGGCGTGCGGCGCAATCGGTCCGGCGACGATCAGCGGCGATGGCTCGACCGTCGCGTGGGTCTCGACCAATGCCCCGACGCAGACCGCTTTCCTACCGGGCGAGCCGGAAAACATCAGCGAGCCCTACTACCTGTGGCAACGCTGGCAGGAACCTCAAGCCAGGACACGACGAATCACCGGCATCGCCGACCCCGAAGACCCAGAATGCCGCGCAGGCGAAGGAGTGACGCTCAGCCAAACCGCCGAAGGGCCATGCTACGGGCCGTTGGGCGAGCCGGAGTCGGAGCTGGCCAGTATTGCCTTGACGGCCCCTGGCCTGAGCGAAGATGGCTACACAGTTGCGTTTCTGGCGGGCGCCGCACTGCGCCCGAACATCACGAAGTCCTCCGGACTCGACCTCTTTCTCACGAGCATGGCTCCCGGCGTCGCACGCAAGGCCGGCACGCGTGAGTTGACGCTGGCGGTTCGATCGGGCAACGTCGGCTCGACTCCCTCGATCGAATCGCTCGCGCTTTCTCCTGACGGCTCGACGATTGCCTTCACGTCGCTGCGCGACTATTTCGTCCTGCCCGAACCGCGATTGGTCGGCAGCTTCAGCTCGTTCCCCAAGACGAGCGAACTGTATGTGGTCCATCTCGCCGAAGACGCGCTCGAACGTGCTGTGATCAGCTACGAAGCCGGCGAACCTGAAGGCTCCACTCTAGTCAACCCCACGCTCACGCAGAATGGCTCGACCGTTGCGTTCGCCTCCTCTTCCCCGAATCTCACCTTCGGCGACGCGAACCAGGTTTCCGATGCGTTCGCCGCGACGCTGCAGGCGCCTACCGGCACGGCCGTGCCTTCGGCGGAAGTCAACGCTCCCCAGGTGGGTTTCTCGCTGATCGGCACTAACTCACCTGAACTCGGCGTCGGCGTCAAGCGGGCCGCTGACGGTACTCTGATCCTGCTCGTGGAGACGCCCGGTGCTGGCGCGTTGACCGCAGAGGCGCGTGGTACGATCGCGACGAAGGTCGGCAAGAAGACACGTAAGAAGAAGGTGGTGCTGGCACGCGCCTCGGGCGCGACGCACGCGGAGGGTACCGCTACGCTCATTCTGCGCTTGGCCTCCAAGTACGCAAAGGATCTCAGAAGCGCCGGCAAGCTCAAGGTCGCGATCACGGTCGACTACAGCCCGCCCGCTCCCGCTGAAGCGCTCTCGGCGGAAGCCGACGCGACATTCCTCGCGGTGGGGGCGAAGAAGTCGACGAAAGGGTCCTCGAAGACGAACCGCAAGGCGACGAAGCGGTAAGCCTGTCTCTTATCCCCAAGCCAGAACTCTCCGCACTACACGGCACACATGAGCATCTAGTTACCGACTTGTTACCACCGAGATACTAAGTCGTGAAACATTTCCCACGGGCACTGACGGACATGTTTCACTGCTGTGACCAACATGTGTCGCTTCTGTAAACAGGGATTGTGCTCGGCCACACGCGCTGTGAGACTCGGTTTTGGCTCATTGCCCTATCTCTCCCGTTCATGGGTTCCATTCGTGAACGTATTCCGATTCTCTTGAAAGGACACATCACGCTCATGCGCGTAAGTCTCCCCATGACCGCCGAGGGCGGTCGCATCCGCTTCGCTGTGGCGGCATTGTGTGCGGTGGCGGCATCGATGCTGCTTGCCGTCTCGCTGCCTGCGCCGGCGCACGCCGAATTCACGATTGCCAAGTGCGACGGGGCTCCCGTCGCAGGCCAGGGCTCCTCGGCGCAAAAGGAAGCCCAGCAGGAATTCTGGTCGACCACCCTGTGGCATGGCTCGGATGGTTGCGGCAGCTCCGCGCCGACCGTGACCTACGCGCCGGAAGGCAGCGGCTGCGGTATAGCCTCGATCGGAGGCGAAGCGAGTTCGGCCGAATGCTTTGACTTCAAGATCAGCGAAACGGGTCCGGGCAAGCGGGCCGAATCGACCCGCTTCGGCGGGAGCGACGCGCCGCTGACCGTCACGCAGCAGGTCAACGCGGATGCGGCGGGAGGAGAACACCCGGGTGTCATCCACCAGATTCCGGTCGCCGCGTTCGCCACGGCGATCATCGTCCACTTCCCCGAAGGCTGCAAGTTGAAGGAACCTGGAACAGGGCCTGCCGCCAATGGCACCGGAAGTCTCAACGATGACACGAGCACGGGTGGACCCAATGACCCGGTCGGAGGGGCGACGGGCGACAGCAACCTGGAAGAAACATTGCGCGTGCACGTCACCGACGCCGAGATGGAGAAGATCTGGGACGGCACGAAACAGAACTGGGAAAACATCGTGCCCGTCGCCGATATGGAAACAGACTCGAAATCGGCCAAACCGACGACGCCGGAAGAATGCGGAAAACTGCCGGTCATGCGCATCGTGCGCTTCGATGGCTCCGGTACCACGTACAACTTCAAGGCGTTCCTGAGCCTGCTGCCAGGGGCACCGAGTGGACTGTGGACCGAAGCGCCCGTTGCCGGCGACAATCACAATTGGCCCGAAACCTTCAACGGCGAAAAGAAGCAGCCGAGCAAGGTCAACGAAAGCACGAAGGTGTGCGAATCGGCGAACGACATTTGTACAGCGCTTGAAAAAGGCGGCGGTCCGCTCGCTGAAGCTGTCGCGGCCACCAATGGCTCGATCGGCTATGCCGACCTGGCCACGTCGCGCAAGCACGGGTTCTACATGGAAAAGAAAAAAGATGACCACACCTACTGGGTGCCGATGCAAACGGTCAGCCCGGAAAAAGGAAATGAAGTCGGTACTACCTACGTGGAACCGGCCGAAGTCTCGACGTCGAACCTGAGCGCGTCGCCTGAAGGGGCAAACTGTACCGACGCCGACTATCGGGGTTACCCGACCGAAGGCGCAGATCCGACCCTCGGCGACTGGGAAAAGTCGATCGCGACGGGTTCGAAGGCGACGGCGATCGCCAGTGAACCGACACATGCGTATCCAGTGTGCGGTCTGACCTATGACTTCGCCTGGGACGATTACGCCAAGGTGTACGGCGAAGCCGGAGAAGAACAGGCAAAGGCAAGGACGGTAAAGGACTACTTCGAAGCTGTGGAGTCCGACCACGGCCAGTATCAGCTGGCACTGCACGACTACGGAACTCTACCGGTCAGCGTCATCGACATCGCCCGCATCGGTGTCGAAGCGATCGGTTGGAAAAAGGAAGCGGGCTCTGGCGGCAGCAAAGAACCAGAAAAAAAAGCCAACCCAGTCACGACGACAACGACAACAACGACCACTACGACTACAACAACGCCTCCAAGCAACGCATTCTCGATCGCAAGCGCGAAGGTCAAGGGCAAGGACATCATCCTGTCGCTTGTGCTCCCGGATGCCGGCAGCGTGCAGGTCAAGGCGACCGGCGGCGGCGTGACGGTCGGAAGCGAGAGTGCCGGCGTCTCGGGCGGGAAAGGGACGGTGACGCTTGTCATCTCCAAATCCGCGCTGAGCAAGCTCGCCAAAGCCAAAGGGCACAAGCTCAGCGTGAAGATCACGGTGACCTTCACCCCGACCGGCGGCACGGCGGCGACGCAGACCAAGACGCTGACCGTCACGCAGGCAGCTGTGACGCTCAAGAAAAAAGCAAGCAAAGGCAAGAAGAAATAAGACAAGCGGGCAGATAGCCCAAACCCTCGGGCCCTGGCGGCGTCCGGCACCTTCCCCCGGTGCTGGGCGTCGCCTTTGGTCTGAGCGGTGGCAAGCGCCCCTGAGGGAGACATGACAGACGACGAAGACACAATTCCGCCCCCCTCTTCGCAGGGCAACGGCCGTCCGCAGACGCCCATCCGTCCGCCCAAGGGCGGTCAGGTGCGCTCCGGTCTGGCACACAAACGCAATCCGGCGCTGGTCGCGCTCGGTGACTTCGGCACAAGCGCGCGCCGCGTGATCTTCCGCGACAAGATCGCACTGTTCCTGGTTATTGCTTCGCTGGGACTGGTGATCGCGTTCTTCACACTGCTCGGTGCGATCGGCCCGTCGAGTCACGGATCGCAGCTACCGATCAGCCGGGTCCTGTCGCTGGCCAACCATGGCCAGATCGCCACGGCCACCCTGCTTGACCACGACGATCGTGTCGAGATCGCCCTGAGGATGCCGGCCTCCGAAAGCGCCAACTCGCAAGCGACCGCCCAAACCGGCGGTATCAACGTTCCAGGTAGGAGCAACCTTTCCGGCCAAGCCGCACTGGAATATTGGGCCGCCTACCCCTCATCAGGGGTGCAAACCCAGCAGCTACTACAGGCACTCGAGCATTCCGGTGCGGTTATCACCGTAGATCAGCAGTCCGGCAAGGCCCAGCGCGCGATTCTCGTGCAGTTCCTTATCCCGATCGTGCTGCTCGTGTGTCTGTTCGCGCTGTTCATGCGCTTCGGCGCTGACGGCGGCGCCGGTGGGATCGCGGGCTTCTCCAAGTTCACAGGCAAGGGCAAGCGCAAGGGCAAGGGCACCCTGCATCAGGTCACGTTCTCGGATGTGGCGGGCGCCGGCGAGGCGGTCGCCGAGCTACGCGAGATACGCGACTACCTGGCCGACCCATCCAAGTACCTTGCCGTGGGAGCAGCCGCGCCCAAGGGAGTGCTGCTGGTAGGCCCTCCCGGCACCGGAAAGACGCTGCTGGCCAAGGCGGTCGCCGGTGAGGCCGACGCGGCTTTCTTCTCGCTGTCTGGCTCTGACTTCGTCGAGTCGCTCGTCGGCGTCGGCGCCGCGCGCGTGCGCGACCTTTTCGCCAAGGCGCGCAAGACCGCACCGGCGATCATCTTCATCGACGAGTTCGACGCCGCCGGGCGCAAGCGCGGGGCGGGCATCGGCCAGGGCAACGACGAGCGCGAGCAGACGCTCAACGCGCTGCTGGTCGAGATGGACGGTTTCGGTGGCGACGGCGGGCTGGTCGTGATGGGTGCAACCAACCGCCCCGACATCCTCGACCCGGCTCTGCTGCGCCCGGGGCGCTTCGACCGCCAGGTGACGATCGACGTGCCCGATGTGCACGGGCGCCTCGAGATCTTGCGTCTGCACGGGAACAAGCGGCCGATGGGCCACGACGTGTCGCTTGAGGAGATCGCGCGCCTGACCCCGGGCTTCAGCGGCGCGGAGCTCGCGAACGTGATCAATGAGGCCGCACTGCTATCCGTGCGCGATTCGCACGAGCTGATCGATCAGGCGACGCTCGAGGAGGCGATCGACCGCGTCGTCGCCGGTCCGGCCAAGAAGCACATCCTCACCGAGCAGGAGCGCTGGCTGATCTCGATCCATGAGGCCTCCCATGTTGTGGTCGCCGAGGCGCTCGGCCAAGCTTCGGTCAGTCGCAAGGTCTCGATCGTCGCGCGCGGGAGAACGCTCGGCACGGCCGCGCACATGCTGACCGACCGCGATCAGCTGATTCAGACCGAACCCGACCTACAGGCGCAGCTGACGGTGATCGTGTCCGGCACCGCCGGCGAGAGGATCGCCTTCGGCCACCTGTCATCCGGCGTCAGCGACGACCTACACGCTGCCACCAGCCTTGCGCGCACGATGGTCACCTCCTTCGGCATGTCCGATGCGCTCGGCCCGGTCACGATCGGCGAGAAGGGCGGCGAGGTGTTCCTCGGCGCCTCGCTGCAGGACCTCGGCTCGGTCGGCCCCTCGACGCTCGACACGATCGACCGCGAAGTCGAGCGATTCGTCGGCGACGCCGAGGCGAAGGCGGCGGCAATCCTGGACCGCAACTGGCAGGCCGTCGAGGAGACCGCGCATGCACTGATCGAGCACGAGACGCTGTCGGGCGTCGCGCTCGACGCGGTGCTTTCGACCGTGCAGCAGACCGATCTGAGCGAGCTGCGTGAGATCACCGGACGGAGCTCGCACGAGGACCCGAGGCACGGACCTTGAGGGCGACGGCGACCGGGACTCTGCTGGCTGGGGTCGCCGTCGTCGCGACGCTCGCCTCAGCCGCTTCGGGAGTCGCCCGCGGCGAAGCGACGTGGCGTCTGGAACAGCCCGCGCCACCGGCCGGCGCGGCCTTCAAGGCTCCTCTTGGGGTTCCCGACGATATGGAGTTCTACGCGCCCAATGAGGGTCTCATGAGCGTTCAGGGAAACGCCGTCGTGCCAACCGGCCTGCTCTTCTGGAACGGGCGCGACTGGCACCAGCTCTCGACAGTATGCGGCGGCTCGGGTGAAGTCTCGCGGATCGCTTGGGCGAGCGCGGAGGAATTCTGGGTCATCACCGAACCGAGCGAGCCACGTGTTGGATCGGGGCTTAGTTTGTGCAGATTCGAGGATGGCGTGGTAGTGGGTTCGTATTCCACCCCCTACCAGTCGCCCGAACCCTTCCGTCCGATGGATGCCGCCGCCTGCAATGGGTCGGACGACTGCTGGTTTGCCGGCATCGGCAGCGAGGACCCCTCCGGTCACCACATCGGCGCCTTTCACCTGCACTGGGACGGCACAAACTTGATCAGCTCCTATCAGCCACAGGGTCGAGGGGTCAGCGGGCTCGCTTACTTCGATGGAGCGTTCTACGAGAGCGCACTTGTCGGTACTCAGGAGGGCGATAGGACAGACCCGGTCGCGCTTGCCACGCCCGAGCCAAATGGTCCAGTCCTGATTCACAAGCTAGTGGGCGAAACGTTCCTCGATACAGGATTCCTTCCGTTCCCATACCCTGGCGTGCCCAGTGAAGGAACCGAGATGCTATCCGCCAAAGCCGACGGATCGAGCCTGTGGTTCTCGGGCGGTGGAGCCGCATCCGGCGCGGATGAGCCCAAGGAAGGCTCCGTACACGCTCCGCCCGTTGTAGTGCGTTACACAGGGTCGTATTTCAATCAGGTACCGCTCGAAATCTCGCTATTCGGTGACGAAGGGCGTTTTGTCGATATCGCGCCGGTGCCCGAAAGCGACGATGCATGGGTTGCCGACCAGGCCCTGTCCGAACGTGGCAGCGCCACCGACTACGCGAAGGTCGCGCTTGTCGGAGCCAACGGAGGCGCGACCCTACAGACATTGCCGGAATCGGGCGCCGGGCGCGGCAGTGCGCAGCTAGTCGCGTCGACTGGGCCCGAAGAAGCATGGTTGGCCACTTCGGCGGGGTGGCTCTTCCACTACACGAACGGAACTGTCCTTCCAGAAGACAGCGATCCCAACTGGTCTGGCACGATCACTGTGCGCCCGAACGAGTCGATCGAACAGTTCGTTGCGGACACGCCGCCCCCGGATGACTCGCAGCTGTTCGCGCCGCCGCCGGTGGCGATCGAAATGCATGGGACCGCCGAACCCCCGCCAGAGGTGATCCCGGCGCTGCTCAAGGACGTCAAAGTCTCGCGCCGCGGTTTGACGGTCACCATCGACTTCGATCTGACGCGCCTGGCAAACGTGCAGCTGGTGGCCAAGCTGCACGGCAAGGTGGTGGCGCGAACACGCGATGAGCGCCTGAAGGCGGGAAGGCACTCGCTGTCCTTGCAGCTGCAGCACAAGCGCTGGCCGAGCGGACTCAGCTTCGTCACGAAGGAGCTGACAAAACCAAAGCCCGTGCCGGCAAGCGGCACCGAAGGCTCGCCCGGAACCGGCCCGAATGCTGTCAGTACGAGCGTGCATCGCCGTGGCTGAGACTCGACTACGAGCGTGGGCACGGCGCCGGTGTCTCGTGCTCGCACCGTTGGCCGCCATTCTGCTGGCGACGGTCGGTGTCTGGCAGATCGCCGGTCATGGTACTCGTGCGTTGGCGTCCGGCGAGATCGCTCCCACGCCACAGCCAATGCTCGGTACGGCCGACGCGAGCACCGTGCTGATGGGCGCCGCCACCTCCGGCCCGCCGGGCGAAGCCTGGGCCTACCGGCTGCTGCCGCTCGACGTGCCCCCTGCCAGCGGCTCTGAAGACGAGGTCTTCGCGCCTGCCGCCAAGACGAGCCCGCAGGACCAACTCGTGTTCGAGCGAGCAACCGACGCCGATCCCGATTGGACGATCGCGGAAACGCCGCTGAACGAAGCTGGGCAGCCATACCGTGGCATGGAACCGAACCGTCTTTCGACGCGTATCGACCCACGTGGTGGCGGGCTGCTCGTCGGTAACGACTCCACCCGTCCCAGCGGCAAGCAGACCGTCGTGCTCGCGCGCGACCCCGGTGGCCGCTTTCGCGTGGTGCCCGAACTGCCCGCCGGCGTTTTGCTCGAGCCAGGCGAACCCGACGAACCGGGCGAAAGCGCCGATACGAGCGCCGAGGCACTTGCCGAAAAGGAAGGTTCCGGCACGGTTGCCGATGCGGCTATTGAAAACGAAGGTCACACAGAAGCCTATTTCGGGGCGCTGGGGCGCACGCGCGACCTGGGGGTCGCGCGCTGGAGTGGTGAAAAGTGGACGCGCGAGCCGGTCGAGCTGCCGGCCGGCTACACCGGTGGCTTCACGATCGTGGCGATCGACGGCACTTCGCCAAAGAACATGTGGCTGCTTGGAAAGGCCGAAGCCGCAAGCGGCTTGGGGATCGTGCTCTTTGAGCGTAAGGAAGTCAAGGCCGGCGAATTTCGCTGGGAAGCAGCGTCGCTCGGCTCATCGTTGTTCGCGGCCGCGGAAACACCTGCGCGTGGTATCTCGAGGCTTGGCCCGCTGACCGGTCAGGCACAGCCGTTGACGGTTACCGAAAAAGGCGTGTGGGTCGATGGCAATATGCAGACGGTCAACAGCGGCCCGGACGGATACGACTTCACGCTCTACTACAACGTCGCCGAAGCCAAGGTCACGGGCAGCTGGTGCGACGCGCACGACAGCTCTGGTGTCGTGATCTGCGAACACCCGTTTGGCGCGCGTTTCGGACGAATTGCCGGCTACCGCAGCTTCGCTTTCGAAGGACCCGGCTACGGCACGCGGATCGTCACCAATCCCTTGGTAGCTGGCGCGGGAGATACGACGAATATGGGCAGCTACCTGAGCTTCGAAGGCGACACGTTTACGCGGATGCCGGGGGCTGGAGCCGACAACGCGCCCGGTGGCGCCTTCTACACCCCGAGTGACGGATGGCTCGAAGGCCCGGTGCAGGTGACAACCACGCAGCAGCCCACCCGAATGGTGGGCTGGCCAGTTGCTGGGCGCGCGCCTTTTACCGCGGTGACCTCCGCGCCGGGAAGCCCAGCGGGCGATTTTGGCGCGCAGGCCATGGCTGTGGGTGCAGACGGCGTCGTGGCGCGCTACACGCCGGGGCACGGCTGGGAACGCGAGTTCTTGCAAACGAGCAGCGGCTCCGTCAGCTCGCCGACGCTGCGAGCGGTCGCCTGGCCGGAAGCGAACCGCGCGTTTGCCGTGGGCGACCTTGGCGCAATGTGGATCTGGCGTGCGGAAAACGGTCTGTGGGAGAAGGACCCGGCGGCGCCGCTCGACGGCTTCCAGGGAAATCTCGACGGGATCGCATTCGACCCGAGCGATCCAGGTATTGGCTACGCCGTTGGGCAGAGTGGCGTGCTGCTGTCCTACGGCAAGAGTTGGACGCAGGAAGAAAGCCTGCCGAGTGGCTTTTCGGAAGCCAACTTCGGTTCCGTGACATTTGCCGGCTCTGAGGCGATGGTCACAGCCGAACACGATCTGCTCGTAAACAAGGGCTCGGGCTGGGAAGTCGAACCGCAAGTTCATGCGATGCTGGCGAGTTTGCCGAGCGTACCGTCGCTCAACGTCGTCGCGGGTCTGCCGAACGGCGGTGCAGTGCTCGCGGGGCACGATGTGGTACTAGAGCGCGATAGCGCAGAAGCTCCGTGGCATTTCTCTGATCAGCCAATCGTGAACGAGACGGCGATTGCGGCTGCGCCCGTGCTCGAAGGGCCGAAAGTGCGTGCCTTGTTGTCCGTCGTGCCCGAGTTCACCTATCCACCGCCGTTGATTTTGCCCCCGGTCGATCCAAATACGCCGCCTCCGTTGATCCCTCCAAATCCCTTGTCGGGCGACGGCTATCTGCTGCGTGAAACGGCCGGCGGCTGGGAGGACGAGGAGCGCGCCGGCTACGCGGGAGACAGTCAGGACAAGCCCTTGAA
Source organism: Solirubrobacteraceae bacterium (assembly GCA_036510155.1). Lineage (GTDB taxonomy): Bacteria > Actinomycetota > Thermoleophilia > Solirubrobacterales > Solirubrobacteraceae > Palsa-744. Next base: position 27,025 of record DATCEK010000126.1, on the reverse strand, counting down.
GACCGACCCGATCGCCGCACTCGACATCGGCACGAACGGCTCCGGTTGGGCGCTCGGGGGCTGGAGCGGCGAGGCCGACGATGCGGGCCGTGGAAGCGATGCCAGCGGTGGGTCCGGTCAAGCCGTTCGCGAAAACGTGCAGACCGCAGGCGTCTACAGCTATGCCGCCGCGGGCAGCCCGCCGGCTCCGACCGGTGAGACGGTGGCGCCGATCCCGATGCAGAGCGGTGCCGCGACCTTCGCGGTCGCCGGTCACGCTGACTGCGTCGAACCGTGCGCTTCGCTTGCCGACGAGGCGATCGCGCCTGACCGCAACCTCAGTGCCGCGCTCGGTGAGATCGCCGGCCTCTCCACGCAGCCGAACGGCCCGCGCATGCTGCTCTATACGGGTGGGCGTGAGACCCCGGGCGAGGGGCCCGAGTTGCCCGCGGAGGCTGATCGCTATGCGCAGTTGATGTCAGGCGGCGGCAGCCTGCCGGTGTACCCGGCGCTGTCGGCCGGCGACAGCGAAGGCAGCGAAGACCCGGCGTTTGGGGGCGCCTTCGCGGGCTTCGACGCTCCGTTCGGCGAAGGCAGCACGCCCGCCGGAGTGAGCACTGCGAACATCCCGCCGCCCACGGGCGTGGTGAGGCCGGGAGCGCGAACCCACTATGCATTTGACAGCACTGGACCCGCCGGGACCGTGCGCGTGATCGTTATCGACAACTCGCGCGGATCGCTCGCTGCGAGCGATCCCTATCAAGACCCGGCGGAACCGCAGGCGCCGTGGCTCGAACGAATGCTCGCCGACGCCAGGGCGCGCGGCATCCCGGCAATAGTGGTCGGCAGCCGCGAGTTGAACCCCAACCTGCCGCCGGCGCTGAACGTCGCCACCGACGCCGCCGAAGAGGCGCAGATCATGGTCGCCGGCGGTGCTTCCGCCTACCTGTACGAACGCCCCGAAGAAAGTCGCACGAGCCAGATTCCCTCCGGCGGCACGGTCACGATTCCCGAGTTCGGCACGGGCGCGCTCGGTTATCGCTCGGCCGTCTCGGACTCATTCACCCCCGGACAGCCCGATGCGCTGTTCGGCACGAACGGATACCTGCTTCTCAGCGTCGAAGTCGCCAAGCGCAACCCCACCACCAATGTCACTCCTGTCAACGCACGTCTGATCCCGCTCGTGCAGGAAGTCTCGCTCGACCCTCTCGATGGCACGCTCTTGCGGCGCAGCGCGCCGGCGCTGTTCACCGGCCTGGGCCGGCGGCCGCTGGCAGGCGACCGCTGGGGCCCAATCTCCGCCTCCAGTGGCAGTCCAAGTCCTCCCGGCTCCGACCCCTACGCCGAATTCCCGTCGGCCCTGTGTCGCCAGTCCGACTGCTCGAGCGCGATCGAACCGGAATACACCTTCACCTCCTCCGAACCGGAAATAGCCAACTTCGTCGAGCAGGATCCCAACTCGACGAATCTGCGCAAGCCGCTACAGAACGCCGAAGGGCACCCGATCCCCGATTCGCGCTCCAGCATCCTGTGCGCGTTCAATCCCGGCACGACGATCGTCACGGTCTCCGCCGGCGGTCTGTCCTATTCGATCCCGGTGACGGTGCAGGGGGGCAGCGTCGAGCAGCCGTGCGGAACGGTTCCGCTCAGCCCGAGCCATTTCAAAGTGGCAGCGTCCTCGGCGGCAGCGGTGCCCGCCGCGCCGCCACCCTCTCCCGCACCAGCCCCCGCACCGGTCGCGCCGCCGCCCCCACCGCCGGTCGTGCCCGCCGCTGTGGCAAAAGTCGCGCCCAAGCCTGCACCGAAGGTGGCATTGCCGTTGGCGTTCCTGCCGATCGTACAGGTGCCGGGCGCGGGCGGCGTACGGGTCGTCCCGCCGCCTCCGGCAGCTTCCTTTGCCGACACGATCCCGCCCGGAGGGGCGACCGTGCGCGTATTCGAAGAAAAACGCGAAGAGGAGGCCGCGCCCGAGCAGTCGCAGGCATTCGCCCGCTACCCGGTGTCCGTGCCGGCGCGTGCCTACGCCAGTGCAGGCACCTCCAGCGGCTCTCCGCGGCTCGCTGTGTACGGGCCGCCGCTCGCCGTCCTGATCCTGCTGGCAGGCGCCGGAGCCTCGATCGGTCGCGGCCGCCGTCGGTCACGGCGTGCCGCCTTCGCCCGTCTTCATATACAGCAGCCCACTTCAACACCGTCCTCAAGGAGGCGAACATGAGAGAGCGCATCTCCCGCCACAGCGGCCAGGCCGCATTGGTGATCTCGATCGTCGCGCTCGTCGGTTCGAGCACCGGGCTGGCGAGCGCCGCCCGTCATGCGCTCGTCAGCGCGATCGCCGGGCATCAGATCAGCACCAAGCCACACGCAGGCGGCATCCTGTTGCTGGGCAATAACAAGAAGTTCCCCGCCGCAGCGATGCCGACGGTGAAGAACGCCACCGAGATCAGCGGCAAGACGCTGACCGACATCGAACCGAGCTGCCCGCCCGAGACCGTCAACCTCGGAACGTGGTGTCTGATGGACTCGCCCTATCCCCTGACCAACGCCGAGGCCGGTCAGAACAACTACTTTTGGGCCACGCAGGCGTGCGTCAAGGAGGGCGGCTACCTCCCGACGGCGGCACAGCTGATCGGCGCCGCAAACCGTGTCAAGCTCGAGTCGACCATCCATGATTCGCAGTTGACGGCGACGATCCCACTCGACCCGAGCGTCGGTCTCAAAGACCAGCGCGAGATGAGCGCCACGCTCGTGACGACGGCCGCCGGCTCAGACGCCGCGGGCTCGGAGGGAGTGAGCGTCGGCTCGACCGGCGACCCACGCACTGGCGAACCCAACCCCGTGCCGCTGCCGGCCGTGCCGGCTCCCTCGACGCTGCAGTACGTGGCGGTCTACTCCAACGGCCAAAAGGGCGGCTTCGCCGGCTCGCAGCCGGTCTCTGAACCGCAGAGTTTCCGCTGCGCGTTCAACGAGAAGCCGGGTGCCAACAGCAACGAAGAAGGGTGAGTCTGGTCGTGTTCACAGAATCGTCACGAGTGAGGGGGCTGTGAAGGTGGACGATCCCACCGTGACTGAGCCCGCTGCAATCAGCGAGCCGGTGACTGCTGTAGCGCAACCGTCGCCCGCAGCCGGCGACGAGTCCGCGTCGGCCGTCACCCAGCCGATTCCAATCGTGACTGGCGAGCGGTGTTCACAGTGCGCCGCTCCACTTGCGCCCGATCAACGCTATTGCCTGCATTGTGGTGCTCCGCGCGCGCATGTGAACGGGCCAATCTCTGGTGGCCGCCCCGGCGGGCCACAGCCGGAGACCGCTTCCTCGCCGCAGTCCATATCGCCGTCAGGAGCTGCGCAAAGCCCCCCACCGGGGACGCCGGGTGTACCCCCATCCACGCCGCCCGGGTTCAGTACCGCCCCTCCGGCCAATCGCAACAACACGCTCGCGCTCCTAGCGGGAGTTGGTGTGCTGCTATTGGCGATGGGTGTGGGTGTGCTGATCGGACGGGCCAGCACAGGCACTGCCAAAGTACCTCCGGCGCAGGTCATCTCGGTTGGTGGCGCCGCTGCCGGCAGCTCCACCCCGGCAACAACCCAGACGACGCCGACAAGCGAAACTCCGGCCGCGAGCTCCGCGAAGAAAACCGCCGCAAAAACGAAAGCGTCGTCCTCCTCCGGCGCCGGCTCATCGATCAGCAAACCGGCGCCGCCGGCCGTCCTGAAAAGCGTGAGCAAAGGCCAGAGCGGCTCGAGCTACGAGCAGAAATCCAAGAACTTGCCGGACGTGGTCGAAACAGGATGAGCGGCGCCGATATACAGCAGCTTGGCCAACCGCAGCCCGACTCGCAGCTACGCCGCCGCCGCGACCAGCTGGCGCAGGAGGTAGCCGAGCTGCACTGGAACCTAGGTGGGCTCACATATGAGATGGCGATCCGCGACCACTTCCGCCTCGACGTGCTGATCCGTCGCGCGGCGATGCTGCAGGAGCGCGACGCGGAGCTGGCGGAGGTCGAGCGCATGTTGCACATGCAGGAGAGCGGCGCGGCCGGCAATTGTGCGAGCTGTGGCGCTGTGCGCAGTCGCGGCGCCGTCTTCTGCTGGCAGTGCGGCGCGCAGGTGATGGAGCGATCGACCGACAACGGGAGCGGTCAAAACGCCGCCGCGCACCCGATCGATCTGCTAGCGGGCGCCGCGGAGTCGGGCAGCGACGGGGCTACTGAGCAGAGCAGCGACCGCGGGATTTGGCCGGTCTTTGACAACGGGGAAGAGACCCGGCCCAGCGAAGACCTCGGCCGGCCCGTCCAGACCAACACGTGAGCCTCGACCCGCTGCGCCGCTGGGAGCAGCGCTTCGGCGCCCTGCCGCTGCCCTCGCCGCTCATCTGGGTGGTGCTCGTGGCGGCTTTCCTTGGCTTTGGCGTACTGATGGGGCGGGCCGCGGGACATAGAGCAACCGATTCGCTCGCGTCCTCGCGCGCGCCGCTGAAGGTGCTGGTGGCTCAGGCAAGCGGCCCTGCTCCCGCCGGCAGCTCGCCAGCCGCCCTGACACCACCGCCCGCCGCGGCAGAAGCGACGCCGGAACCGTCAACACCGGTGGAATCGACGGAATCTTCGAAGCCCAGTGCGCCGAGCAAAACATCCTCCACGTCCTCGTCTCCCTCGAAATCCTCCAGCGGCTCGAAAGAATCATCGGGTGGCGGGGAAGGCTCCTCCTCCAAAGGCGCTGCCAAGCTGCCGGCGATCAAGCATGTGTTTGTCGTGATGCTCGATGATCAGCCCTACGCGACCGCGTTCGGGCCTGTCTCGCAGGCCAAATACCTCACAGGGACCCTCGAGAAACAGGGCGAGCTGCTGCTGCGCTACTACGGCGTCGCACACGAAAGCCTCGCCAACGAGATCGCGCTGCTCAGCGGCCAGGGGCCGACGGAAGCCACAGCCGCCAACTGTCCGACATACAGCGACATCGCACCCGCAAGCGCCGGCAGCGACGGGCAGGTGCTCGGCAACGGCTGTGTATATCCGTCTTCGACGCAGACGCTGATGGGCCAGCTCGCCGCCAAGCACCTCACTTGGAAGGCGTACGTCGAAGGGATCGACGAAGGCTCCGGGACACCGGACGCTTGCGCGCGTCCGACCAACGGCGCGGCCGACCCGAGCGCCACGGTGCCGGTGGCCGGGGAGGCGATACCCGGCTATCAGACCTGGCGCAATCCGTTCGTCTATTTCGGCTCTGTTGCCGGGTCCCCAGCGTGTGCTTCCGGGGATCTCGGGATGAGCGCCTTGAAGGGCGACCTGGCGAGCGAAAGGAGCACCGCCAGCTTCTCCTATATCGCCCCGGGTCCATGCGACGACGGCAATCCGACGCCGTGCGCGCCGGGCAAGACTGCCGGTATGGCCGCGGCCGATGGGTTCCTGCAAAAGATGATTCCCGAGATCCTCGCCTCCAAGGCCTACAAGCAGAGCGGCCTGCTCGCGATCACCGTCGATGACGCCCCCGCGACAGGCGAATACGCGGACTCGAGCTCTTGCTGCGGACAGCCCAAGTTCCCCAACCTACCTGCGCCGACGGGGGTCGCCAAGGTAGCGGGATCTGGGGGTGGTCAGGTCGGCTTGCTGCTGCTCTCGCCGTTCGTCAAGAAAGCCGGCGGGCTGGTGCAGGAAACCTACAACCACCTCTCACTGCTGGCCACCGTGGAGAAGCTATTCGGGCTGGCAAAGCTCGGTTACGCGGCCGGGACCGAAGTAAAGACCTTCAGCGCTTCGCTGTTTTAGAACTCGTGCAAACGCCGGCGGGAGATCAGGCCGAGGCTCCCGATTTCAAAAAGATGGGCGCGTCCGGATGCGCACCTGGGCGCGACGCTCGATCGCCACATGACGTCTTGCGCGTAGCACCAGGACGCGACGCGCTGCGAGGCAAATACAAAGATCCGGACAGGCCCGCTACGTGCGGCGGCCGGCAGAGGTGCCTAGTCAGCCGCCCGGCGGACTCGCTGTGGGCGCGTTGAGTGAGACGCCTGCCGGTAGGTGCAGCGGATCGGAGACTGCGGCGCCAAACCCCTGTCCGCCCGGGCACACGGCTCGTAGCCAAACCCCGCTCCTCCTCGGGCTGAGCGCGGTCGCCGCAAGCTCCCACTGGCCCGCTGCGTTGCTAGTTGTTTCGCCGAGCGTCCGCTCGTTGACGACTTCCCCCTTGTGCGTCACCGCCCGGGCTTGGATCGAGACCGGCGCACCGCTGAGCGGGGTGCCGTCGAGCAGCTCGACGACGCCGGCAAGCATCTGCGCTTCGCTCGTCGCACTGCTTGTGGGAGGCGTGGTGCTGCCGGATTCTGGCGTGGCCTGTGCTTCTGGCGCGACCGGCGGCGTGGTGAGCGCGAGGGTGAGTCTGGTTGGGTTCGGCGCCAACCTTTGCACTCCAGTGCGGATCGCCGGCAGCTCGCCGTAGAGCACGTTGCCCGGGCATTCCGTGGAGTCGCCGTCGCGGTGGCCGGCCACGCGCGGGAGTGACACACGGGCGTCGGCGGGAAAGCGGCTGTAGGAGGCCCCGGCTGGGTTGACCTTGACCGTCACACGGCCCTGTGAGGCAACGCCGTGCAGCGAGAGCTTCCATGCGAGCAGCTTTTCCAGAGAGGCGCGGGCAGGCCTCGAGATTGCAACCGAGCTGAACGTGCCGAGTACAGCGATACCGGTGGAGAAGAGGTTGTAGCCGCCGGCATGCGCCCCGACGACAGCCTGGTCGATGCCCCCCGCACGCGCCTCGAAGACCCGCCCGTAAAGATCGATGACGAAGTTGTAACCGATGTCGTTCCAGCCGTTGACATAGCGGTGGAACACGTAGATCGCTCGCAGCATCGCGGGAACTTCGCCCGACGCATACCCGTTCGGGTTCTCGGTGTGGTGGACGAAGGCCATCTCCACGGCCCCGTATTCAGGCGCCACCCTTGGCGGTGCCATACCGCGAGCCCACGCCTTGCGCGCGATTATCGGCGGCTGGCCCGCTCCGGCCGAAAGCTGTGGTGTCGCAAGCGCCAGACCTGCGCTCGACCCAAGCGCCAGACCTGCGCTCGACCCAAGCGGCAGACCTGCGGTCGACCCAAGCGGCACGCCGCTCCTGCCACTTCGGCTGGTCTCGGCGTCGCCACTCACGTTGACGAGGTGCAGCTTCGCAGCGCTCGTCTCGCCTGAGGCGCGAATCTGTAGGGACCTCGTGCCGCCGGTCCAGATCGGCTCTCCCACCTGCCGGTCTGTTGCCGGACGCACGTCCGGCCCATGACCGTTCGTGCCTGCCGGGACCCAGCTGCTCCAGCGACCGTCCCGACCACGAAAACGCAACGAAATGTTCGTCTGGGCGGGACCCTGCCATTCGACACCGACGAGATCCACGGGGGATGCAAGCTCGATACTCCTGGCAGTAGCTGTCAGCTTGCCGAGCTGGTGCTCACCGAGCGTGGGCGATGGCGCTCGGTTCAGTAGCGCCAGTGCGGTGCGGGGTCGCAGCGTCCCGCCCGCGATCGCTCCGGCGGAGGCGAGGAGCAGCGACCTGCGCGTGATCCGGCGCGCGCTCATCGTCGTATATGACAGCACGAGAGCGGCCCGGGTTGTGCGGCTCTTCGTGAGAATCCTCTGAGACTGGGCGCGACACTCTCGGTGTGTGTGCCGGGCGAGGCATCGGATATCCGGGCGGCGCCTTTCAAATCCACACCACCGTCATAGCTAAGCGGTTTCTCATGTCAAGATGACCCGTGATTTAGCTAGACGCTGGATCGTTGCGGGCATGCTTTCTGCCGGCGCGATCGCGTGCGCGTGATGTACAGCGTTGCGTCCGCACCCGCCGCCGAGCCGCACGAGCGGCGCACGACGCGTCCGTTGCCGAAGGGTCATCGCCGCTGGGACGCGCTTGCCGTCGGCATGGTGCTTGCTCTCGCTTGTGCACTGCGCCTGTGGAAGCTCCAGGATGTGCCGGGAAACGTCTTCTACGACGCGGCGGTGCGCAGCATGGCCGCGTCGTGGCACAACTTCTTCTTTGGCGCACTGGAGCCCTCAGGAACCGTCTCGATCGACAAGCCGCCGGTCGACCTGTGGCTACAGGTCGCAAGCACACGGGTGTTGGGATTCGGGCGGTGGGGCCTGCACCTTCCCGAGGCGCTCGGCGGCGTCGCGGCCTGCGGCCTGCTGTTCGGTGCGCTGCGACGACCGTTCGGCTTCGTCGCTGCGCTCGCGGCTGCACTGGCGCTTGCGGTGCTGCCCGTGTCGGTGCTGACGGCGCGCAGCGACACGATGGATTCGGTGCTCGCGGCGCTGGAGGTAGCGGCCTTGTGGCTCTCCTGGCGAGCGCTCGAGAGCGGACGGATGCGCTGGTCGCTGGCTGCCGCGGGGGTGATGGGTTTGGCTTTCGACGTCAAGCTCACGGAGATACTGATCGCGCTGCCGGCGATGGCGTTGCTGTGGCTGTGGGCGGCCGCTCCCGGAAAGCGTGTCCGCGCAGTGCTGGCGAGCGCCGTGACTTTTGTAGTCGTCGCGCTGTCCTGGACCGCGATTGCGTCGCTGACGCCGCTGAGCGGGCGACCGTTTCCGATCGGCTCTTCCAACGGAAGCATCTGGCACGTGACGCTCATCTATGACGGGCTGAATCGTCTATCCAGTCAGGGCGCGACCGGGGCCGCCGAAGGCGGAGCAGGCCCGCTGCGCCTCTTCAGCGACGGCCCTTTGCAGTACTGGACTATCATCGGCATCGCGTTGCTTGTTACGTGCCTGCTCGCGCTGGTGGCGCTTGTGGTGCTGATCGTTGGAGACCGCGAGCGACTGCGGGCGGCTGTAAGCGAACCGGCAGGACGACTTGTCGTCGGGATCGCTGTTTGGTTTGCAACAGGGTTTATTGCCTTCAGCGCGATGGAACGGCTACAACCGCGCTATCTGGAGGCGTTCGCGCCGGCGGTATGCGCGGTGTTCGGATTGTCGTTCGGTGTTTTGTGGAACGGCGGTCTCGGTAGCCGTTTCCGCGGCGGGAAGCGGACGGGTGCAGCGGCGCCCGATCCCGACGAGCAAGCCCGCTCGGCTGGCGCCGCGCTTGCTTTTCGCGTCGCGTTTGTGTGCGTTGGCCTTGGGCTGCTAGGGACCTCGCTTGGCAAGGACTCCTACGTTGTCGGTCGAGCCCGCACCGACTCGCTGCTTACCGATTTCAGCACGCCGTCGCTCAGCAGATATCTAGGCGCCCACCGCGACGGGACCCACTACGAGGTAGCGAGCGCCAATGTCAACGACGTGATCGGGCTGATCGCCCGCGACGGTCAGCCAGTGCTCGTGCTCAACAGCGTCGACGGGTCGCTGACCCGAACCAAGAGCCTCGAGGCGCAGGTGGCCAAGGGTCGCGTGCGCTTCTACTTTGCCGCCCCACACGCCTGTCATGAAGGACGCCACTGCGCCGGTAACCAGATCTGGGCCTTCGCGCACAGCACACCTGTGCCCGGGCAACCCGATCTTCGGCGCTTCGTCGTACCCTGAAAAGGTGGTTTTCAACGTGTGATGTCTCTCACTTTGCACTGATGTGAGGCTAAGACTTCCTGTCCAGAATTCGACTCATGTTCTGTGCGTTGCAGCGCCGCGCGCGCCGCGGACTGGTATCGGGGCTTTTGAGTGTCACTGCGCTTGGCGTGATCCTCGCGGCCTCGCCCGACATCGACTTCCCGGCAAGCGGACACGGTTCTGGAAGTGTGGCTGCTCTCGGAAAACGCGGTGGCCCGTGCGGGCCCGCGACATCCACGGCGATCGTGAGCGTCGACGAATACGTTGCGCGACGTATATACCTTGCAGAGCTGGGCGGCTACGAGGTAAGGGCCGACGTCGCTCGCATCGCTGGCTACACCGAACTGCGCACCGCGCTTCAGGCCTCAAATCTGCCGGCGATATACGCCGCGGTACACGCGATCGTCTACGCTCCGCACTGGCACATCGTGCGGCTGCGCGTGACGCAAAAGGGGCGTGTGCTGGCAGACGTTGGCGGCCCGGACATCATCGCCCCCGTGTCCGGCGCATTGCGCGCCAAAGGCAAGGTCATCGCGAGCTTCGTGATGTCGGTCCAAGACGATCTCGGCTACACAAAGCTGGTCAGCCGCTTCATCGACGTTCCCATCGACCTCTACAGAGGCGGGTCGCTTGTGATGGGCACGCTACAGCCACAGTCGAGTTCGCCCAGCAACGGAGAATTGCTGAGCGTTGGCCACGCCAACTACCGGGCGCTGGTTTTTGACACGGCCGCGTTCCCGACCGGCAAGCTGAAGGTGGCGTTGTTCGTGCCCGCTCCCGCCGGCGCGCTTGCCGCTCGTAGTTGTGCCGCTGTGCGTACGGCGGCATGGGGAAGCATCGCCGGCCACGTCGCCTCCCGTTTCGCGCCGCTCTCAGCCCACTACGAAGACTTTCGCCACACCCTCCAGGGCGTATCCGAAGGCTTGGTGTTCGTGCGCTCGGGAACGGCGCGTCTAGCGGGCGCGGGTCCGTCGCGTCTCCCGAGTAGCGGCACCGTTCAGTACCACGGGCGGAGATGGGCGGTCTATTCGTTTGCTCCCTCGCCGCCCGCCAGGATCTACTTCCTGACGCCCACAACCATTGGGCAGGCTTGATCGGTCATGGCGCGTGCATCGACTTTGCGAAGCGCATCGTCAGGGAGTACGGTGGCGCCAGGTCTACTCCGTCGGGGTTTGCCAGATATCCCGTCTTCGAACCTGGTTGACCAGTGTGCCCGTATTGCCAGACGATCCGGTTGGTGTGAGGGTCGATCACGATCACGCGGTCGTTACGGTCGTCGTTGGCCAGTATGTTGCCGTTGGGTAGCGGCAGGGCAAGCGATGGATGGTCGAGCGCTTGTGTGCCTGTAGGTTCATAGCGCCATAGCAGCCGACCACCTGGTGTGAACGTCTCGATCGCGCCGGGGCTCGTGTAGTCGGCTGAGAGGAATACGCCAGGGCGCAATTGGTTGGTGTCCGACGGGTAGGTGAAGCCTGGTGGATGAGTATCGCCGATGGGTCGTCCGTCGCGTCCAAGCACGTCGATCCAGTCCCCGTTTATCTCGGTGATGACGGTGTCTCCCCCTGCCATCGGGAACGCTCCGTTTGGACTGCCGTAGGACACGCCAAGTTCGTGATTGCAGTTGCCGGTTTGGCCCAGCTGTTGGGTCAGACGATGCGCGGGTGGGCGAATCACAACTACGCGGCAGTTCTTGATGTCCGCCGAGAGCAGCGCTCCTTTGGGCGTGAGCAGCGCATCGTCGGGGTTGTGCAGGTAGCCGGGTTCTGAGCCGGGAACACCGGGGTGCCCGTAGCGGAAGGCGATCTTCGGGTGAGTGACGTCCACGATGCTGATCGCATAGTCGTCCTCCTGCGTCACGACTATCTGGCGTCCGTTGGGTGAATAGAAAGCGTCATCGGGCAATAGGAACGATTGGCCGCGATTCAGATCGCCGGACTGGGGGAAACGCCACAGAATCTGGCCGGTGGGAGCGATCTCCAGCAGGCGGTTGTTGTCGCGATCGGCGATCAGGATCGGGCCTGGGAGCACACTTGGATCGGAGCCGGCGCGCAGATACCGAGTCCGTGGCCGGCTGTTGGCGGTGGGCGATGCGTGGCCCGTGTTCGTGCGCTGACCCGCGCGAACGTTGAAGCGATCCGGGGGCCTGCCGCCCGTGGTGCTCCCCAGACTCTGCACAAGCACGATGGTGCCTGCAAGGATCACGACGATCGCGCATGCCGATGCCGCCCTGACCCAAGACCCCCCGGTGCGCCGGGAGCCGTCGATCGACCTCAACTCGTCGCCGTCGCGGTCAGGATCTCATCGTGCACGTGACCGTTTTGATCGCGGCCGCCGGCAACCACGACGTGACCTTCAAGCGGGACAGCCGCCAGGTCTGAGAGTCCTATAGGGAGCAATCCAGCGCGAGTCACTTTGCCGCTGTGCGATATGGCCAGGATCGCTCGCGTCTGGCTCGTGGGCGACGAGCCACGTCCGCCGAACACGAACACAGTCCCGTTCGCCGCGGCCGCGGCCGCGTGTGTGAGCGGCTGGGGCAGCAGGCCGATCTTCGTGAGCTGCCCCGTAGAAGGGTCGAAGCGGTAGATGTCGCGACTCGCGCTTTCACCACTTGTGCCGCCGGCGATCACGAGCGCTCCGTCGACCGCGGCGACCGCGGCGTAGCGCAGCGGCTTGGGCACCAGCCCGGCCACGTGTGGCTGTCCGCCCGGTCGCCAAGCGAGGATCGTGTGCAGTGGTGTCACACCCGTGTAGCCGCCTACGATGTAAACGGTCTCCGCGATCGTGGCGCTCGCGACGTCGGAGGCCGGCGTGGGAAGGTCGCCTGCCGGTTGCGTTGTGCCGTCGGCGTTGACCTTCGTGATCTGTGGGAACGAGCTGACGACGCCGCCACCGAACAAGTAGGCCGCTCCGCTCGTGAAGCTGGCTGACGCGTCGTGCAGGGCGGTCGGCAAGCTCCCGATCGTGCGTGCTTGCGAGCTTGTGGCGCTGACGATGCTCGCGAGCGACGTTTCGCCCTGATCGATGCCGCCGATGAGCAGAAAGGCGCTTGGGCTCATCGCCACGGTGGCGGCGTCCTGCTCGGCGATCGGCAGCACGCCGGTTTGCGAGATGACCACGCGCACGTGCGTGCTTGCGCCTGAGCGCACGTTCGTCGCTTGTGCCGTCGCAGACGAACGCGTGCCTGCGGATTTGGAGTGTGTGCCGCCGCTGCTGCTGCCGCTGCTGCCAAGGACTGACGCAAGCACGATGATGAGGATCGCTAGCGTCAGCGCCACGCCGAGGCGCCGCCGCCTGAGCTGCGCACGCCGCGTCTCGCGCCGTGCGATGCGCGGGCTCGGAGGAGGAAGGCTCATGGCTTCAAGGGTGCACGACGGCCGCGTAGTCAGGCCCCCCATTGGGGCCGGCAGGGATGAAATCCATGCCGTCAGGCGTATTCAGGTACCCGTGTGACGTGCCGGGGATTTCGGCGTGGCCATACTGCCACACGATCTTGTTGGTGCGGGGGTCGATCACGATCACGCGATCGCGATAGTCGTCGTTGACCGCGATGTCGCCGTTGGGGAGCGCCATCGCGAGCGACGGATGGTTGAGCTCGCCTGGCCCCGTTGTAGGCCCATAGCGCCAGAGGACGTGTCCGTGACTGTCGATGATCAGCACGTGCCCTGGCGTGGCGTAGTCGGCGAGCAGAATTCTTCCGTCCGGCAAGGGCTGTGGGTCTGACGGATAGCTGACCGGCGCTTTGACCGCGAAGGAGAGTTTGCCGTGCCCGTCGATCGCGTCGATCCAACTACCTTCGATCTCGCTCACCAACACCCCGCCGCCCGGCATCGGCGTATCGCCGTTTACGGCTCCCAGATAGCGCGGCGGGTCGTGGCGACAGGTTCCCGAGCTACCGAACTTGCGGACGATCGCGTGCGCCTCGATGAACAGGATGCGACAGTTGTAAGCGTCGGCAACCGTGAACGTGCCACCGGGCAGCATATATGCGTCGTCTGGGGTTTTCAGGTGCGTATCGTCGGAGCCTTCTTCGCCTGGATGTCCGAACAGGATTTCGAGGTTGTGGGTTGCAAGCGTGACCTGCACGATTGCGTGGTTGTCCTCCTCGTTGCTGATCAGCGCATTACCGCCCGGCTCGACGAACGTGTCGTCGTCGAAGATCAGTTTGCGGCCCTTGGCGAGGTCTTCTGGGGTCGGGTAGAGGAACACGATTTCGTGCCGTGGGTTGACGACGAGGATGCGGTCGTTGCCACGGTCGGCGATCAGCAGGTAGCCGGGCAGGCCAGGGCGCTTTGACGCCGCTTCGTAGGCGGCCGCGGTATCGGGTTGGGCAGCTACGACATTCTGCGGCGCCCAAAGCGCGGCCAGGCCACCCGCCGAGGCCGGCGCGAGCGGCCCGCCGTCCGCGATCGGCGTACGGCGCGCGATTGCTTTGGAGGCGCGGTGCGATTTCGACCCTTCACCGCCCGAGCCAGCCGCCACCGCCACCGCGATCAGCACGCCGAGCGCAATCGGGACCGCCCAGCGACGACGCCGCCGCGCTGTTGCATGCTCGCGCTCGCGGCGACGCCTGTCTCTACGCGCAGCGTCGGCCAGGGTGCTGGGGTCGAGTTGGTCGTCGTCGTCAGCGGGCATCCGGGAACCCGCGCTTTGCGGGCAGGGCCAGCCTCACGCCGACGGCTTAACCCAGACGTAAGGCCGGGTGAGACTTCCCTTAGCACTCGTACCGCACCTGCACGGTGGTGCTCGAGCCAAGCGATCTGCCCTTCTCCTTGTTTGCCTGCAACGTATTGTCTGCGTTGGTCCGTAGCATCCCTCTCATGTCGCCACCGGCTTGCCGGATGCCTTGCGGTCGCCGCCATCGCGCTCGTCGCTCAGATCGCGTTTTGGACGTGGGCGCTTGCGCTACTCTAGGGTTCTGATGGCAGCCAAGCCGAACACTGTGCCGAAGCCGAACACAGCTCCGGTGAAACTACCTTCGGAGAGCATTCATCCCGTACCGCCGTCCGTCTTTATTCCGGAGACGCGGGGCGCGAACGACCCGTCTCCTCAGCGCTAGACGAGGACGACGCCTCTGGGCGTACACGACAAGCCGGGGGATGGGCCGCGCACACCCGACGGAGGGACTGTGATCTGACGCGCGTCGATCGGCTGTCCTGAATGGCCGTTGTGGTCAGGGCAACAACGATCGCGAATACCGCAAGGGGCGCTCCCCGGCGCGAGAACGCCACAGGCGATGGATGTGCTTCTACCTCGTGTGCGGCGCGCCACCACAGGAACGCCGACAGCGACCCGCTCGCGGCGATGTTGGGGCCGACGTTCAGCCCCAAGAGCAATGCGCTCGGGTGTGCGACTGGGTGCGCTGAGAGGAGCACCGCGGCCGGGAGGTTGTTGATCGTCACCGACGCGAGTGCCCCGATCCCCGTGGTCTCCCAGCTCCCGGCGCCGTCGAGCAGCTGCGCCGGTCCGTCCCACGATCGCGCGAGCACTCCCAAAGCCACGCAAACCAAGAACAGGCTGATGAGCACCACCGGCCCCACGGCCCGCACGACCTCTCTCCACCGCAGGCGACCACGCACAACCTCGATCGTGGCCAGGGTCAGCCCGAGCCCCAGTACGGGGATCGCGGGGTTGCGCAGCGCGACCGTGAGGATGGCGGCAGCCAGCGCGCCGAACAGCCCCAAGCCGACTGCGTCCCAGCAGGCCCGCCGCGGGTGTCGATTTGTGCCGGCGTGCAGTCGGCGGTGAAAGAGCACGAACAGCCCCAGCGCGGTGGAGAGCGTCGCGGCGAGCGCCGTCACGAGCATGTGCGCGGCAAACGTGGCGCCCGAGATCGGCTGATGTCCCAGGACGAGCAGGTTCGTGAGATTGGACCCAAGCAGGTAGAGCGAGGACGCGTTGGCCATGTAGAGCGCGCCGTAGAGAAAGCCCTCCTCGTCAACGCCACGAGCACGGGCTGCATGAACCAGCACGGGCGTCAGGAACACCACCGCGGTATCGAGGTTGAGCACAGCAGTGACCACGGCGACGAGCAGCAGACAGGCCGCGAACAGCACTGCCGGCGGCCCTGCGAGACCCTGCAGAAAGCGCCCGGCCTGCTCGAACAAACCATCGCGATTGGCGACCAGGCCGATCAGCAGCAGCCCGCTGACAAGCACGAAAGGAGGCCAGGCTTGTTCTGCTGCAGCGCTCAGATGCACCTACGACAGCCTGCCAGGGTCGCGCATCGGCCGAGGCATGAGGTGCGCGCCAATCAGCTGGCGGTCACCGCCGTCGTGTCCGGGTCCGAGCCTCTGTGTGGCAGCAGGATCTCCTGTGCCTCGGCAGGCGTAACGCCCGGATAGAGCACTCGCACGAGCAGGATCGCGCAAGCCCCGCCGACGAGCTGGGCCACGATGTATCCAGGCACCGAAGCAGGGGCGATGCCGGCAAACGTGTTGGAGAACATGCGCCCAATCGTGATCGCCGGATTCGCGAAGCTGGCCGAGCTGGTGAAAAAGTAGGCGGCGCCGATGTACGCGCCGACCGCCGCGGGGATCGTGTTCGCGCGTTTGCTGCGCGCGAGCGAGAAGATCACCAGCAGCAGCCCGGCGGTCGCGACTGCCTCGGAGAGGAGGTGTGCTGGTGAAGCGCGATGATGTGTGGAGATGCTGATCGCGGCTAGTGAGAACATGCCATTGGCCAACACGGCGCCGAGCATGCAGCCGGCTATCTGCACGGGGATGTAGGCAAGCGCATCGCGCCAGCGGATGCCGCCGAAGCTCGCGTCGGCGAGCGAGACGACCGGATTGAAGTGGCCTCCAGACACCGGTCCGAACATGAGGATGATCGTGAACAGGCCCGCCGCGGTGGCGGCAGCGTTCTCGAACAGCTGCAGGCCAACGTTGTTTGGTGAGAGCGTCTGCGCCGCGATGCCCGAGCCGATCACGAGTGCCGCGAGCAACGCCGAGCCCAACAGCTCGGCGAGCAGGCGGCGGGCGAGCGGTGGTGTGTTCGGACTCACGATCAGTCCGCGTCGAGATAGGTGGCGATCAGCTCGCGGACCTGTTGTTGGATTTGGTTGCGGATCGCCCGGACCTCCTCCAGCGGCTTGCCGGCTGGGTCGGGAATGTTCCACTCCTCCACAATGCTCGGCACGTATGGGCACGCGTCGCCACAGCCCATCGTGACCGCCCAGTTGGCGTGTCGCTGCATCTCGATGGTGAGCTTCTTGGGCGTGCGCCCGGACAGCTCGAGCCCGATCTCGCGCATGACCTCGACCACGGGCGGCCAAATCGCGGGCGCCGGTTCGGTGCCCGCGGACTCGGCGCGCACGTCCGTCGGACCATAGCGCTCGAAAAATGCCTGCGCCATCTGCGAGCGTCCGGCGTTGTGGTTGCAGACGAACAGCACGTAGCGAGTCGGGCTCTGGGTGGGGTGGCTCGCCGTCATGGCGCGCTCGATCCTATTACATAGACATGCGTCAGTGTTATTGATATAAGTAGATCGATGTCCGTCGATTTGGAGCTGGCGCCTAAGCAGAAGCGAGCAGCCGGCGAGCGCTGCTGCGAGCCCGTCGTCTACCCCGACGTGCAACGCGAGCAGGCGCTGCGCATGGCAGAGGTCGCAAAGGCCCTCGGCGACCCGATTCGCTTGCAACTTGTGGACGTCTTGCGCAAGCATGCCGGCAAGGTCTGCGTCTGTGAGCTGGTGCCACTGTTCGACATCTCCCAGCCAACGCTCTCCCATCACCTCAAGAAGCTTCGCGACGCCGGGATCGTCGACTCCGAGCGCCAGGGACTGTGGGCCTACTATTACGTGATCCCCGATGCGCTTCGGGAGCTGTCCGCATGGCTGAGCTGAGCGACGTCGAGACGTTGCCCGAGGCCTGTTGCGCCGCCGCGCGGCGGGCAACATGCTGCGAGCCAGACGCCAAGGTTGACTGCTGCGCCCATGAGGAATCATGTGGCTGCGACGCAGGTGCCCCCATGGGGGCGAGCGACGTGTGCGCTACTGGCTCAATAGCTCGACCACCGCGGTCGCGGTGAAAGTGACACCGCCATCGCGAGCTCGCTCCGACACGATGTCGATCTCGGCAAGTCGCCGAAGCGCGCGGATCGCTCCCTGGTGTGTGATTCCGTAGCGGGCCGCCACCTGTCCTGCACGTACCGTCGGTGCTCCGATCAGCTCCCCGGTTATGCGCTCGGCGATACCGGAGATGCCGGCGGTTCGGAGCTTCTCGAGGGTGTGCTCTCTCCACTTCAGCAATGCGTCGACACGTTTGTGAGTGCTCGCGGCCGAAACCCCGACACCGGTCGCAAAGAAGCTCACCCATCTGTCCCAATCGCCCTCGCGGACCAGCGTCAGAAGTTCGTCATGGTAGCGCTCGCGATGGGCCTCGAACCATGGCGAGACAACCAGGAGAGGGTCTCGCAGAACGCCGAGCCGCATCAGCTGCAGGACGATAACCAGGCGCCCGATGCGTCCATTGCCATCGGAGAATGGGTGCAATGCCTCGAATTGGTGATGTCCCAGTGCGGCCTGGACGATCGGGGGCATCGCCGGTCGAGCCTCAGACAGCCAAAGCACCAGTTGATCCAGGCCGGCGATGAGTTGGTCTCCGGGCGGAGGTGGTACATATCGTGCCTGCTCGATAGGAGCGTCTCTCGCTCCGATGTAAACCTGCCTGTCTCGGATGTTTCCTGCGTCCCCGAGCTCACTTGGCGTACCGTCAACAAGTATCTGTTGCAGGCTGCATAGCATTCCCACCGTAATCGGTCGCTCCTCGATCCATTCGAACGCTTGCGTGGCGGTCACGATGTAGTTCAGGATCTCGCGCATCTCCAGTGAGAGGTGGACCTGCCCTTCAAGGTCGGATGCGAGGACATCCTCGAACGGGGCAAATGTCCCCTCCAGGGCACTTGTGCTTTGCGCCTCTCGACGGATCGTCGATTGGCGCACGAGCCCGGGGTCTGGAATGTTTCTCGCCGCCTGGTCGAGCCGTGCGAGGTCCGCTTCAGTTTGAGCGACGATCGTCCAAGTCGCTGGAGAGAGTTCAACGGATACGGGAAGCGGATTTGGTAGAAAGGCGACGCTCTCATATGGCTCTCCAGTTCTGCCATCTACGCCGTTGATCCGCAGAAGGCTCCCTATCGGAGAGTCGCTGAATGAGATTGGATCCATGATCCAACAATATATGTCCTAAAGTTGGATCAGGCCGAGATCATCCAACTCGGGTTGGATCCGAGCGCCGACAAGACGATGACCTATCGACAACGGACAGCAGGAACATGAGCGGCGCCGAGATCGGCCTGGCCGTCTCCGTCTTCCTCGCCTGTACCGTCGAGGCGGTCGAGGCGTTGACGATCGTGCTTGCGATGGGCACAACGCGCAACTGGTCCTCGGCGTTGAGCGGGGTCGGCGCGGCTGTACTGGCACTCGCCTTGGTCGTGGCGGCCCTGGGGCCGGCGCTGACCGCGCTGCCGATCGGTGTCCTGAGGGTGGTTGTCGGCGGGCTGCTGTTGATCTTCGGCTTGCAGTGGCTGCGCAAGGCGATCCTGCGCTCGGCGGGGCTGAAGGCCAAGCACGACGAGCTCGAGATATTCCGCGAGGAGGCCGAAGCGGCCGGCGCGTTTGGCGGTGAGCCGCTTGGCTTCGACGGGTATGCCTTCACGATCTCCTTCAAGGGAGTTCTCTTGGAGGGCTTGGAGGTGGTGTTCATCGTGTTGACGTTCGGCGCCAACCAGAAACAGGTCCCCCTGGCGGCGGCGGCAGCGGCCGTCGCTGTGCTCGTCGTGATCGCGGCCGGTGTGGCGGCGCGTGCACCGCTGGCCAGGGTCCCCGAGAACACGATGAAGTTCGCCGTCGGCGTGATGCTCAGCTCGTTCGGAATGTTCTGGGGCGCCGAGGGCGCGGGGGCGAGCTGGCCGAGCGGCGACGCGGCCCTGCTCGCGCTGATCCCGGGTGTGCTGTTCGCGGCGAATGCGATCGTGTGGACGTTGCGCCGGACGGTGCCGCAGGCTTCCCCGGAGCAGGCGGTGGCGTCCGTGGCGGTCGAGCAGCCGGGTTCGATACGGTCGGCGATTCGACAATGGTGAGGGTGCCGAGGCGCGTGTGGACGTTCTACTTGGGCGTATGGGATTTCGTCGTGGGCGATGACTGGCGCACGGCATTGGGTGTCGTGCTCGCCCTGGGCCTGACTGCCCTGGTGGCGGAAACCTCTCTCGCGGCATGGTGGATCATGCCGCCGGCGGTGCTCTCGTTGCTGGCGCTGTCGATCAGGCGAGCGGCGAAGGGTGCGACGCGACGCAGCTGAGCGCCGTCGTGTGCCCCCGCCCACATCCGGCGGCCAGGGGCGTGTCGGATGGACTCCAAGATTCGCCATTGCCCCCGCGCGCGGGGGCATCACGTTGTCTCAGGCATCCCGACGAACCTCTCAGGTGCGCTTGGGGCCTCCTCCACATAGCGCGACGTCTACGCTTCCTCTCTTGCCACCGGCGACACGCGCGTCGGCCGGTGGAGAAGATCGTCGCGAGCAGGGGAGCCGTCATCCACATCGATCCATACATCGTTCTCGGTAGCGCCATCATCGGCTTTCTGGTCGGGATGACCGGCGCGGGCGGCGGCGCTCTGATGACGCCGATGTTGATTCTGCTGTTCGGCGTGACGCCGTCCACTGCGATCTCGAGCGACCTGGTGGCGGCGGTCGTCATGCGCCCGATCGGCGCCGGCGTACACCTCAGGCGTGGCACCGTCAACCTGCGCCTGGTCGGCTGGATGGTGCTCGGATCGGTGCCGATGGCGTTCCTCGGCGCCTACCTGCTGCATGTGATGGGCAACAGCAAGGCAGCCCAGGAAAACATCGAGGTGGCGCTCGGCACGGCACTGCTGATCGGGGCGGCGGCGATGGTAGTGCGCTACGTGCTCGACCGGCGGACTGGGACAAGTCGCACGGCCTTGGTTCACGACATCGTCCCGCGCCCGCTGCCGACGGTCGCGATCGGCGCGATCGGGGGGATCATCGTCGGCATGACCTCGGTCGGCTCCGGATCGCTGTTGATTGTGATGCTGCTGTTTCTGTATCCGATGATCGGTGCCAAGCAGCTCGTCGGCACCGATCTTGCCCAGGCGGTCCCGCTGACCTTGGCTGCCGCGCTAGGGGCGCTTGCCTTCGGGCACGTCGAGTTCGGTGTCACGGCCTCGCTGATCCTCGGCAGTGTGCCGGCCGTGTTCGTCGGCTCGCTCGTCTCCTCGAGCGCCCCAGATCGCTACATCCGCCCGGTGATCACCTTCGTGGTCGCGGCTTCGGGCTTGAAGTATGTGGGCGTTGGCACGACCGCTTTGGGTTGGCTGCTCTGCGGAATGCTGTTTGCCGGTGCGGCTGTGTGGCTCTTTTACATACGCCCAGGGCAGAAGACGGGAGTCGTCGAGGCGAGCGATCGGGAGATTCCCTTGGGAGATCCCCTCGTTGAAGAGCCGCCCGCTGTCGAGCCGGCGCGCGTGGACTGATTAGCTGACAACTGAATTCACCGGCCTTCGCAGCGGCCGCGACAGCAAAATGCATGGTCGAGAGTCAGCGCTCTGTATGAAGGCGGCCCAGAGATTGCTATCCGGTCAGGAGGCCGCCGATGCCAGCTGCTCGTAGGTGACCGCTTCGCGCGTGCAGGCAGAGCGCTTGAGCACCCACTCCAGCGCGAGCATGTGGTTGGGGTGCTCGAGGTCTGAAGGGTGCAGATCCAAGCGCAGGGTCGTCCCAGATATGAGCGCCCCGGCCCGCAACAGCGCGGGGGAGAGAGCTCGACGCAGGCGCCCTGTGCTCGACAGCGAGATCGGCGGCCCGAGCCGGGCGCGCTCGGCCCCGGGAGGGGCGCCCTCGCCGTCGGCATGGGCCGACGCAGACATCATTCCGCCATGGTGGATGCGGAGGGAGCCCGTGCTCGCCGGATGGGCGCGATGCAGGCCCAGCAGCGCCGCCCACCAGTGAAAGCGCTCGCCGAGGGTTCGCCTGAGCGCGGGCGTGTAGGCGTATCCTGGCGCCACAAAGCCGCGCGGCTCGATGCCCGCGAGCTTCATCAAGCGCCAGCCGGCGTCGACCGCGCGCCGTGTCTCGCTCGGGTCGAGCCCCAAGAACTCTCTTTCGTGGTCGGCGCCCACCGCGCGCAGCGAACGGTAGGGGCCGCTCCCGCGGGCACCGGAGCGCAGGTGCTGAAAGCCATGCTGGGCGATCGCGTCGCCACCGCGCTCGCGCTCGATCAGCCAGCTCACCATCTCCGGCGAGCGCTCCGCCAACGGGTGTAGGTCGCGGGCCGGGATCACCAGCAGCGTCACATGATCGACGCCGTGGTCGTCCAGCCAGTCGCGAATCAACGCGCAACGCTCGAAAGTGGCCGGCTCGATGTCGTGCAGGGCGACGGCGATCGTGCGGCGCGGCGCGCTTACGGATCTCATGCGACCAGGCACTCCCCGTCGAGCGCTACGTGGCCGTCGAGCGCGCGCCGGTAACCGTTGGACAGGCGCTCGAGCGCCCGCTCCCAGGTGCGCTCGCGCACGGCGGTCAGCGCGGCGCTAGCCAGGCGCTCGCGCAGTAGCGGCGAGCCGGCAAGCTCGACCAGCGCGCCAGCCAATTGAGCGCTGTCGGCCTCGCGCAGCAGGCCGGTGACACGGTCTTCGATCAGCTCGAGCGGACCGCCCGCGGCGACCGCAAGCACCGGCAGCCCGGACGCATGTGCCTCGAGGATCACCTGGCCGAAGGTGTCGGTGGCGCTTGGAAAGAAGAAGATGTCAGCCGAGGCGTAGGCACGTGCGAGCTCCTCGCCGCGCAGCCAGCCGAGCAAGGTCGCGTGCTTCCCCACGTGTTCGCGCAGGCGTTCCTGCTCTGGTCCACCGCCCGCAAGCACGAGCTGCAGGCGCGGGTCCTCCTCACGCGCGCACAGGAACGCCTCGGCCAGCAATTCGGCTCCCTTCTCACGGGTGATGCGCCCCGCATAGAGAACGTTCACCGGCTGGTGGGTTGCTCGGGACTGCGCCCGCGAATACTCCGGGCACGCCATTCCCTCCATCCATTCGTTGCGTAGCTCATCGCTACGCAACGATGGATCAAAGCGCGAGGTATCGACACCGCGGTCCCAGCGCAGGACCTTCTCGGCGCTCATGCCGATCGAGGCGAGCGCAGCGTCTGAGGCGGGGCTCGGGGAGAGCACGAGGTCGCAGGCGTTGTAGAAGGCGCCGACAGCCATCTCCATCGCCTTCGCGAGGTGCTCTTGGCCTGAGCGCAGTTGTGCGTAGGCGGTCAGCTCGGTGTGGTAGCTGCCGATCAGCGGCAGGCCGAGCGCGCGTCCGAGCAGCGCGCCGGCGACACCGGTCGGGCCGGGCGAGCAAACATGGATCACGTCGAAGTCGCCGTCGGCGAGCGTCTGTGCGGCGGCGGATAGGCTCGGCACGCCGATGCGCAGGCCCGGATAGAAGGGAACGTCGAACTCCGCGACCGCGGAGAGGCGCCGGTCCACTTCGGGGTCGGTCGCGACGACCTCGATCTCGAAACCCGGCACGCCGCGCTGGCGAATCTCCTCGATCGTGCGACTCACGCCGTGCGTAGAGCCGATCCCGTCGGCGAGGATCGCGATGCGCGGCGGCTCGCCGTCGGCGCTACCTCCGGTGCGAGCAAGCTTGGCCTGCTCGTTTGCCAGAAACGCGGTGGCGGGCGCATAGGGAATCGCTGCGATACAGCTCTCGAACAGCCCGCCGGCGACGGCGCTTGTTGTGTTGGGATTGGTCGTGCCGTCTCCTGTCAGGGCGCTGCTGCCACGGCCGCTAGCGCTCTCGCCCACAATCGCCTCGATGGCGTGCCCAACCGCATCCGCGAGCTTGCGCTCGTGCATCCGACAGGCGCGGCGATACAGGTCAGAGTGGCTGAAGTCGTCCTGCTGCATATAGGCGATCAGCCCGCACTCATCGAGGTGGTCAAGGCCAACCGCGGCAAGCCAAGCACGCAGCAGGCAGCGGGCGTCGGCGGGCGCCAGGTCGGCGCCGGTGGCACCTTCGCGCGCATCGCCCTCGCTCAGCAGTCGCTGCACCATCGTCATCACCCGTTGCGGGTCCGGCGTGGCGGGAAGGTCGTCGCTCGTGTTGTGTCCGAGCGAGCGGGCGGCCAAAGCGATTGCGGCGTGCGCCCACTTGGCGGCGCTACCTTGTTTGCCGTGCGCGGAGACGCGCCCAGCACGCATGTGCGCGAGGAACTCGGCCGGTGTGGTGGCGTCGGGCGCCTCGGTCCACGTGCGCCCGATGTCAACCCCGGCGTGATCGTCGCTGCCGCCGATGCCGGTGCCGTCGAGCGTGGCCACGTACATGGCGGCCGGCCGGTTGAGCTCGCGCGCGCGGGCCCCATTGCGGGTCTCCCAGATATCGAGGAGCTCGGCCAGACGGCGACGGTGACGCGCCGTCAGCGGCGCCCCAACCGCGTAGTAGGGATGGGCAAGCGCACACGCGATCTCCCTGTCGTAGAGGTACATGGCACAAAGCTCGACGTCATGGTTGTTGGCCTGCAGCCACTCATGGTCGGTGGGAGTGATCCCGTAACAGAGCACGTGCACGGCCTGCGGCTCGCCGCGGAAGTGCGCTGTCAACTCCTCGGAGACGAACACGTCGGGACGGTCGGCGATCTCCAGCACGCCGTCGATCGTGTCGTGATCGGTGATCGTCACGAAGTCCATGCCGCGACGCTTGGCGAGTTCATAGACCTCCTCGGGGGGAGTGGCACACTCGGGAAGTCCAAGCGCACGCTGCACGCCAAGCTTTGACACCTGCGATGCGGTGGAGTGACAGTGCATGTCGACTCGCGTACTCATACCAATAGGTTCTCCCTGCAAATGGCCAACTTTGTGACCAGTCGGGGTCTATCGTGTGAAGCAGGTGTGAAGTAGTCCGAGCGTTCTCATGCGAGGTCCGCTGCAAAACTTGGTCAACTTGACCAAGTTTGTTATCCTGGGCGTATGTCCACGGCCTATGGCATCGGCGAAGCCAAGACCCAACTATCGAAGCTCGTGCACATGGCGGAGGAGGGTGAGGAGATAGTGCTGCGTCGCGGACGCAAGCCAGTCGTCCGCCTCGTGCCCATCGAGGCCGAACAAGCAGGTTCGAAGCGCAAGCCCGGCAGGATGCGCGGCCGTGTGCGCGTGCCTGACGATTTCGACGAATGGCCTGAGGACGTAGCAAGGGCGCTTGGTCTCGCCGACTGATGCGGCTCCTCGTGGACGCGCACGCGCTGCTGTGGTGGCTCGGGGGAGACGCTCGCCTGTCTGGCGTCGCACGCGAGGCAATCGAGGTGGCGCGGGAGCCGCTGGTGGGTGCAGGCACCATCGTCGAGATCGCGGTCAAGCGCTCCCTGGGCAAGTTGGAAGTCGATGAGGACTGGCCGGAGCAAGCGAGCGCCGACGGCTTCGGCTTGCTCGCGATCGACTGGTCACACTCGACGCGGCTGCAGGGCTTGCCGTTCCCCCGGGTGGCCGAGAAACCCCATCGCGACCCGTTCGACCGACTGCTCGCCGCACAGGCGCTGTGCGAGCGGATTCCGATCGTCACACGCGACCCGGCGATCGATGCCTACGGCGTGGCGACGATCTGGTAGCGGCCGCCTGCCGATCATTCCCATATGCTTCGCGCTGCGATGTCGCTAGTTCTCATCGGCGCTCCGCTCGCCTCCACCATCAGCTACTTCCAGGCGATCGTCCTCGGCGTCCTCCAAGGCGTCACCGAGCTGTTCCCGATCTCGAGCCTCGGCCACACCGTGCTCTTCCCGACGCTGTTCGGCTGGAACAAGCTGGTCGACGCGCAGTCCGAATCGGAGTCCTTCTGGCTTGCCTTCGTGGTGATGCTGCACGTCGGCAGCGCGATCGGGCTGCTGATCTACTACTGGAGCGACTGGGTTCAGATCGTGGGCGCGTTCTTTCGCACGCTCGGCAAGCGTCGCGCCGAGACCGGCACGGAGCGGCTGGCGTGGCTGATCATCATCGCGAGCATCCCGGCCGGCGTGTTCGGCCTGGCCTTCGAGCACCAGCTGCGCACACTCACCGCCAAGCCCGAAATCGCGGCGATGCTGTTGATGGTCAATGGCCTGATCCTGTTTGCCGCCGAGCGCTTCCGCCGCCGCACCGCCGTGCGAGAACTGGCGGCTCGCGAAGGGCTGAATCCCGAGGGGGGCCGCGAGCTCGACACGCTCGAGTACCGCGAGGCGCTCCTCGTCGGCGTGGCCCAGTCCACCGCCCTGTTCGCCGGCATCAGCCGCGACGGAGTCACCATGGGGGCAGGCCTCGCGCGCGGCCTCGACCACAGCGACTCGGCGCGCTTTGCCTTCCTGCTCGCCACGCCGATCATCCTCGCTGCCGGCATCATCAAGCTGCCGGATCTACTCGGTCATCTCGGCAATGGTATCCGCGGGCAAGCGTTGGTTGCCTGTATCTCCGCGGCCATCACGGCAGTCTTCACCGTTGCTTTCCTCGTACGCTGGTTCAAGACCAGGACGCTGATCCCCTTCGCGATCTACTGTCTGGTGTTCGGCGGAGCGATGGTCATCTACACACTTGCTTGAGCCTCGGGCTGGAGACGGGCCAGAATCGGGCGCCAAAGCAAGGCCGGTAGGGGCGATTCCGCGAGTTATTGAGTGCCGGCACGAGCTGTTTAGTGTGATTGGACTTGGGAATTGGCTTGCCAGCGCGGCGAGTGCTCGCCGCGTGCACCATCATTGATGCCGATGCCCACTCCGCGAACCCCAGCGAAGATGTTCGAGACGCGCAGCCAGGCGTGGGATGAAGCCGGGCTGCTGCCGCAGGTGAGCCCAGGCGCGGTCAGGCGCGCGCGCTGGGAGGCACTGCTGCTCGTGCCGCTGTTCGTGGGCGTCGTGGTGCTCTATGAAAACCGCCGCTCGCTGCTGGATCTGGACACACACGGCAAGGGACATCTCGCTTGGTTGGAAACACCGTTGGATTTCGTCACGGTGATCGTGCTCGTGATGCTCGGTTGGGCGATAGCGCGCGACGTGGGACGAGCGTTCGGCCCGGCGCTGTTCCGCCGCATGGACCCCGCCTCGGCCGGCACCGTCGGCTTCGTGATCCGCCTGGCGACGGTTGCGCTCGCGGCGATCGTGGCGCTCGGCATCATCGGCATCGAACCGCGCACGCTCGCGCTGGGCGGCGCCTTCACGGCCGTGATCCTCGGCCTCGCCGCTCAGCAGACGCTCGGCAACATGTTCGCCGGCACGGTGCTGTTGAGCGCCAGGCCGTTCCGCGTCGGCGACAGCGTGCGCTTGCAAGGAGGCCCGCTGGCAGGCCAGATCGAGGGCACGGTCAGCACGCTCGGTCTGCTCTACACAACCTTCGCCACGGGCGAGGGTCCGATCATGGTGCCCAACAGCGTGGTGTTGAGCGTCGCGGTGCTGGCGAGGGGCCGCGCACGCGTCGAGGGGCGCGACTGAGCGCTTGCGTCTGTATTTGTAGTTGACAGCGGCACATGTGCCGCTGTCCGGGGACGCACATGTGCGTCCCCGCGACCGGGGCGCATGCGCCCCGGTCCGAGTC
>DATCEK010000125.1:0-2020 GCA_036510155.1 Solirubrobacteraceae bacterium | reverse complement strand
ATATCTGACGATCCGGCGCAGCCTGGGCTACGACCTTGGCACGACGGCCAGGGTGCTGCGCCGCTTCATCGCCTTCGCCGAAAGCCAAGGCGCCGAGCGTGTCGGCACTGGTCTGTTCCTGAACTGGCAGGAAACCTTCGGTCGAGCGAGCCGACAGACCTGGGCGGCGCGCCTGGGCATGGTGCGGCTGTTCGCGCAATGGCTGCACGGCCTCGATGCAGCGCATGAGGTACCGCCGCAAGGGCTGATCCCGAACCGATATCGGCGGTCACGGCCGTATATCTACAGCGACGCGGAGATCGCCAGCATCGTCACCGCCGCGGCCGAGCTCCCCTCGGTCTACGGTCTGCGCGGGCTCACCTGCTCGACGCTGTGCGGGCTGATCGCGGCCACCGGGCTTAGGATCAGCGAAGCGCTGGGCCTTGACGCCGGCGATGTCGATCTGGAGCTCGGCGTGCTGACGATCCGGCGAGGCAAGCTGGGTAAGGCCCGGCTTGTGCCGATCGACAATAGCGTGGCGCTGCGCCTGCGTGCCTACGCCGCCGAACGGGACCGGCTACTCGGCTTCGCGCCGCAGCCCTTCTCCGTCGGCGATCGGGGCGCCCGCCTCGGCGACTGCGGTGCGCGCTACAACTTCGCGCTCGTCTGCCAGCGCGTCGGTCTGCGGTCCCCGCAGCGCTTCGGACGCCACGGCCGTGGCCCGCGCATCCATGACCTGCGCCACAGCTTCGCCGCCCGGACGATGATCGGCTGGTACCGCACGGGCCAGGACCCGGCGCGCGAGATGATCAAGCTGACGACCTACCTGGGTCACACCAAACCCGAGAACACCTACTGGTACATCGAAGCGGTGCCCGAACTGCTGGAGCTGGCTTCCCAGCGGATCACTCCTTCGGACGGGGAGGCGCGCCGATGACCGCCTCGACCTTCCCGGCGCTGCTCCAGCGCTTTTTCACCGACCGCCTCTGCACCCAGATGGAGGCCAGCGCGAACACGATCGCCGGATACCGCGACACCTTCCGGCTGCTCTTGCGCTTCGCCAGCGAGCAGCGCGGCAAGGCGCCGACCCGGCTCAGGATCGAGGACCTCGATGCCGACCTGATCGGCGACTTCCTGCTCCACGTCGAGACGGCGAGGCGAAACGGCGCGCGCAGCCGCAATACGCGGCTAGCCGCGATCCGGTCGTTCTTTCGCTACGTCGCTATGAACGAGCCCGCCTATCTGCTGCATTGCCAGCGAATTCTGGCAATGCCCAGCAAGCGCTACGTCAAGCGAACCGTGACTTTCCTCGACACCGGGGAGATCGCGGCGTTGCTTGCGGCACCCGATCGATCGACCTGGGTAGGCCGGCGGGATCACGCGATCCTGCTGGTGGCGCTTCAGACCGGGCTGCGCGCATCCGAGCTGATCAACCTACGCTGCAAGGACGCGGTGCTCGGCACCGGTGCGCATATCCGATGCGACGGCAAGGGTCGCAAGGAACGGTGCACGCCGCTTCGGCGCGACACCGTCAAGCTGCTGGAGCAGTGGCTGCGGAAACGGCGCGGCGGCGACGATCATCCGCTGTTCCCGACGATGCGCGGCGAGAGGCTGAGCCGTGACGCGCTCGAACACCTCGTCCGCAGGCACGCCCTCACCGCATCGGCTTCCTGTCCCTCGCTCCTCGGCAAGCGCGTTAGCCCGCACATCCTCCGGCACAGCACCGCGATGGAGCTGCTGCAACACGGCGTTGATCAAACGGTGATCGCCCTCTGGCTGGGACACGAATCCGTCGAGACCACGCAGGTCTATATCCACGCTGACCTGCGGATGAAGGAGAAAGCCCTGTCGCGCATGGCCGCGCCGGCAGCCACTCCGGGACGCTATCGCCCGGACGACACGCTGCTCGCGTTCCTGGAAGCGCTCTGATTATGCCGAACCGCCGCGTGGCCCTGGAGCCTGGTTCGGCCGGCCCTTCAGGCCATACGGCATAATCCGCCTCTCGGCATTATGACCGTTATGCCGATATCGGCATAACGGT
>DATCEK010000124.1:0-2746 GCA_036510155.1 Solirubrobacteraceae bacterium | reverse complement strand
CATCGAGCGGATCCTGGAGGAGGATAGAGGGCGACCGGCGAAGCAGCGGCACACGTCGAAGCGGATCTTCGAGCGTCTGCGCGACGAGCATGGCTACGCCGGTGGCCTGACGATCGTCAAAGACTACGTGCTGACGCAACGTCAGCGGCAGCGGGAGGTGTTCGTGCCGCTGCGGCATGATCCCGGGCACGCGCAGGCGGACTTTGGCGAGGCGCTGGCGGTGATCGGCGGGGTGGAACGGAAGATCCACTTCTTCGCGATGGACCTGCCGCACAGCGATGCCGGCTTCGTGCAGGCGTATCCGGCGGAGACGACGGAAGCATTCTGCGCCGGCCACGTTGCGGCGTTCACGTTCTTCGGGGGCGTGCCGGCGTCGATCCTGTACGACAACACCAAGCTGGCCGTGGCGCGCATTCTGGGCGACGGCACACGACAGCGAACGCGTGTGTTCAGCGAACTGCAGTCGCACTACCTGTTTGCCGATCGGTTTGGCCGACCTGGCAAGGGCAACGATAAAGGCAAGGTGGAGGGGCTGGTCGGGCTTGTCCGACGGAACTACCTGGTGCCGTTGCCGCATGCCGCCGACTTCGCCACGCTGAACGAGCAGTTGCTGGCGGATTGCCGCCGCCGCCTCGGCGATCGGTTGCGCGGCCACGATGCGACGATCGGCGCGCGGCTGGCCCGGGACCAGGCGTGCTTCCACGACCTGCCTGTTTCGCCCTACGACGCCTGCGAGAAGCGGGCGGGTCGGGCCAGTTCGCTGTCATTGGTGCGATATCACGGCACCGACTACTCGGTGCCGACCGCCTACGGTCATCGCGAGGTTCTGGTCCGCGGCTACGTCGACAGCGTGGTGATCTCCTGTGGCGCCTACATCATCGCGCAGCATGTGCGTTCCTACGAGCGGGAAGACTTCGTGTTCGACCCGCTGCACTACCTGGCGCTGCTGGAGCGCAAGATCGGCGCGCTCGACCAGGCCGCGCCGTTGGTCGGCTGGGACCTGCCCGAGGTGTTCACGGTGCTGCGCCGCTTGCTCGAGGCGCGCATGGGCAAGCAGGGCAAGCGCGAGTTCGTGCAGGTGCTGCGGCTTCTGGAAGTGTTCGCGGTCGATGATGTCGCGGCCGGCGTGCGCGCGGCGCTCGAGCGCGGCGCGATCGGCTTCGACGCGGTGAAGCATCTGCTGCTGTGCCGGCTCGAGCGCCGGCCGCCACGGCTCGACATGACGGTGTATCCGTACCTGCCGCACGCCAGTGTCGCGATCACCTCGGCCCGAAGCTACCTGGATCTGCTCGCCGGGGTCGCGTCATGAGCGACACGGCTCCGGGCACGCCGCAGCTCCTGCTCGCCCATCATCTGAAGGCGCTGAAGCTGCCGACCTTCCTGCGCGAGTATGACAAGTTGGCCCGGCAGTGCGCGAGCGATGCCGTCGATCACGTCCGCTACCTGCTGCGGCTGGCCGAACTGGAGCTGATTGAGCGGGAGCGCCGGATGGTCGAGCGGCGCATTAAGGAAGCGCGCTTCCCGGCGGTCAAAAGCTTCGACAGCTTCGACTTCCTGGCGCTGCCGTCGCTGAACAAGGCGCTCGTGCTGGAACTGGCCCGCTCAGAGTATGTGTCGCGGCGGGAGAACGTGATCGCGCTCGGCAACAGCGGCACCGGCAAGACGCACGTGGCCCTCGGTCTGGGGCTGGCGGCTTGCCAGAAGGGCCTGTCGGTCGGCTTCACCACGGCGGCGGCCGTGGTCCACGAACTGATCGAGGCGCGCGACGACAAGCGGCTGCTGCGGCTGCAACGCCAGCTTGCCGGCTACAAGCTGCTGGTGATCGACGAACTCGGCTACGTGCCGCTGTCGCAGACCGGCGCCGAGTTGCTGTTCGAGGTGTTCAGCCAGCGCTACGAGCGCGGTTCGACCATCGTCACCAGCAACCTGCCGTTCGACGAATGGACCGGCGTGTTCGCCTCCGAACGGCTCACCGGCGCGCTGCTCGACCGGCTGACCCACCACGTCCACATCCTCGAGATGAATGGCGACAGCTACCGACTCAAGCAGAGCAAGCGACGCCAGCGCGGCGCTCGCTCCGTCGTGACCCCGGATACCGCATCCGAAGGGTGATGCCGCGGTGCGCTGCGCCTTCTGGGTTTCGTGACGTCACGCTTCGGAGTGGAACCATGCCGCGCAAATCGATCGGCGAGAGGCCCATGACAGACGCGGAACGCCAGGCCCGCCATCGCGCCGCACGTGCGGCTGGCGCGCCGGTCATTCGCACGCGCCGCCTGACCGATCATCGCGGGCGGGCCCGGCGCTGGCATGACGCCGTCGCCGAACTGACAGACTCACAGGCGCACTATGCCGCCTGGCTGGAGGCGCTGCCGACCAACCTGCAAGACAGCGCACTGGCCGCCGCGCTGCAGGCGATCTGTGACCTCGATCTCGCCGATCTCCAGGCGATCGACCCACCCCGCGGGTTCGGCCGGGACTGACCGCCGGCCCAGGAGCCCTCCCTGCGCCTCGTACCAACGCCTCCGCGACACCCTTGGCGGCGCGCTATCGAGCCGCAACGCCAGAAGGCCCCCGCGGGGGCCTTCTGGCGTTCGTCTCTGATGTATCTTTGCTCCGGCGCGCCGATGCATTTTCTCTCCGGCGTTGACACCTGTCCCAGTCCCGTGCCCTGGGTAATCAAGCACGTTTTGCCAGTACTTCGGACAAAGGCCATAGCAAGGATGGAACTGTGCGCAAAGCTTTCATC
>DATCEK010000123.1:0-5172 GCA_036510155.1 Solirubrobacteraceae bacterium | reverse complement strand
GGTCGTGATGGGTGGACGCTTGAGGCGCGCCGCCAGCTCGATGAGCATCGCCGTCTCGCGGCCGAGGCGGTTCCGCGCTCGCGGGCCGCGCGGCTGCTCGAAGCGGAGCGCCGGCTGCGGGAGGACCTGGCGGTCGAGCGCGAGGCGAACGAGGCCTATGAGGCGCACCGCGAGACTGGGCGAACGAGCGACGGCCGGCGGTTTGGTGCTCGCCCGAATCCCTACGCGAAACCGCAGGTGCCGGCAGGGGAAGATCAACTTGACCGATCTGGACTCCCGCAACCTCAAGACGCCGCGCAGCTACACCCAGGGTTACAACGTGCAGGCCGCTGTGAATGAGCATCAGATCGTCTTGGCGGCCGAGGTCACGCTCACCTCACCAGATTTCGGGCAGCTCGAGCCGATGGTCAAGGCCACCCGCCGCGAGCTGCAGCAGATCGGTGTGAGCGAGGCGCCCGGGATCGCGGTCGCGGACAGCGGCTACTGGCATGAAAATCAGATCGATAACGTCGTCAGCAACGGCACCCAGGTCCTGATCCCGCCCGATGCCGGCAAGCGCGACACACCCCGCCGCGGCTGGGACGGCGGCCGCTACGCCTTCATGCGCACCGTGCTCGCCGGCGAGCACGGCGGCGGGCTTTACCGAAAACGCAAGGCGATGGTCGAGCCCGTGTTCGCTCAAACCAAGCACAACCGGCGCATCAACCAGTTCCAGCGGCGAGGCAGATCCGCCGCACGCTCAGAATGGCGACTGATTACCGCCACGCACAACCTACTCAAGCTCCACAAGCACCAGATAACCGCCGCAGCGGCCTGAACGCCGCTCTGGCCGCGACCCCGTCGCCCACACCAGCCAAAGCAACACGGGCGCAGTCCCCGCGATCACCGCCACCAACAGGCATCACCCCACCAGTCTCAACCGTTTGCGCGACACCCACGACGAAAAGCAGGCGGGCAAGCAGATCATCACCAAACGCCAAGAATCGACAAGCCACTTCGGGAACGCCGCACTGGAACTTCGGCGAAACTCGCCCGTGGTCCCGCTACTCGCCCTGCACCACGGTTGCGTTGCCGAACTGATCGAGCAGCATCTGCTTGATCTCCAGTGCGGCACCGGCTGCGGCGGGATGGTTGGCGTTCGAGGGCAGCGTGCCGAGCCAGTCGAGAATGTCGCCGAGGTTCGCCCAGACTTCGGGCTCGCCCTGCTCGTTCTGCCGAAGCTCGTTCCTGATTGTCACCATCGCACGTTCCTTTCGTTTGAGTCTCGGGTACGGCCGCTCAGCGCCTAGAAACGATGGGCGGAACTACTCGTCCTCGTCGGACTCTATGTCTGCGTCGACGCCGGGGTGGCGCTCTCTGAAGGCACCCACGATGCGCTTGACAGCCTCAACGGCCGCGTAGCCCACCACGCCGTCTTTCGCCGCCGTACCGATTTCCATCGTGACGTGGACCACATCCTGTCCGACTCCGCGCCGCTCCATAGGCGGAGGGAACTCCGCTTCGAGGCCAGCGTCAGAAAGCTGACGCGACAACATGTGCGCGCCTCGAATAGGCCCTGCATAGCGGACTTGGATCACGTCATCGGCTCCGTGCCGCCAGGATCAGTGACGCGTGTCGCGTGGTGGATCTGGGTCGGGCCGGTTGATCGTGTTTGAGTTGCGGATCTGACCGTCAGGTCGGTGGATCACGACCTCACCGCCACCTGAATGGTTCTGAAGGTGCTGGGTAGCGGCTGCCTGGGCCTCGGCCTGCGTGTTGTACAGGCCACCCGCACGCTCTGCCCCCTCAGCTTTGTCCGCCCACTGGCCATCTGGCCTCTGCGTGACGTGCCTTCGTTGTCCTGGCATCAGTCCTCCATGAGATCGAACGTATGTACGTGGCAAACGATACCTGCCCCACCGGCGGAGCTACGCGAGGCAGATGCGATCCAGGTGGTCTTTGCGGTAGCGATCCCTGTACGTCCTGTTGCCGACCCGAGCGTTGACCTGTCCAGGCGAGGCAGGCTTACCGTCGCCTTTGAGGTAGAGCCCTCTCCGCTCGATCTCGTCAGCCAGTTCACGCGTGCTCATGCCAGCGGGCCTGTCGGCTAGCACGGCGTCTATGGCTTCGTGCAGCTCCATCGGCACATCCTACGGCTCGGAAGATTGCTACCAAATTGCTACCAAGCCCGCTCTCATGGGCCGGATAATCCTTGCATCAGAGCCAAATCCTGCGATGGGCGATACTGGGCTCGAACCAGTGACCTCCGCCTTGTCGAGGCGGCGCTCTCCCAGCTGAGCTAATCGCCCTGGGATGAGGCTTAGCCTATCAACGGCCCGCATCTCAGGCTCTCCATACGGACCGTCCTTGCGTCCCGCCGAGGCCGAACAGAGTGCCCTGCGGCCAACAGATCCAAGGATCGGCCGCAGGACATCTGGCTCTCTGACCTAGGCAAGACATGAAGTCATGGCACGACTACGACCTGGCCTTCGCGACCGGCTTCACTGGCCCCCGTGCCGTTCGCCCCCTGGCTTTCGGTTCCGGCCGCCGAACCCTGTTGATAGCCGTACGGGCTCGCTCCACTGGCTTCAACTTGGCCTTCGCTGCCACTCCCACGCTGGCCTTCGACCTGTCCGCCTTCAGCCCCATAGGGGCTTTCCACCTGGCCACCTTCACTGCTGCCCCCATACGGACTTTCAACGCCATAGGGTGACTGGGCGCCGCCGGCCGATTCGCTGCCCGACCGGCGTTCGGTGCCAGCGCCGCTTTCGGTCTGACCAGAGCCGCTACTGCTCTCGCCGCCAGACTCGATCGCCTTGATCACTTCGGAGACGGTAGTCGATGAGATCGCGAATCCCACGCCCGTGCTGCCCGGCTGAGAGCCTTCAGTACGCGCCGCGTCGCTTGCGATCTGGGAGTTGACCCCGATCACCTCACCTTCGGCGTTGAGCAGTGGACCACCCGAGTTGCCCGGGTTCAGCGGAGCATCGGTCTGGATGACGTTCTTGATCGTCGCACCGTCGGGAGCTGAGATTTCGCGCTGGAGGGCCGACACGATGCCCTTCGTGAGCGTCTCGGTCAGACCGTATGGGTTGCCGAGCGCATACACGGAGTCTCCAACTTCCACCGAGCTCGAGCTGACCAATTTCAGCGGTGTCAAGCCCAGGCCGGAAGGATCGACCTTGATCAATGCCAGGTCACTATTGGGATCGGCGCCGACCACGCTTGCCGTGCGATTCACGTTGCTCGACTTGCCAGGGCTGACGGTGATGCTCGTGCCTTCCGCGATCACGTGGTTGTTGGTCAGGATCAGGCCTTCGTCGTTGAGGACGATGCCAGTCCCGCTGTCCCCTCCACCGGCACTGGTGGCCTTGATCGAGACGACGCCTGCCGCGTCGCGTTTGTAGACCTGAGTCGCGGTCGGCGTGGTCGTGGTCGAAGAGATGTCCTTCCTGACGCCGCCTGTAGAGCTGACGGCCGGCGCCGCAGCGGTACGACCCGCTGCTCGACCGGATCCGCGAGAGGCGGCAAAGAAGACGCTTGCTGCTACCGCACCAACGAGAGCGGCCAAGACGACGGGAAAGAAGAGACGCTTCACGAGACACCTCCGAGTTCGGGATCCCAGTGTGCGTGCTTGCCATGTGCGGGTGCTAACGCCTCTTGAAAGCGATCCTAACGAGATGAGAAAAGCTTGATAACGAAGGTCGAAGCCGAGGATAAGCGGCCGAATCCAGCGGATCTCACAGGCTCAAGGCGGATCGCCGGATCGGCTCTGGGCCGCTACGCTACTGATGCCTGGCGACGTGGCGGAGTGGCTACGCAGCGGCCTGCAAAGCCGTCTACACCGGTTCGACTCCGGTCGTCGCCTTGAAAAATGCCTGCAAATCGCTGCTTTTTGCTCCACGATACTGGCAGACAGTCGTCTACTCTCCCCAGACTCTCCCCAAAGCCGTCTACAGCCCTCAATTTTTAGGCCGATTTGCAGGGGTTTTGCCTAGTCACTAACGCCACGAGCGTCGTGTAGCTCGAAAAGGCCGTTGACAGATTTTGATGCACGCGCTGATCGGCATGCCGGGGTCGTGAGGTCCGCTCCTGAGTGACTTACTCGTCGTCCGCATCCGAGCCCACGGCGCCTCGGTGAGATTGGACGGCTGACAGTGACGTTCGAGCTCGGCCCCGGACGGCCGCTCATGCGTTGATCCGAGTGAGCGCGAGGCTCGATCACGACCTAGCGGTGACGAGCACGCTACGTGGGCCCGGAGCGCGAAGGGGACGCTGACGGTTTCGAGGCCTTTGCGGCGGACCGGCCGTTAGCGGGCGGCGGCCTCGCGGATCAGCCGTTCCCAGTCGTCGCGCAGCGGCTTGGCGCCCAGCTCGGTGATCGCCAGCGCCACGACTCGCTCGAGACCGACCGGGCCGGTGGGCAGATGGACCTTTCCGAGCCAGCGATCACCGACCTGAACGTTGGCGGCGACGTGCATGTGCGGCCAGGTGATCGGGCTGTGGCCGCTGGGATGCCAGTGGTAGGAGACGAGCTCACGGCCCTCGTATCCGATCGCGTAGAGGTAGCCAAGGATTGCGACGCGCCAGCCGTCAGCGTCTTGGCGGACCTCGTATTCCTCAGCGACGTCGATCGAGAGAGGACCACCATGCATCTTCGCCGTGTCAGCAAGTTCGAGCTCGTGCGGCGTATCCGAGAGGTGGTAGGCGCGGGCAACGACGTGGACGCTCGTCACGCAGGACAGCAACCGCACGGTCCTGCCGCGGTAGTGCTCGACGGCCTCGGCGGGTGTCTTACTTCTGCGTGGCATGCAGCGGGAGCATCATCGCAACGCGCGTCACGTCGGGGCTATCGTCAATGTCGATCTCGCCCGCGTTCAGACGCCGCTCGAACTCCTCGCCACTCATACCCAGGCGCTTGCGCGCCTGTTCATCTACTCGCTGGTCCCATTCCTCGGGGCTCAGCTCGCGGATCTCGTTGTCAGTTCGGGTAGCCATTGCAAACGCTCCTAGTAGGGAATCGGCCACTAGGGCCGGCTCCTTGACCTCATTGTACGGGAGTACGCGGGTGCTTCGGTGCGTCCGAGGCCAGAGCGTCGTGGAGTGCTATACGGCGAGGTCTACGCCACGCTGTAGGTGAAGCTGACCCGGGCCACGGCCAAGTCCTTCTGCCAGGGCGAGATCAGCTGCGTG
>DATCEK010000122.1:0-3480 GCA_036510155.1 Solirubrobacteraceae bacterium | reverse complement strand
GACGGAGCCGCCACCGTCGGGATCGAACAGTGCGTCACCTCCACCATCCACGCGGAACGCTCAGCCACGTTCACCGCACAGATGGCCGCCACTGCCACGACGCAGAAGATGGCCATGCGGATCGAATTGCAGCAGCGTTTGCGTGGCGAAGCGGAATTCCACACGCTCGCGGCCCCCGGCTTCGGTGTATGGCGCACCTCAGAACCCGGGGTCGCGATCTACAAGTACGTCAAGCAGATCACCAACCTTGACGCGCCCGCCGCCTATCGCGTACTCGTGCGCTTTCGCTGGCTGGACGAACGGGGGCACGTGCTCAAGCGCGACGAACTACACAGCTCGCGCTGCGCTCAGCCGACCCTGTCGGCGCAGGTCGTACAGACCCCGCCCCCCGCCGGCGCCTGAGGTCGCTAGAATGGTCGAACCATGAAGGCTTCGATCCACCCAAATTACGTTGAGGCGCACGTGCGCTGCATGTGCGGCAACGAATTCACTACGCGCGCCACGCAGGAGGACATCCACGTAGAGGTGTGCTCCAACTGCCACCCGTTCTACACCGGAAGGCAGAAGCTAGTGGATACGGGTGGACGAGTAGAGCGCTTCCAGCGCCGGGTCGCCAAGGGCCGTCAGCACAAGGCCCAGACAGGCGGCACTCAGGCGCAGGCTCGCCCCCAGTAGCACGATGTCCTCTCGACCGGCTGCCGGTGGGAGGGTGCACCCGACGGGCACGTGGCAGGCGAGCAATCTTCAGGCGCCCGCGACCGGGCAGGTAGTACATCCCTCGCCAGGCACCGGTGCTCCGGAAAGCGCCGTAGGACAACTTCCAGATGGCGAGCTGACGGCAAGGCGCGATGCCCCGCTGGGCGG
Organism: Solirubrobacteraceae bacterium; assembly: GCA_036510155.1. GTDB lineage: Bacteria > Actinomycetota > Thermoleophilia > Solirubrobacterales > Solirubrobacteraceae > Palsa-744. Next base: position 2,616 of record DATCEK010000122.1, on the reverse strand, counting down.
CCAGGCAGTGCTCGAGGGAGTGATGATGCGCGGCGTACGTCACTGGGCGGTTGCGGTGCGCAAGCCGCTGCGCGAGGGTGCCGAGACATCGCGCGAGGCAGAGGAGGCATCGAAACCTCCTAGCTCGCCCGAGGCATCGGACGGGCGCAATGGCGCCAGCGAATCGCGCGACGAGCGCCCCGGCTCAAGAGAGAGCCACAGCACAAATGCCCACGACGTTTCTCACTCGTTCGAGGTGGCGTTCGCGCGAGAGGCAGAGCTCAGTCGCGAGGAGGAGCAGGGACAGCTCGAGGAGCTCGGCGAGATCGAGGTCGTCACCTTCCCGCTCACCTCGGCGCTCGTACGCCACCGCTGGCTGCGCCTGCCGATCCTGCGTGGCATCGTCGCACTCGGCGGGTCGCTCGCGATCGGTTTCAGGGCGCTCGGCATCTCCGCCAACGCACAGCTACCGGAGGGCGAGGCGGATGAAGATACGCAGGAAATCGGCACGGGGGTATGGGTCGGGACGGTTGTGGTCGCGATGGTGTTCGCGATCGGCCTGTTCTTCCTGCTGCCGCTCGGCCTGACGAGCCTCATCAAGGGCCAGCTGGGTTCCTCGGCGCTGTTTTGGATCGTCGAGGGCATCGTGCGAACCCTGATCTTCCTGGGCTACATGGTCCTGCTCTCGCGTATAAAAGATTTGCGGCGAGTCTTCGAGTACCACGGCGCCGAGCACAAGACGATCTCTTGCTTCGAGGCCGGTCTGCCGCTGACTCCGCAGAACGCCCAACGCTTCTCGCGCCTGCACCCACGCTGCGGCACGAGCTTCCTGCTGATCGTGATGGTCGTCTCGATCTTCGTGTTCGGCGCCGTCGGTCTGCCAGCCTGGTATCTGCTGGTGGCCTCGCGCGTTCTGGGTGTGCCGATCATTGCCGGCATCTCCTTCGAGATCATCAAGTTCGCCGGACGCAACCGCAATAGAGGTTGGGTCAAAGCGGTCATGTGGCCCGGCCTGAAGCTGCAGTTGCTCACGACACAGGAGCCAAGTCTCGACCAGCTGGCTGTGGCGATCGCGGCTTTGGAGGCGGTGCTGGAGCTGGAGGAGCCGGGCAGCATGGACGCGGCCGACCTGGTTGGCGTCGAGGTCGTGGCTTAGGACTTACGTAGTTGTTCCTGACGGGCCTATTCGCCCGTGTGCGAGGTTCGTCCACTTTGCTTGACAGCGTCCGGACCGTCTGGTTTGGTTCCGCCCACGAGGCAACAAGAGCGCGCAATGCGCGCGCGAGCAAAATGACCTGGGAGCGGTGAGATGAGCGCGGAAGAGGCAAGCCGGATAGCGCGAGCTGTGCAGCGGATGAAGTACTCCAAACGGGCTGTGCAAATCGCGCTGCCGACGGCCGCGGCGCTCGGCGCGGGGGCGGCGATTGCGGCGGGGGCGATCCCGGGAAGCGACGGGACGATCACTGGTTGCTACGACAGCAAGACCGAAAACGGCGTCCCGCAAGCGTTGTTCTTCGAAGATGCCAACGAGCCCCCTGGTGGTTTGAGGGTGATCGATCCGAGCCTGCCTCACACAGTTGTCCCTGCCGCCGGTGGACCCGCGATTCCCAACATGGATGCTGTGTGCGAACCCGGAGAGACTCAGATAACTTGGAACCAGAAAGGTCCGGCCGGACCACAGGGCGAACCTGGCAAAGAAGGCAAGGTTGGCGGCTCTGGTCCCGCTGGCGGCCAAGGTGCTCCCGGCGGTCAGGGCGCACCCGGCGGTCAGGGCGCACCCGGCACCCCCTTGATCGGCGGAACCACGTTCGGAGTGAACGGCCCCGGCACCACCTTCCTGAAGATCGACGGCATCGAGGGCGAGTCGACCCAGAAGGACCACAAGGGCGAGATCCAGATCGATGGCTTCTCGGTAAGCGCTCAGGGCGCCCCGACCATCGGCTCGCAGTCCTCAGGTGCGGGCGCGGGCAAGGTGAACATCCAGAGCTTCTCCATCTCAAAGACGCTCGACAAGTCCTCGCCGCTTCTGTTCCAGGCGGCGGCCACGGGCAAGCACTTCAAGGATGCGACGCTCTCGTTCACCCGCAAGGCCGGCGGCAAGGAACAGACCTATCTGAAGTTCGACTTCCAGAACGTGTTGATCTCCTCCGTGCAGGACGGCAGCTCGGGCGGCGGACAGCCCAGCGAGCAGGTCACGTTCGCCTTCCAGAAGGTCGAGGAGTCGTTCATCGAGCCGAACGGCAAGGTGGGGGCGACAGTGAACTTCAACCTCTCGACAAATCTGAAGCTCTGAGCACAGCAGAGGCCTACGAGCGCCTCACCTACCCTGGTTTCGCCTACCCGGCGACCCATCCGGGACGCTTGGAGGCGATCGGCCGGCTGTTCGGTCTGTACCCGGCGTCCGCGCGCGACTGTCGCGTGTTGGAGTTGGGCTGTGGCGACGGTGGCAACGCCCTCTCGATCGCCCAGACGCTGCCGGGCACGCAAGTGCTCGGCGTGGACGCGTCGCCGGGTGCGATCGAGCGGGGCTCGGACTTGGCGCGGGCGGCTGGACTCGCGAACGTGGAGTTGCGCTGCGCCACCTTCGAGCAGCTCGGCGGGGACGGCGCGGGCAAGCCCACCGGAGAGGGCCAAGGG
>DATCEK010000121.1:0-11923 GCA_036510155.1 Solirubrobacteraceae bacterium | reverse complement strand
GCCGAGACGCGGCCCATCAGCTGCGGCGATTGGTAGACGAAGCCGACGTCGCGCTGCAGGTAGTCGCACGCCTCGCGCTCGGACAGGGCGGAGATCGCCCGCCCGTCGAAGCGGATCTCCCCCTCGTCGGGGCTGAGCAGGGCAGCGACGAGCAGCAGCAGCGTCGTCTTGCCCGAGCCGCTGGGTCCGTGCAGCGCCAGCATCTCGCCAGCCTCCAGCTCAAGGCTGGCGCCCGCGACCGCGCTCACTTGCTCCGAGCCGCGGCGGTAGCGCTTGACGACGCGCTCCAGTTCGAGCAGGGGCATGGGCCTACCGTCCGGCGCTCAGACGGAAAGTATAGTATTTACTATACCGCTGGGTATAGTGTTTGATATACCGAGTGGTATAGTGACTGATATACCGATGGTCGAAGAACTGAATCCCTTCGTGTACGACGATCCGCTCGCCCCGGACGAGCTGGTCGATCGCGACGAGCAGACGCGCCAGCTGCTGACGCTGGCCGAAGGTGGGCACAACACGCGACTGTCGGCGCCCAGGCGCTACGGCAAGACCTCGATCATCCTGCGACTGCTGGCCGAAGCCGATCGGGCGGGCCTGCAGACGGTGCACGTCGACTTCTATCGCTGTGTGACACGCGCGGAGGCGGCAAGACGCATCGAGGAGGCTTATCTGGCGCGGCTTGGCGGGCCGCTGCGACGCACGGTGTCGGCGCTCACACGCTCGTGGCACACGCGCCTGAACGTCGGCGCCGGGGGAGTCGGAGTGCAGGCAGAGCGCGTGCGCGAGCTTGACAACCAGCGCTTGGCCGACCTGCTCGACCTGCCCAAGCGTATCTTCGCGAAGTCGGGCGTGCGCACGGTCGTGGCGTTCGACGAGTTCCAGGACTTCCTGCGCATCGGTGAGGGCTTGGACGGCCTGCTGCGCAGCAAGATCCAGCTGCATCGCGAGCAGGCGAGCTACGTGTTCGCTGGCTCTGAGCCCGGGATGCTGGAGGAGTTGTTCAACGGGAAGGGCAGGCCGCTGTTCGACCAGGCGCGGCCGATCCCGATCGGCCCGCTTGCGGAGGCCGACCTCGCCGAGTACATCGGAGTCCGCTTCGAGCGCGGTGGGCGCGACCCGGGCGTCGCGCTGGATCTGCTGCTCGACCTCGCCCGTGGCCATCCGCAGCGGGCGATGCTGCTGGCTCACCACCTGTGGGAGCAGACCTCTCGCGGGATGCTTGCCGACGAGGAGACCTACCAGGCGACACTCGAGGCGGTGGACCGCGAGACCCGGGAGCGCTTCGAGCGCACCTGGCTCGATCTGGGATCGACGCCGGCGCAGCGGCGCGTGCTTGCCGCCTTGGCAAACAGCCGCCACTCGCTGTACAGCAACACGACGCTGCGCGCGTTCGAGCTGGATAAGAGCGCCGCGCAGCAGGCGGCGCAGGCGCTCGTCTACGGCGGTGACGTGATGCACGTCGAGCGACGGCTTTCGATCGTCGACCCCCTGTTCGAGCGCTGGCTGCAGCTCACGCAGCGCTGAGCGTCCCCCACCCGCCCGTTGCATCAGGCGCTCGCTCGTCTGCGCCCCGGTTGGTCTCGGCGCAAGGGCAAGACCTCGGCCAGCTCGGGTGCGCTGGCACCGCGCAGCACGCCGTCGGACAAGGCCAGTGCGCGGTCGGCGCCGGCCAGTGCGGTCGCTTCGTCGGCGCTGATCAGGACGGCGATGCCCTCGTCGGCGAGCGAGCGCAACAGGCTCAGGATCGAGTCGCGCTGCAGCAGGTCCACGCCTCTGACGGGGTCGTCGATCACCAGCAGCGAGGGCTCGAGCGCGAGCGCCCGCGCGAGCGCCACGCGCATCTCCTCGGCGCCGTCGAGCTCGTGTGGAGCGCGCTCGGCGCAGTCGGCGGCGCCGACGCGTGCCAGCGCCGTATACGCGCGTGCCCGAGCGAGTAGGCGACGTACGCCGCGTGCGAGCTGGCCCAGCAGCAGCTCGTCGAGCACGCTTGGCGCGTCGAGCGAGGCCCGCGTGCAGTAGCCGATGCCACCCCCAAGCGCGAGACTACCGACGGCGCCCAGCTCGCGGGCGGCGAAGCGCACCAGTCCCGAGTCGACTGGCTCGATCGCGGCGGCTATGCGCAGCAGGGTGGAGCGCCCACAGCGGCGCAGGCCCCAGATCGCGACCAGTTCGCCCGCGTCCAGCTCAAGCGTCACATCACGCAGGATTGTGCGCTCGTGCGCGCCGCTTCGGTGACGGCGCTCGACGTGCTCCAGCTCCAGCAGGCTCATCGCTTTCCCGCCAGCGTGCTCAGCTCGCGGCGTGCGTAGCCGATCCAGGCCAGCCTTGCCTGCACGGACAGGCGTTGCTCCTCACGCGAGAGTCGTCCCGCAAGCTCGCCGACCTGCCCACCCTCTCCTGCCGAGCCGGCGTCGGTCTCACCGTTCGCACGCTTGGCGCCCCGCGAAGACGCGTCGCTGGCGTCCTTCAAGCAGGCCTGCTCGTAGCGCTCGAGGATCGCAAGCGCCCCGCGCGGCCCGAGCACCGCCAGCTGCAGCGCAAACAGATGCGAGCGGCGGCGCTCGTCCTGGGCCTGCTCGATCAGCCAGTCGGCATGGCTGTCGATACCGAGTGGGGTGGGTCGGTAGTGGGGCTTGGGTTGGCGCGATATCTCCGGCGTCTCGCCCGGCGGCAGCTTCTCGATCAGCTCGCGCCGCTCCAGGGCGTCGAGCGCGGTGTAGATCTGCGAGGGGCTTGACAGTTCGAGCGCGTGTCCGTACGTGCGTTCGAAGCGCTGGACAAGCTCGTACCCATAGCTCGGACGCTGGATCACCAGTCCCAGCAAAGCCCAGCTCACTGGTGAGCGTAGAGCCGTCCCACCCTTCTCATTGGCAACCCCTACTCCACCCATCGCCAGAGACTAGCGCAAACAGGAACGGCTGTGGGGGCTATTCACAACCTAGAAGCTTCTAGGAGAAGGCTTGTCCCCTCCCGGGTTGGGGTGGCATAGTGGCCGCAACGACTGGACCACGTATGCCCTGCGTGCGCACTTGCTGTCAAGTGCAAAAGCATGGGCCGGGGGAGCGAAAGGGGAAGCGATGAGGACGAGAGGGATCACCGCCGGCGAGCGCCGGGTTGCCGTTTGGGGTACGCCAGGCTCTGCTCGTGCCCGCTTCCCGCGCGGAGAAGCTCGTAGCCGGACGCTTGTCGCGCTGCTCGCGCTGGGCGCTTCGGTCGTGGCGCTGGGCTCGATCAGCGCTCCGGCGCTGGCTGTGAAGCAGTATGTGCCTGGTGGCTCGTTCGGGAGTGCTGGGTCGGGTGAAGGGCAGTTCCTCAGGCCCACGAGCTTGGCTGTCAACGACGTGGCGCTCGGGGCGCTTGGCGATGTGTACGTGATCGATGCGCACAACAGTCGTGTGGAGCGCTTCAGCTCCACGGGCACGTATCTGTCTCAGTGGGATGGGAGCGCGACGGCCAGCAAATCGTTCGAATTCTCCAACTACAAAGAGACGAACGGGATCGCGGTCGACAATTCGAGCGAACCGTTGGATCCTTCTGCGGGCGATGTTTATGTGGTGGATGCCGAACATGGGGTGGTGGATCAATTCTCGGCCGAAGGTGTCGCTACCGGTCTTGAAATCAGGGGCACGTGTCCTCACGCGGGGACTTGTACGGCGGGAGAAGTGATTCCTTTCCCGGGGCAACCGAAAGGCGTGGCGGTCGATGGCAAAGGCAATGTTTGGATCGTTGACAACGATAACCGCCAGATTGATGAGTTCAGCGATACAGGCGCTTTTGTTCAGAGCTTCACTCCGGCGGCGGAGGTGGGGCTCGCTCTGGCGGTCGATTCAAACGATGACGTCTATACCGGCGAAAGCAAAGTCGCGAAGTACAAGTCGGGTAGCGAGGTCGCCGAATTGAGTAGCCGCGCCGATGCGATTGCCATCGTCCCTACCACGAGCGAAGTTGTTCTCGACGAGTTGAAACAGATCTCGCTTTATGGCCCGTTCGGCGAACCGAGCAGCGAGCCGTCGCAGGTTTTTGCAACGGAAGAGTCAGAATCCTACGGTGTTGCCGTCGCAGCCGACGGTACCGTGTATGCCAGTGAGAGCGAAGCCAACGACGTAAGGATTTATAAGCCTGTCACCTTTCCGGGGGTGAGCACAGAAGCGGCGACGGCGGTAACGGGGACGAGCGCTACGCTGAATGGCAAGGTCGATCCCGAAGGCGAAGCGATCAGCGAATGCTATTTCGAATATGGGACCGAAGCGTCCTATGGCGAAACGGTCCCGTGCGCGCAGAGTCCGGCGGAAATCAACGCGGCGAGCAAAGGCTATAGCGAAGCGGTTTCTGTTACCGCCGATGTCTCTGGCTTGAAATCGAGGAGCGAATACCACTTCCGCCTGGTTGGGACGAATACAAACGGTGTCACGCGAGGCAAGGACGCGACGTTCTATACGGCCACGCCGCCGGCGATCGAAAACGAGTCGGTAGCGGACGTCAGTGCGACGGTAGCTACGGTGCGAGCGACGATCAATTCGGCGCGTTTGCAAACGAGCTATCGCGTCGAATACGGCACGAGTGCAGCGTATGGCTCCTCCACGGCGGAAGTGAGCATCAATGCTCCGGAAGGCCCGGTTGGCGTGTCGATGCCGCTGAATGGGTTGCAGCCGGGTACGCTCTATCACGCGAGGCTGGTCGCCGAGAACACGCTCGGTATCAGCGACGGCGCTGACATCGTCTTCACTACCCAGCATCTCGGTGGACTGTCTTCGTCGCTGCTGCCAGACGGTCGTGTCTATGAGGGTGTCTCGTTTGCGACGGACAGTTCCGGCGCCGAGGTGTTCCCACCCATCACCGGGCATGCCCTGGGCATAAGCCACGAAAACGACACCGATTATCCGGTTCGAGCGGCGGCGGATGGTGAAGCTGTCGCGTATGCCGGTGAAGCGCCGCCGGTGGGCGGTTCTGGTAGCACGGGCTACGGTGGCGGTGACACGATGTTGGCGACACGTGGTGCCGATGGGTGGGAACCGGTGTCGATCTCGCCTCCGGTAGAAGGGTCACGTGGTGTTTATCAAGGCTTTTCAAGCGATCTGTCGTTGTCATTTTTGGACGAGTACAATGAACCGTTGGCGCCTGAAGCACCATCGCCTTGTGTCGTCCTGTATTCGCATGGCGGTGGTGCTTTTCGTCCGGTGTTGACGAGCACGGAGACGCCGGGTAACTGTGGGAGGCCTGTTTTTGCGGGGGTGTCGGCGGACGATTCGTCGGTGATCTTTGAATCCGAAGCGCGTCTCACGCCGGAAGCGCTCGAAGGAGGCGAAGGCGAAAAGAATCTGTACGAGTCGACGGGCGGAGGCGTGTACCAAGTGAATGTGCTGCCGGAAGGCAAGCATGAAGTCAACGCCGCATATGGTGGGTTCGCATATCCCCGTGACTTTGGTGGCGCGATCAACGCCAATGGCTCGCACGTGGTGTGGACCGATCTCAACACGCACACTCTGTATGTGCGTGAGGACCCTGCGAGCTCAAGCGCAAATACCGTGCTTGTCGCCGAAGGGGCTGCTTTCATGGGTGCGAGCAGCGACGGATCTGAGGTGTTTTTCACGGACGAACGTAAGCTGACCCCTGGCTCCAGCGCGGAAAACGGAGCACCGGACTTGTACGAATGCCGGCTCGAAGCAGAAGGACAGCCTTGCAAACTGACCGATCTGAGCGTCGACTCGCATACGGGTCAGGCCGCGGATGTGTTGGGAGTGCTCGGCAACAGTGAAGACGGCTCCTATGTCTATTTCGTCGCCGACGGGGAACTTGCGCCCAACACGAACACCAACAACGAAACCGCCGCCGCGGGTGAACCCAACCTCTATCTCTACCATAATGGTGAGACGAGTTTCGTAGCGACGCTTGCCCTTGGGGATGACAATTTGAGCAATGGGAATAGCGCTAGCATCCCAAACGGTGGGGATTGGCAACCGAGTTTGGATATGCGTACCGCCGAGGTCACTCCAAACGGCCACTCTGTCGTGTTCATGTCGCATCGTCGTCTGACCAGCTATGACAATACGGGGCTGGCCGAGGTCTTCTCCTATGACGCCGAAAGCGGACAGGTCTCGTGTTCGTCGTGTAATCCGAACGGGACTGCCCCCGTAACCGTCACGGACAAAGGCGAAGAGGTCGGTGGGTTCCTAATGAGACCCGAGAACAGTGAAGCGGTAATCAATGACGAAGGGGCGTCTTATCAGTTGCGTACGATCTCTGATGACGGCGACCGCGTCTTCTTTGACAGTACGCAGCCGCTTGTGCCGCAGGCCGTCGCTGGCCTCGAAAGCGTGTATGAGTGGGAGCGGGACGGCAGCGGTAGCTGTCAGGAAGCAAATGGGTGTGTATCGCTGCTATCGGGTGCGCCCAGTGGCGAATCGACGTTCGTCGATGCGGACGCCAGTGGCGATAATGTTTTCTTCACGACGCGCTCTTCGTTGCTTCCGGAAGATCGCAATGAACAGGTCGATCTGTATGACGCGCATGTGGATGGGGGCTTCCCGTATTTGGAAACGGAGTGCTCCGGTTCCGGTTGTCAGGGGGTGCCGCCGGCGCCGCCGATCTTCGCGACGCCGTCGAGCGCGACCTTCAACGGCGTCGGGAACTTCGTGCCATCCGTACCCGCGGTAGCGAAAACTACAAAAAAACCGGCTAGATGCGCGAAGGGCAAGACGCGTAACAAGCACGGCAAGTGCGTCAAGGCGAAAACCAAGACCAAGAAGCACAAAGCGAAAGCGAAGAAGTCCAGTCGCAGCGACCGGGGGGCAAAGTAAATGTCTATGAGTCAAACACAGCGACCGATGACGACGGTGGCTACGTTCACGAGCATTCGCTCACGTTTCGCCGTCGGCGTGTTTGCCGTCGGGCTTTTGACGGTCGCCGTCGTGCTGGCGAGCCTTGCGTTCGGCAGCGCCCCCGCTTTCGCTGAAGGAGGGGGCTGCCCGACGGAATCGGTTTACAGTAGTTGCGCTCCGGGTTGGGAGATCGTTTCGCACATGTATCCGACCAACGTGGCACCCGGACACAGGGCTCTGGTCGTCGTGTACCCCTACAACGTCGGTGCTGCCAACAGCGAAGTGGGTGCACCGATCACAGTGACCGACCTGCTACCCGAAGGCGTGACCGCGATCGGCGTCAAACCGGCCGGCGGGAATGCGACGCATTCGGAATGGGAATGCGCGGGTATTGGGACGTCCGTCGTGCGCTGCACGAACAACCCCATTACCCTTCCCTCGTTCTTTGGGGGTGGCATCCCGACCGAGGAGTATATCTCTCCGAAAGTCGATGAGGTGACGCCGGCGATTGAAATCGAAACGATGGTGACAGGCGCGCCGCGCACCGCCGTGAATAGGGCGAGCATTGCCGGTGGCGGTGCTCTGGGCACCGCGTCGACCAGTAGTCCCTTTAACGTGAGCACGACGCCGGCATCCTTCGGTGTCGCGAACTGGGATGTGTGGTTCAGCAACGCAGACGGCACGCTGGACACACAGGCGGGCTCGCACCCTTACAACGCCACATTCGACCTCGAAATAAACACCGACGTAAACCCGGGGCGTTTGGGACCGTACAATGACCCTTCCATCCCTCTGACCGTTAACTTCTTTGTGCCGGCCGGTGGTGAATTGCGCAACGTGACGGTTGATCTGCCCGCTGGGTTTGCGGGCGATCCGACAGCCGCTCCACAATGCCCACGCGAAAGATTTGACGGCGGTACTGAAGGCGAAGGAAAATGTCCGCCCAACACCGCGCTCGGCGTCGTAACCACTTACCTTCCCACCGGCGTTGGCGATCTCGGTGCGCAGATATTCAACCTGACGCCGCCGCGTGGCGTGGTCTCACAATTTGGATTCGAACAGTACGGCAACCCGGACTTTTTCAACACGAGCGTGCGTACGGGTGGCGACAGTGGGCTCGTGACCCACGCCGATAACAGCCCGCAGGGGCGTGGTGTGGCGGGCGCGATACTCACGTTGTGGGGTGTCCCCGGTGATCCCAGTCATAACTTGGCACGTTGTGGGGTAGGGTATGAGCTTTTGCCGTGCCCTGCGGGTGCCGGCGTGGGTCTTTCCAAGACGCCGTACTTGACGTTGCCGACTGCGTGCGGTGCTCAGCAGCCCTTCATGGTGCAGGTCAATGAGTGGCAGCATCCGGACGTGACCGCTGAAAAGACGGTGCAGTGGCACGATAGCAACAACGATCAGGATGGGCTCAACGGTTGTGAACACATGAGCTTCAACCCGTCGCTCTCGACCGAGCCCGATACGACCTATGCGGATACTCCGGCGGGGTTGTCGGTCGATGTGCGACCGGAAGTGGGTGGGCTGATCGAACCGACGGGTCTTTCGACGGCGGATATTCAGAATACGACGGTGACGTTGCCCGAAGGGGTTGTGATCAACCCCGGTCAGGCCGCAGGGTTGGAGGCCTGTAAGTCCGGTGATGTGCCCGGTGGGGACGATCTGCCGCTACCCGGTGAAAACGGCGAAGAAGAACGCTTCGCCGGCCCAGCCGACTGTCCCAACGCCTCACGGGTGGGGACCGTCACGATCAACACACCATTGATCGAAGGCGCAGCGGAAAAGCAGCTGCAAGGTGCCGTCTATGTGCTGGAATCCGAGCCGCCGGAACTGAAGCTGTTGATCACCGCCTCCGCCGACGGTGTCTATACGAAGCTGATCGGGATCGTGCATCTCGACGAACAGACCGGCAGGCTGCAGACCACCTTCTCGGGCACACCACAGCTGCCGTTCAGCGAATTCAAACTGTCGTTCTCCGGTGGCGCGCAGGCCGCCCTGGACACCCCCACTCGCTGTGGGATCTACACCACCACGTCAGATTTCGAGTCGTGGGCGAGCCCGCTGCTCGGGGATGCGTTCCCGATCGGTGAATTCGCGATCTCAAAAGGCACAGACGGAGCGCCCTGCCCGTCCGCCTCGGCGCCGTTGCCGTTCACGCCGAGCTTGAACGCGGGCTCCACGACCGACCAGGCGGGCGGGTTCACGAGCTTCTCGCTGTTGTTGCAATCCTCCGACGATCAGCAGCGCATCGAAAAGCTGCAGTTCAAGGTCCCCTCAGGCCTGTTGGGGATGATCAGCAAGGTTCCGCTCTGTCCAGAACCAGAGGCCTCCGCCGGGACATGCTCGTCTGCTTCGCAGATTGGGCATACGACAGTCGCCTCGGGTCCCGGGCCCTACCCGCTGGTCGTGCCTCAGCCGGGACAGCCGCGAGCACCGATCTATCTGACAGGCCCCTATAAGGGAGCCCCGTTCGGACTGTCGATCGTCGTGCCGCTGGTGGTCGGTCCGTTCACGCTGCCAACGCAGGTAGTGAGGGCGAAGATCGAAGTGGACTCCCTCACCAGCCAGATCACCGTCACGACCGATCCGCTACCGCAGATCATTAGCGGCGTGCCAACGGATCTGCGCACGGTGAACGCCGTGATCGATCGGCCGGAATTCATGTTCAACCCAACGAGCTGTGCGCCGATGAGTTTCGCCGGCACCGCGTGGGGCACCCCACCTCCCGGTGTCGGTGGACCGGACTCCACAGCACCAATCTCAACCCCGTTCCAGATGGGTTCCTGTCGCAGCCTCGTCTTCAAACCCAACCTCGTGGTCTCCACCTCGGGCAAGACATCGCGCCAGGACGGCGCGAGCCTCGACGCGAAGATCGTCTATCCAATCACTCCCCTGGAAGACAACCAGGCGAGCAGCCAGTCGAACATCCGCTCGATCAAGGTGGACCTGCCCCGACAGCTGCCTTCGAGGTTGACGACGTTGCAGAAGGCGTGCACGTCGGCAACGTTCGAAGCGAATCCGGCGAACTGCCCGCCCGACTCGCGCGTGGGGATCGCGACCGCGGTCACACCGGTACTGCCGGTGCCGCTTACCGGCCCCGCGTACTTCGTCTCCTACGGTGGCGCGAAGTTCCCCGAACTCGTCTTCGCCCTCCAGGGCTACGGCGTGACCGTCTACGTCCACGGGGAAACATTCATCAGCAAAGCCGGGATCACAAGCAGCACATTCCGCCAAGTCCCCGACGTCCCGATCTATTCCTTCGACCTACAGTTGCCCGAGGGTCCCTACTCGGCGCTGGCGGCCAACGGCAACTTGTGCAAGAGCGATCTGATCATGCCGACGTCGTTCATCGCTCAGAACAACGCCACTCTCAAGCAGAACACGCACATCTCCGTCAGCGGTTGCGCAAAGGAAATAAGCGTTCTGCACCACAGCGTCAAAGCCGGCACGGTCACGATCGCGGCGAACGTGCCCTCCGCGGGTAAGCTCCTCGCAAGCGGGTCGGGGCTTTCGCGGGCGGTCAAGAGCACGGGCAAGGCCGGTACGCTCACGCTCGCGCTGAAGCTGTCCGCGCGCGAGCGGGCGCTGTTGAAGAGCCATCCGGGGCGCAAGCTAAAGGTCGCGGTCAAGCTCGTGTTCACGCCGACGCACGGCCAAAAGCTGAGTGCCGGCGTGACCGTGAACGTAGGTTGAGCGCCGGCATGCCGTGGCGGCTGGCAGGGTGACGTGGCGGGCGACATGGCGAGCGTGGCGGAAGATGGCCTGAAGCGCGGCCAGGTCGCGGGCCTGCAGCGCTCGCGGATGCTCGCCGCGACGTTCGCGGCCTGCGCGGAGCAGGGCGCCGCGGGACTGTCGGTCGCCGACATCGTCAGCCGCGCCGGGATCTCGCGACGCACCTTCTACGAGCTGTTCGACAGCTGCGAAGACTGCCTGTTGGCGGCGCTCGACCAGGCGATCGCCGCCGCGAGCGAACGCGCGCTCACGGCATATGACCCGCAGGCGCCGTGGCGCACGCGCATGCGCACCGCGCTGACAGCGCTGCTGCAATTCCTGGACGAGCAGCCGCAGATGGCGCGGCTCTTGGTCGTTGAGTCGCTGGCCGCAGGCCCGCGTGCGTTCGAGCGCCGCTCGCGCGCGCTCGCCGGCGCCGTGGCCGCGATCGACGACGGCCGCGCGGCCATGAAGAAGGGCATGGAGCCGCCGCCGCTGACGGCGGAGGGGATCGCCGGCGGGATCCTCGCGGTCCTGCACCAGCGCATGCTCGAGGGCGCCCGCCAGTCGCTGACCGCGCTGTCGAACCCGCTGATGGGGATGGTCGTGCTTCCCTACCTCGGGGCCACGGCAGCGCGCGCGGAGCTCGCGCAACCGGCGCCGAAGCCGCCGCGGCGACGCCCCCCGGGACCCGAGTCGCTGGCTGCGCTCGACATGCGCCTCACCTACCGCACGATTCGCGTGCTGCAGGCGATCGCCGAGCAGGCGGGCGTCTCAAACCGCCAGGTGGGGCGCGTCGCCGGCGTGGACGATCCCGGCCAGATCTCAAAGCTGCTCGGTCGCCTGCAGCGAATCGGCCTGATCGAGAACACCGCCCCGCCGGTCAAGGGCGCCGCCAACTCCTGGGCGCTGACGAGCAAGGGCGCCGAAGTCCAGCGCACGATCGCCGCGCAGCTGTAAGCGCCATTCGCGGGCGCGAGAGAACTTCAGCTCCTACGGGCCGACGTCCGTCGCACCGGCCTGCTCAGCCCACAACGGGAGGCCCTTGACAACCCCGACATAACGATATATCGTGAGCTTACTTATATGTATCACGATAGGAGATAGACATGTTTGGCCATGAACACCAACATCGACACCATCACCGCGGGCCAGGCCCGCGCGACTTCGGCCCCGGCGGCCGCGGCGGCTTCGAGGCGTTCGGCTTCGGAGGCTTCGGCGGGCCCGGCGGCGGACGCTTCGGGCGCGGGCGCAAGGCGCGGCGCGGCGACATCCGCACCGCCGCGCTGCTCTTGCTGGCCGAGGAGCCGCGCAACGGCTATCAGATCATGCAGGAGGTGGAGCAGCGCAGCGACGGCGTCTGGCGCCCCTCCCCGGGCTCGGTCTACCCA
>DATCEK010000120.1:0-6167 GCA_036510155.1 Solirubrobacteraceae bacterium | reverse complement strand
CAGCGGTCTACTCGTCCCAGCGCATGTGCAGCTCGGCAAGCCACGCGCGGTTCACTGCAAGCGCGAGCGCCACCACGTTTACATAGGGCGCCCCTCGAAGTGGGGCAACCCGTTCGTGGTGGACAAGCACGGTGCGAGAGGCGAGTGCATCGCGCTGTACGAGAGTTGGCTGCGCAAGAACGCGGCGCTGTTCGCTGCGCTCGATGAGCTGCGCGGGCTGGTGCTCGGATGTTGGTGCGCGCCGCACGCTTGCCACGGCGATGTGCTGGCACGGTTGGCGAACGCGAGCATCCTCGAGCGTGAGCGCTGGCTCGAGCTCGCGGCGTAGACACAGCGCGCCGCCAACGGGCCGGACGTTTCCTCCCGAGTCGGGTGCCAGCCGCCGCCAATGATCGCACCCCTTGCGGGGTGCCCGAGCGGCTGCCACCGGCACCCGCACCGAAGCGGCTGCCACTACAGAAAGGCGAAGCGCATGAGCGATCACACGAACCTAGTTTGTATGTGCTGCGGGCACATACAGCCCGTGCAGCGCGACCAGCTCCCGTCACGCTGCGAGAACTGCCGCGAGTCATTCACCGCTCACGGCTACTTTCTCGACCTTGAGACCACGGATGCCGAGGAGGCTTCCCAGAGCGTCTTGGACAGGAGAGTTAACGCACAAACAGCAGGAGTCGGCCGATGAATCCTGCGAAAGCACCACTCACAATCCACTACGCCGGCGACGGCGTAAAGGTCGATCCAGGGCGGATCACCGGCGACCTGTTCGTACCGAACCTGGGCCGCGATGGCGCGCTTGACGGCGACGAGCTTCCTGGCAGCGTCGCAGCAGAGCTCTTTGTCGCCGCTGAGTCCCTAAACGCGCTCGTCGTTCCAGATGGCCTCGTGATCGAGTGCTACGGGGACGACGACGAGAACGGCGGCGGCTTCATCCTGGCGGCCTATCCAGGTGTCGATCATCGCGCTGGCGTGACCTGCGGATGGCGCGATGCCGAGAACCTCGCACGGAGCTCGGATGACGATCGAGCCGACAACGATCCGACTGTCGTTCGAGACGCTCTGAACTTCATGGCCGCAGAGATCAATGCTGCACTAAGCGGGACGTAGCATCCGATCAGGTGAAAGATGGATACCGCCGTGGCCGAAATAGTGACGTAGCCGGAGTCTCCACGTCTAACACGAGGGTCGTATCACACCCCTCCCTGAGAGATCGGCTTACGCCTTCAAGCAATTGAGAATCGCCCCCTGACAGGGGCGCACTGATTTCACATTATCAATTGCTTGACTCTCCTTCCGGAGCGTGATGAGCAGAGGGCAAGTTCGCAAGCTCACACCAACCGAAAGGAACAGCACACCATGAGCCCTCACACATCAGTACGCAGCGGAGCAAGCCCCGAGCAGCTTTCATATCTCAGGGACCTCGCCTCGCAGACCGGCACCACGTTCACGTTCCCCAGGAACAGGCGCCAGGCCAGTTGTGAAATCGAACGGCTGAAGGGACTCAAGGCAAGACGGGGCCGCTACCTCGAAGCTCCGCGACTCGACCTGGACCCAGGCGAACAGCCCTACGCGACCGAGCAGAAGCCCGGCGAGATCGTTGGCTACGGGTCAAGCGCACGGCGTGGGGACCCAGCCCCGCAGAGCTCGGCACCAGCGCCGGCACTGCAGCGAGCGGCGGGCGAGCCGCTGGAGCTCGGGCGCTATGTGACAAAAGCAGGTGAAGTGCGAGCGCTCTACGGCATCCGCGTGGACGGCAAGCCACGGATCATCGACGCTGCGGTCGAGCAGGCGGGGCGCATCTACACAGTCGAGGAGGAACTGTGCGAGAAGGGCGGCAACAGCGAAGTGAAGGCGCTCGTGGCTGACTACATCGCGCAGGCCGAGCAGCTCGGGGGTATCCCGATGGCAAAGAGCCGGCGCCGCGGGCGCGAGCAGGTTGCCAAGGATGCCTAGCAGGTCAGAGGCGTTGGCCGCACCCCCGCGGGTGATTCGATCCGCGGGGGCCAGGTGGGAGGCCGTCGCCCTCCGCAGTGTGGCACGCCCTACGGGCGTGCCGGGGATCGGGCTCCGCGGCCCCGCACCGGGCGGGGCCCGAGTCTTGATCGGAGGACCCACGATGAGCAACAGTCCCGAGGTAGTTCTCGTCCTTGGCGAGGGCCAGGAGAGCGATTCGCTAGCGCAGGAGCTCGCACTCGACGGCTACCAACTGCGCCGCGCCAGCGACTCGCCGGCACTGCGAGCGCGACACACGTCCGGCGACATCGACCTCATCATCTTCTGCCCTACAGCTCTCCAGGTCGAGAGACTTCACGCCCTGCGTGCGCTGCGCGCGGGTGAGCTGACCCCCGAGGTGGACCCAGGCGCGCGCGTGCTGTGGATCAGCGCGACCGAGGAGGTGGCCGAGGCGCTACGCGCATTTGAGGCGGGCGTCGACGATGTAGTCCGCTCGCCATTCATCTACGCGGAGCTGCTCGCTCGTGTGCGAGCGCTGCTGCGCCGCAGCACCATCAGCTCCACCGGCGTTATCCAGTTCGGAGCGCTGCGGATCGACACAGCTGCTCACCAGGCGACATTCGGATCTGCACCGCTTCGCCTGCGCCGCCTTGAATACGCGCTGCTCGTTCATCTCGCGCGTGACCCCGGCCGTGTCTACACCAAGCAGGAGCTGCTCCGAGAGCTGTGGGGCTATCGCTCCCAAGGCTCGACGCGGACCGTGGACACCCACGCTTGCCGCGTGCGGCGCTCGCTAGCTGACGCCGGCGCCGGCGGATGGCTGACAGCTGTGCGGGGTGTCGGCTATCGCCTCGCACCCGACGGGCACGGTGAGCTGCGCGTGCTCGCTGGTGGACGTAGCGCGTGAGCGCGGTCGACGGGCCTTGCCCCTCCCGATGATCGCACGCTGCGCGTGCGCGGGAGTGGGGCAGCGGCCCGCGCCCCGCGGGCTCAGACCCTGAAGGAGAGCCATGAGCACCATCACAGCACCCCAGCCCCACATCGCTCTGCCGCAACCCGCCTCAAGCCCACGACGAGCCCGACACTTGGGCGGCTATGTCGCGTTTGACAGCGGACAGACGCGCCAAATCGTCAGCCTCCAGCGCCCTGACGGGAGCAGACTGGTCATCGACTATCACCTCGACACACTCGCAGAGGGGCGAGTGGTCGCTCACCTCTCGCCCGATGAGTCACCCGAGAACGAGCGCATCATCTGCGAGCTGTACCTCGCCGACGAGACCAAGGGTCTCTGCCGGGCGCTGACGGCGGAGGATCTCGAGGTGACTCGCCACGCGATCCCGGCGCCGCCGAGCACCCACGCCGAAGCGCCTGGCTCGGTGCTGCAAGACGCCGAGGGCTACCTGTACCTCATCCGCGAAGTTGCCGTGGATGAGTCCGTGTCCGAGCTGCGCTGGACACGTTCCTGCCAGCCCGGCTGCGATAAGACCTTCGAGGTGCTGACCGTTCGTGATGTCGTCGGTCGTCTGGAAGGCTACGAGCCGGCACGGACCCTCACCAGCGATGTGCTCGCTCTGCACGGTGACGGCTCATCGCCCTCCACCTCTCGGCTCCGAGCCGAGCTCGACCGCCTGAACGAGAGCGCCATCCTGCTCAACCGCAGACTTCGCGAAGTCGTCCAGCACCGAGTCCAGAGGGGCGACACCACCTTGAGTCAGATCGCCCTGCGCTGCGGACGCATCAAGCGCGACCCTCGCGGAAACGTCAGCGGAGAGACGAGCTGGCTCGCTCGTCGCATCGGCCAGCTACCCGAGGGCGGCGAGCAGAACCCCTGCCCTTGGATTCACAGTGACGTGCTCGCGCTCATCGCCCGCGACGGTCTGAGCGCCTGTCCTCACGAGGTGGAACTGTGACCGAATTGCGCAGCACGCGCGAGACAAAGACACGCCATCGGTACGGACCTCGCCCTCCCAATTTTCGCACGCTGCGCGTGCGCGGGAGAGGCAACGGCCCGCACCCGGCGGGCTCGACCGATGAGGGGGCGCTATGACCACCACTACCAACGCAGACAAGGCGGCCGACCCGAAGACGTGCGGTGCCACCCGCGAGGAGCTCCTAGAGAAGTACCGCGCCGCGTGCCACGCACGCGACCGCGGCGCTGACTTCGACTCGCGCTGCATCGCGCGCTCGGAAGTCGGCTGGCTGAGCACAGAACTCAGGCGACTCGGCGTCTGGGTGTTCAACGGGGACTACCGCGATCTCGCTCAGATCATTCCGTTCATCGAGGCGTACTGGACGATCTACGAGGGGCTGCAGGCCGCCGGGAAGTACCCCTACAACGCGAGTTTCGAGGGACGCATCTCGGGCCTCGAGGACGCCCTGCCGCGCGAGGAATCACCGGTCTACCTGCTCCAGCAGCTCCGCGGTCTCGTGGAGGGCCACGAGCGCCTCGCGCAGACACTCGACGCCGGCTACCGGCGCCTCACCGAACTCGCCACACAGGAGCGCTTCGCGAGCGTCATCGTCTTCGATCAGTTCTACGCCACCCAGCGCTACGACGACGCTCGAGTGATCCCCGACGAGCAGCAGCACCCCAGCGTGCTGCTTGCGAAGGGCAAGCGCACCCGCGGCCGGCGCCTGGACTCATTCGATCAGGTCTACGTCCGCTGATGGACGAGTCCAAGTCGGCACCCGCGCAGCGGCGCATGATCGCGGAGGTCCGCGCTGACGGCGAGCGCATGCTCAGATGCCAATCAGTTCTAGCTCGTCCAGGCGGCGCGCGCATCGGGAGGCAACCCAACGATCGTCTGCGGCTGTTACGACGACGCCATGCTGCTCTAAGTCGTCAAGCGAGTCCACCAACGCAGCCGAGGCGATCCTCAACTCGCCTCGCAGCTCCCCGCGCGTCCACCGTTGAGCGTGGTCGTCGCGCAGCAGTTGCAAGACGATCGCTCGCTCGCTGCGCCGTCGATCGGGGGAGAGGACCACACCGCGACGGATAGCACAAAACGCAGACAAGCGTCTGCGGCCCCGGTCAGCTTCCCCGGCCTGCGCTGCGTCGGCTTACTCGTCCTCCTGGCGAAGCAGGCGTAGTCCACGCACTTCCCGATTGCGGTAGGTGCGTATCGCCGCCAGGCGTCGAGCGCTCCGCCGAAACCGCGCCAGCCACGGCGTGTCCCGGTACTCCTCCAGCGCTGCCCGATGGGCTTCGAGCACGTTGGCGACGATCGCGCGCGCTTCGCCTCTCGCAGCGGGCGTCTCGCTCAGCATCGCCGCCTGTCGTGCGCGCACCTTCCGCACTTCCCACGGCCGTAGCGGCAGCAGGTCGATCGGCTCTTGTGTGGGGTCGAAGGTCGCGTCCAAGGTCTCGCTCGGCTCCATCGCCGAGGATTCTGCCAGCCGCCACGGCTGGCTCTCGCGCGGGCTCACGCCCGCCCTCGCCAGCGCGCTCAGTCGCCCGCTCGCACCGCGCCGGCGACCGCCCGACGGCGCGATCTCAAACTGCCTCAGAGACCGGACGCGGGCTTCGCCCGCTGTAACCGAGCCTCCCTGCGGTCGGCTCTACTGCCGACCCCGGCACTGCACGCCTCACGGCCTACGGTCTGCTCGCTGGACTGCTGGTTTACGCCGCAGCCAGCACGGCCGGCCGCTTCGCGGCGACCTTCGCAGCCCTCCGGCCTGCGCGGCTTCGCCGCGACCGGCGCACAGCACCAAGCCCGGACAGACTAGATGCTCACCTGAGCGGGCGCTGTGGATGCGCTGTGCAAATTCGTTGGCCGGTTTCGTGCGGTCGTGGTCTGTATCCGTTGTGATGACCGCAGCCAGCATCGGTGCCGCCAAGGGCGGTGGGTACGCGCGCTACCTGGAGTCAAAGACCGTGGAGCCAGAGCGCGGGGACTACTACCTGAGCCCCGACGGGGAGCCCACCCAAGCCCCCGGCCAGTGGCTTGCGAGCCCTGACACGCTTGCGCGGCTAGGGATCGAGGGCAGCTCGATCGAGGGCCCAGAGTTCATCGCGCTGATGGAAGGTCGCCACCCTCAAAGCGGTGGGTTCCTTCGGCGGGCGGGCGCCACCGGCGGCCGTGGCGGCGGGATCGACCTGACGTTCAGCGCCCCGAAGTCGGTGTCTGCCGTTTGGGCGCTCGGGGACGCGAACCAGCGTCGTGAGATGGAGGCGGCGCACGCTGCGGCGGTGAGCGAAGCGATGGCTCATCTCACCG
>DATCEK010000119.1:0-27215 GCA_036510155.1 Solirubrobacteraceae bacterium | reverse complement strand
AACCAGTCGAGCTCGCTTGCCTGCGCGGCCCACCATGCTTGTGGGTCGCGCAGCGCCTGTTCGTAGACTGCTGGATCGCCCAGTAGGGCGTGCTCACGAAAATCCGCCGGAGGCTCGAAGCGCTCCACCTCGAGCATCCGCGCCAGCTCTGAGTCGAGCGCTTCGGTATTGATCGCCATGAGCTACAACCCCTTCCCAATCCCTTTCATTGCGTGCGGAGCCTTCGCCGGCGCACAGCTCAGCTATACGCGCACCGACGCCTCCGCACCCATTCCCTTCACTTGCATCCCATCGATTGACTCTACTCGCCGAGTGGCATCACCGGCAAGACCGTCCTTTTGAATGTCGAGTTGGTGACAACGGCAAAAGACGCGTACCAGGCTGCCGCAGCGGTCGCCAGACCGAGATAGCCACCCCAGTGGGTGACGGTCGCGTGCGGTCCGACGGCACCGATCGCCAGCAGGATGAATGTGATCGTCAGCAACACGAACACGAGCAGCACGGCGCCACTCACTCTGAATGCGGCGACGGTCATGTAGGCCGTGAAGATCGCCCACGCCGCCAGGTACACCCCGATCGCGTGTCCTGCGTTGCCGCCGATGCTCTTGGCGTAGAAAACGTTCAGCGCCCAGAAAGAGATCCAGAAGGCGCCGAATGAACAGAACGCAACCGCGCCAAAGGTATTCCCGGTGCGGAACTCCCACATGCCGGCTAGCAATTGCACGATCCCGCCATATGCGAGCGCCAGGCCCAACACGACGGGCGTCCCCTTTTCGTTGACGAGGTTCGAGTTGAACATCGACAGCACGAACGTCGTCATCGCGAACGCGGCCAAGCCCAGCGGAGCCGGGTTGGCCGGCGACCACGAGCTTGTGAGCGGTCGCTCGCCTGTGTCCGTCTGAGCCAGCGGCGGGCTCACCCCTTGCGCCGCACGCGGATGAATAGAAGCGGCCTCCATGGGACCCTCCCTTCACGCCACCTCAGCGGGTGGCACTTGATGCTTGTCAAGATTCGCGATCGAGGTGACCAAAGGCCAACCTGCGGTCTTCTCTATTTATTCCCGCTCCAGGGCGACGCCAATCGTCAACATCAGCGGCCCGAATGGCCCACATCGCTCGAGACCGCGGCACGCGGCGGCCAACCCGCGCGAATCGATCGCGATGCGCGAAAGCGGAGCTTCGGCGGCGACCGGCGATCTGCCCTGCCTTGCCGAGAGACGCGACAGGCGGTCCGCCGACGGTCAGTTGCCCTTGCGACGCTTGCTTGTGCCCTTCCGGGTGCGCCGTGAGCCACCGGCAACCGGCGTTGGCGGCGGAGCCAGCTCGGCGGGCGGTTCACCCGCGCCCAACGCTCCCCGGAGCCTGTGCCCGATGCCCGTCGATGTCTCTTCTTTGACCTCGCCGGTGGCGCCACCCTTTGTCGGCGCCGGCCACGGAATCGCCTCGCCGGCAGCCCACGCAGGGGGGTCGCCGCTTGGCAGACGTTCCCACAGCAGAAACGCCGTCGCGACCAGCCAGAAGGCGGGGATGAACGCGGTCACGAAGCTAGAACCGAAGAGCGGCAGGAACAGCAGCGCCGCGAGCATGCCAATCACGCTGAGCCAGCGTGGAAGCAGGCCCGCGCGCTGTGTACCGACCATCGTCGCGATCATCCCGACGGTGAGCCCAAGCGCCGCCAACAGTCCCAGCAACGTCAGGAAGACGCCGACCGAGCCGGAGGTGAGCAGGGCCTGTTCGACCGCTTTTCCGGAGAAGTCATTGCCTTTCACAAACTGATGCGCCTCGATCGCGAGGACCACCTCGTGGATCAGGTTCAACACCGCGTAGCCGATCCCCCCGACGAATACCAGAGGGCGCCCCAGCGGCCAGGTCTGCGGACGACGAAAACGAGTGCAGTCCTGCAGGAACAGCAACACGAGCGTGAGCGCGAGGATCGCTACCGCCGTCAGAAGATTGCCGGCGATCAGACCGAAAGCATGGTGATCGATGTACTTGACCTCCGCGGCCCTTGGACTGATGGCCGGTGCGCCTTCGCCGTGCAGCGCCGGTTCGAGCCCCTGCACCAAACCCACAGTCGGCAGTTCCTTGAGCGCCGCGTTGAGGATGATGGCGCTCAACAGGAACAGCACGCCACCCGCCGCCGCGGGGACGGAGAGGCGCGCTCGCCTGTCGGACTCGAAGGCTACGCGTTGCTTGATCTCTGGGGGCTGGGCCATCGGCACGGCAGTGTATGAGTTGCGGGGCCGACGGCGGAGCCTGCCGCGCCGCGAACGCTAGGATGAGGTCATGGAGAGCGGTGGCTTTGGCGACCTTTTCGGCGACCCGGATGAGCTACAGCGGCGCATCGCGCAGTTTGCTGAGCAGATGCAGGGTCAGCAGGCGCTGGCATGGGCCGACAACGCGATCAAGCTTGCGGTTGACATGACGGTCGCGGCCGTAAATCGCGTGAACCTACAGGGCGACGCCGAGGCCCAGGCTCAGCAGATCCGCCAGGTGATCGCGGTCGTGTTCCCGGAGGCCGTCACGCTCGTGCGCGAGGCGCGCGAGGGATTGCAGTAGAAACCTGACCCGTCAGCTCATGCGCGCGGCGCGCGCGGGATCGCAGTAGACAAAACCCGACACCGTCAGGCTCGTGCTCGAGGCGCCCGCGGGACCGCGGTAGGCGGCTCCGGGCCGCCGTCGCCGCGTCCTTCGGACTCACGCTCGGCCTCGCGCGAGGCGCGCCCGGCCGCGATGACTTCTTTGAAGGAGCGGAAGCGGAAGATGAAGAAGACGGCGCCGAGCCCCACGATGGCCGTGAACGCGGCGATCGCGATCTGCTGGCCTACCGAATAGGCGGCCACTACCGCTGTAGGGGCACTGCCGGTGAAGACCTTCACGAGCAGCGCTTGTTGCACGCCGGCTCCTCCAGGGGTGAAGGGCACCGCGCCGGCCACCTGTCCGACGCCGAACACGAGCAGCACGTTGCCGACCGACCCACCCACGCGAAACGCGTCGAGCAAGAACCAGAAGGCGATGAAACGACATACCCAAGCCGCCGCCTGCCAGGCCGCCACCTCGCGTAGGTAGCGACGCCTATCGCTGAGGATCGTCAATCCTTGACGAACACGGATCCAGAATGCCTTGACTCGCACCGACAGCAGCGCGAAGGCCACAAGCGCCAGAACAGCCAGCAGCGTAATCAGAAAGAGCGTGAAGCGGAAATGCTCGGCCAGATATGAGATGTCGAAGGAGTTCAGCTTCGAGAAGTCGGGCGGCTTGGGAAAGACGCCCTGACTGAAGGCGAAGATCAACACGAACACGCCCACGCTCACATCGAAGATCGCCTCGACGAAGAAGGCCGCGGCAACCGTCGGGTAGGAGGAGCCCGGTATCGAGCTCTTGGCGAGGAACAGCTTGATGACGTCCCCGCCACGCGCGGGAACGACGTTGTTGAAGCCGACGGCGGCGACATATGCGCCCCAGATACGCCGCCACTGGAAGCGGACCGCCGGATAGGCGGCGCGCAGGCTGTGGAAGAACGCACGCGAGCGCAGCGTCAGATTCAGCCCGAAGAACAGCAGGCCGAGCATGAGCGCGGCCCAGTGGACCGCCGCCAGATCGGAGAAGAACTGGCCGGCGGCTTCGACGAACGAGTCTAGGCTGCTCGTGATCGAGGTCGATGCGATGGGCACAGACCAAGCCTACGGTCCTCTGCTTCAGTAGCAGCTAGAGGTCGTCGTTTAGCGAGCGCCGCGGGGCGGGTCGCCTTACGGTACGGCGCTTGCCGGGGCTGTCGTCGTTCCCGTGGTGGTCGGCTTGGCGGCCGTCCCCGTGGTCGTGGTGACAGTGTTTGTCTGAGCAGGCGTCGTCACTGTCTGAACCGGTGTCGTGACGGTCGTCGTCGGCGTGGTGACGGTCGTCTGTTGAGTCACCGTCGTCGGATTGACGGTCGTCGAATGGCCGACGCTGAGCGACTGGCTTGTGACCGTCGGCGTCGATTTCGAGCTTTTGTCGGCTACCAGCACAACCACCAGGACGATCAGTGCGATGACGACCACCAGCCCGATCGCGACCGCCCAACCGTTGCCGGCGCCTGGGCCATCGACCGGGGGCGGGTAGCCCCCTGGGGGATAGTCCCCGGGCGGGTAGCCGCTGCCCGGGGGATAGCCACCAGGGGGATAGCCGGCGCCAGGCGGGCCGCCGGGACCGGGCGCCGCCGGCGGGTATCCACTGCCGGGCGGCGGCGGCGGATATCCCGCGGCCGAGCCGGGATCCCCCGCGGCGGGGACTGGTGGTGGCAGGGGAGGCTCGCCTGCGGGGCTGTCATAAGCATCGTTCAAGGCCGACTCTCCTCCCCTTCGCATGTCGATGGACACCACTGAGGTTTGCGGGTGCCTCACCGATTTCGGCGCTTGGCGCTTCCTTCGGCTCCCGAACCTCAGATTGACCTTACCCAGGACCCACGGCGGCTACACAAGCGGAGGGCTTGCATCCTCGAGCGCCTTCAACACAAGCCCGTCGTGCTCGGCCGGCTTGACCTTGCGCAGTACCTGAGCCACCTTGCCGTCGGGATCGATGACGAACGTCGTGCGCTCGTTGCCGAAGTACGTTTTCCCGTACATGGACTTCTCGACCCAGACGCCGTAGGCGTCCGCCGTCCGATGGTCCTCGTCGGCCAGCAAAGCGAAGTTCAGCTCCTCCTTCTCGTGGAACTTCTTGACCTTGGCGACAGGGTCGGGAGAGATACCCAGCACGACAGCGTTCGCTTGCTCATAGTCCGTGCGATGATCGCGCACACCGCACGCCTGGATCGTGCAGCCAGGCGTCGCTGCCTTTGGGTAGAAGTAGAGGACGACCGGCTGGCCGCGAAAATCCGAGAGCTTGACCGTACGTCCCTCCTGATCGGGCAGCTCGAAATCAGGTGCTGTCTGTCCTTGCTCGACCATCCAGGCCCTCCTTTCGATTAGAGCCTCAGGGAGAGAGGCTCTCAGGAAGGCGTCAGCGTAGCCACGATGACCGGCGAACTCGTCGGATGGCTGCTGCCACCGAGCGGCTCAGCGGTGACCATCACCTGATGCACCCCGGACAGATTGCCAGGCACGTTTACCGAAGCGTCCCCCGCGTGGGTCACTCCGAACAGGGCGCTCGTGGACTGCGGCGCCGCGCCGGCGCGGGCCAGCCACAACTCGTAGATCTTGCCGCGCGGCGGCTGCGACATATCCGAGACGACCAGTTCGGCGTGGCTGCCGGTCTGTCGCACAACTGCCTTTGCACCCGGCGGCAGCGAGGTGAGCTGGGCGGTTGTGATGTGCGTAGCCGGTGTTTGCGAGCCCGTGTCGATGACGGCGACTCCGATCAACAACCCCACACCCATCGCGATCGCGGCGATCAAGAACTCTGGGCGACGCATCCTCCAGCGATGATCGGCCGGCTCGGGGCGGTCGGCGGCGGCGCCGGCCGCATGCAAGAGCTCGGCCTCGGAACGCACGCTTGCCATTACCCGTGCACGCAACTCTGAGGAGGCGGCCGCGTGCGGGACGCTTGTTGCCAGCGAGTCGGCGACCGGCTGCAATCTCGCGACATCGGTGCTGCATACAGCGCAACCGTTGAGATGCTCGCGGTAGCGTTCGAGCTCCTCGCGCTCCAGCGCCGAGAGGACATAGGCAGCGGCTTGGCCGCGTTCTGCGCAGTCGCTGTCGAAGCGGCTCACCTCAACACCTCCCCCGTGTCCAGGCGGTCGCGCATCTTCTCGAGGCCAAGACGCATACGGCCCTTCACGGTTCCAATCGGAAGATCGAGCATCGAAGCAATCTCAGTATGCGTGAAGCCTCCGAAATATGCGAGCTCTATGACCTGGGTCTGCTCCGCGGGCAACTCTCCCAGAGCGCCGCGGACCTCGCGTGCCTCGTCGCGACGCAGCGCCTCGGCGTCGGTGCGCTCCGGTGCCTCCAGACGCTCACCGAGACCCTCGTCGCTGACGTTCTTGCTGGTACGTACGCCGTCGCGGCGCAGAGCGTCGACCGCGCGGTGGTGGGTGATCCCGAGGATCCAGTTGCGCACGCTCCCGCGCGAGCGGTCATAGCGAGCGCCCGTGCGCCACAGTGACAGCAACGCATCCTGAACCACATCCTCCGCGAGCGCGCGACGGCCAACCATCCGGTAGGCCAACGAGAAGGCCGCATCGACGTGGCGCTCCATCACCACCTCGAAGGCGACAGCCTCATTGCGACAAACGAGCTCCATCAACTCCTCGTCTGCAAGCTTGCGCAGCTTTGACGGCGAGAGATCGATGCTGGGTTTGGCTCTCAGCGGTTTTGGCATCTATCTGAATTGGCGTGTTCGGGCATCGGCGCTGGAGACCTGCTACCAGCAGGTATCGATCTGAATCAGTACGGGGTGATTCGCAGGCCGCCAGCGCCCGGATCAACAAATTGCGAAAGCCAGTCTCGCAGCGGCCAGTAATGATCCAGGCGGGAACCAAGCGCGAAGAGACCCTGACCGACGGCCAACAACCACAGGAGCCGACACCATGATGGGTCTCGACAATCCAATCCACATTGCATTTCTTCTGATCGTCCTGCTGCTCGTGTTCGGAGCCAAGCGGCTACCCGAGATGGGCCATTCGCTGGGTACAGGCTTGCGGGGCTTCAAGGACGCGATCGGCGGCGAGGCCACTCATGTGCATTTGCCCACCAACGAGCGATCACAGCCGCAGGCGCAGCCGACGAACCTGCAAACGGATGACGCATTGAGCAACGTCGCACAGCCGACAGGCCCGCGGCCGGCGGTCCAGCCAGTACCGGTGCCAGTGCAGCCGGCGCCCGTGCAGCCGGGACCAATGCAGTCCGTCGCTCCAGTCGCTCATGTGGAGAGCGTCCCGGACGATCGCGCAGCCTGAGCTCGAGTCGAGCCGGACAAACTGAGGTACTGACATGGCTGTTGCCATCGGTAGCGTCGGGTATGAGGAGCGGCTCAGCATGGTCGACCATCTGAGCGAGCTTCGTACGCGGCTGATCGTCTCGATCGCCGCGACCTGCCTGGCGTTCGGGTTCTGCATGTGGCAGAACCATGCGTTGCTGAGCATCATCAACGCGCCGCTTGCCCACCAGACCCAAAAGCAAGTGAGCGCCGGCGAGGGACCGCTCGGCGCCACCTACACCGTCCAACAGAACGCGCGCGACGTCGCCGGCCAACTTGCGATCGTGGTCGCGGCGCTCGAGCGGCCGGGCAGTGGCGCGAGCGCCGCCACGCGCTCCTCGATCCAAAGCGTGGGCCCGCACCTGGACAGGGACATCGCAAAGCTCTCGAGGGCCCCGACCGGCGACAAGCCCGTGACACTCGGGATCGGCGAGCCGTTCAACACCACGATCGGCGTGGCGTTGATGTTCGCGCTGATCTTGGCTTTGCCGGTCATCCTGTACGAGCTCTACGGCTTCCTGCTGCCGGCCTTCAGCCCGGAGCAGCGCAAAATCGCAACGCCGCTGACGCTCGCGATCCCGCTGCTCTTTGCCCTAGGCGTGATCTTTGGCTACTTCGTTGTACTACCAGCCGCGGTGCGCTTCTTCCAGAACTTCAACAGCGGCCAATTCAACGTGCTCGTGCAAGCCAGCCAGTACTACCACTTCGCCGCCGTCATCCTGCTGGCGATGGGGCTCATCTTCCAGGTCCCCGTCGGGGTGCTCGCAGCGACGCGTGCCGGCATCGTGACGCCAAAGCAGCTGCGCCACAACCGACGCTACGCCCTCCTCGCTTGCGCGATCGTGGCCGCCTTCATACCCGGCGACGCACTCACGCTGCTGCTCGAGACCGTGCCTCTGTACCTGCTGTTCGAGGGCAGCGTTCTGCTGGCGAGTATCGGCGAGCGACGCAGAACTCGCCCCGTTCCAGAGGCCGTCTGACCCCGAGGAACAAGCGCTCGCCCGAGCCGAGCGGCCCTTCCGGCGGCGGCAAGCCGGATACCTTCTCGCGGCTACTTCAACAGGCGTGAAAGACGCCGATCCTTCAGCGTGCGTCCACCCGTCTGACAGTGTGGGCAGTATGCGATCGTGTAGTCCTCGAAGTGCACGGCCTCGAGCGTGGTCGCACAGCGCGGACACGACTCGCCCTCGTGTCGGTGCACCTTCAGCGGCATCGGCAGCTTGTCGGGGATCGGCAGCTTCACCTCCTTCTCATAGGCGTCGATCGCCATGCCGAGCGTGCCCACGATCGCCTGCTCGAGCACGGCCGTCTCCTCATCGCTGAGATCGCCGGCCCGCTTGAACGGCGAAAGCTTCGCCTCCCACAGAATCTCATCCACCCACGAGCGGCCGATGCCGGCGATCGAATGTTGATCGCGCAACACCGCGTGCAGTGGACGCGCCCCGTCGAGCAGCTCGGCGAGCGGCGGTGGCGCGGGCCAGGCCTCCGGACCCAGAGCCGCGAGTGCATCGTCCTGCTCCAGCTCGTCGCGACGCAAGAGCTTGACCCAGGCCGCCTGCTTTGAGCCGAACTCGCGCAAACGCAACTCGTGCTCGGCGGCGGCGCTGCCAACCGCCCCCTCGGCATTGGTGTGCCCCTTGCTCTCAGCCAAGAGCACACGTACGAGCAGGCGTGAGGTTTTGTCGCGCGGACCGGCGCGACGGTCGTACAACTGCAGGCGCCCTGCCGACATCAGGTGGATCAACAGCGCCAGCGGCTGGGAGGGTCCATCGGTCTCGATCACGAAGTGCTTGCCACGCCGACCCACACGCTTGATGCGCTGCCCCTGAAGCGCCGACAGCGGCGGGTCGAACGTGCGCATCGCCTTCACCCCAGGCGCGAGCGCCGAGACGATCTCCGCGCCGCGCAGCGCCTCGTCGAGCCTGCGCGCGGTTATCTCTACCTCAGGTAGCTCCGGCATCGCCCTCTCATCCTAGGGCGATGCCGAAGAACCGAGTGTCTCAATAAGCGCCGATTGCGGGTCCGTTGTACGCCACACCGCTCGGGTTGCGCCAGCTCACCCGCCAGTGCGAGCCCTGCACCGAGGAGTTCAGCGTCCAATAGCCAAGCGAGTTGGTGTGCACGGTGGCGAGCGTTCGATACTTGCTCGATCCCCTCGGCTCGACCAGCACCTTCACAGTGGTGGCGCCAGTCGTCGGTCGGACCAGGCCCCAGAGCGAGAAGCCGTGCCCTCGTTTGGATACGACGAGCGGCACCGGGAAGCCGAAGTACAGCGGCTTGCGCGTGCCGTTGACAGTCTCGAGGCCGGTCTGGAAGCCGACGTAGCCGCCGTGCACGCTCGAGCCGGCCGGGCCTCCGAGCGGATCGTCGCGCAACAAGTACTGCGAGAAGGCCGCCACACGCGGGTTTTCCCAGGCGATCTTCTCGGAGATCGCGTCGTATTCGGCCTGCTTTGGCAGCGACACACCCAGTTCCCTGTTGGGGTAGCTCTGGATCCCGAACTCGGTCAGGTATATCGGGGTGTGGGCGGGGATCGCGTGCGCCCTTTCGGCCTTGACGAGCGCGCTCGTCAAGCGCGAGAGCACTCCGATCATCACGTTGTCCGTCCCGGCCGGCTTGTAGGACGGCCCGGCGCCGGTCGTGTAGGCATGATGGGCGTAGCCGTCGGCAGGTAGCATTTCGCAAGTGCCGGCCTTCTGGTATTTCGCGTTCAGGCACAGCGCACCACGCAGGAACGCGAGCGGCGCGACATCGTGCGCCAACCCCCTTTCCCTGATTTCCCTGCGGCTCAGGCTGTCGGCGCCCACAGGTGCGGTTTCTCCCATCAGGACCTTCGGCTTGGCGATCCCAGAGGCCTGTAGTCCTTCGTAGCCGGCCTGGAACAGCCCGCGGTAGATGCGCGGCGACACAGGCAGCCCTTTCGAGTTGAACTGGGGCAGGAGGAAGGCGGGGTGGTTGGGCTCGTTCCAGATCGCATAGAGCGAGACGAAGCCGGCGTAGTGCTTGCCCACGGCCGTCATGAATTCCTTGAAGTCTGTGTCGTTGGGGCTGGTCAGACCGCTCTTGTCTTTTTGACCGGCGGTCGCCCACTCGGGCACGGGCGAGGTCACCGTCAAGAGCACCTGCCATTTCAGGCGGGCCGCTTCGAACAAGAGCCCGTCGTAAGCACCCCAGTTGTAGCTGGCGGGGTTGGTCGCTTCAAAGGTTGGCTTCTTCGTGCTGTGCGCTCCCGGAGCGACATTGGCCCAGTACAGCTCTACGCGCAGCGCTTTGACGCCAAGCGATTGCAGCTGGGCAAGCGCCTTGGTGCGGGCGGCCGGGGTCACTTCGACCAGGTCGCGCGGCGCCTCGAAGAACATCGCCTGCGTATGGGAGGCGGTCGCCGTGGCGGGCGCCAGAGCGCCGAAGGCAGTCGCGGCGCAAGCGAGCAGGATCAGCTTATGTCTCTGGATTCTTTGGCGGATGAGTCTGTGAATGTTGGGCATTGGGGGCTTAAGACACGTTGGCTTGTACAAGGTTGCGGTCGCGTGCGCACGCTTTTCCGCCCGTCGGGTCTGCCTTGGCGCTCGTCCGCGGCAACCGCGAGCGCGAGTCGGGACGGCAGTGCAGGCTGCCTCGGTTTCGGTGTAGCGTGCGAGCCGATGAGTGCAGCAGTCGCACCGGACGACATTGTCGAGCGCCATGCGGACGTCGTCCCCGGGGGACGCCCACCGCTGCTCGTGCTGGAGCCTTTGCGCGGCTTTCTCGACGCGCACGGTCTCGGCTCGGGCAAG
Source organism: Solirubrobacteraceae bacterium (assembly GCA_036510155.1). Classification (GTDB taxonomy): domain Bacteria; phylum Actinomycetota; class Thermoleophilia; order Solirubrobacterales; family Solirubrobacteraceae; genus Palsa-744. Next base: position 16,543 of record DATCEK010000119.1, on the reverse strand, counting down.
ATCAGGGCGCAACCGATCGGCGACGGACACTCCAACGTGACCTATCTGATCGAGCACGACAGTGGCCCGCAGATTGTGCTGCGCCGTCCCCCGCGCCCGCCACTGCCGCCGAGCGCCCACGATGTGCTGCGCGAGGCGCGCCTGTTGCGCGCGTTGGAGCACACCGAGGCGCGCGTGCCAAAGGTGCTCGCCGTTTGCGACGAGGAGACCGTGATCGGCTGCCCCTTCTACATCATGGAGTTCGTGCCAGGCGAGGTGATCGTGTGGGAGACGCCGCCGGCGCTGGACACGCCAGAGCAGCGCAAACGCATCGGCGAGCAGCTGATCGACGTGCTTGTCGAGATCCACGCTGTCGATTGGCAGTCTGCGGGCCTCGAGGGCTTTGGCAAGCCCAGCGGCTATCTGGATCGCCAGCTACGCCGCTTCGGCGGGCTGTGGGACCTCAACAAGACGCGTGAGATTCCGGCCGTGGAGCGCGTCGGGGCTTGGCTTGCCGAGCACAAGCCCGAGTCCGGCCCGGCGACGATCGTGCACGGCGACTACCGCCTGGGCAACACTATTTTTGCGGCTGAGCCGCCCGCGCAACTGGTGTCGGTGCTCGATTGGGAGATGGCGACGATCGGCGATCCGCTGGCGGATGTCGGCTATCTCTGCATGTTCTGGACAGAGGCCTATGACCCCGAAGGCGGCCTGCGCGAGCATCTGGGCAAGGTCACCCGCGCCGAGGGCTTCTCGACCCGCGCCGAGTTGATCGCGCGCTACGAGGAGGCCTCGGGGCGCTCGATGCGCGACTTGCGCTGGTACACGACACTCGCGATCTGGAAGTCGATCGTGTTCATGGAGGGCAATTACAAGCGCGCCGTGTCCGGCACCACCGACGATCCCTACCTCAAGCAGTTCGGCGAGGGCGTGCTCGAGCTGGCGCGCCAAGCGGAGGAGGTGGCTCTCGGTGGCTGAGTCCTCCAAAAGCGAGACACCCCCGCGCGCGCGGGGGGCAAGCCGATCTGAAGCGCTCCCGCCCGAGCCTGCCCAAACCCAAGCCCCCCCGCGCGCGCAGGGGGCATCGGCTTCTCAGAGCAACAAAACGAACGGCCGCAGCGGTCTGCTGATCGACTGGGGCGGGGTGCTCACGACCAACCTGTTCACCTCCTTTCACGAGTACTGCATCCGCATGGAGATCGATCCCGCAGAGCTCGGCAAGCGCTTCAGTGCCGACCCCCAGTTCAGGGAGCTGTTGATCTCCTTGGAGAAGGGGGCGATCGAGGAGGGCGAGTTCGAGGAGAGCTTTGCCGAGCTGCTCGGCGTGGACTCAGACGGTCTGATCGACGGGCTGTTCGCCGGCGTGCAGGCAGACACGGCGATGGTCGACGCGGTCAGGTCGGCGCGCAAAGCGGGCATCCGCACCGCGCTCGTCTCCAACTCCTGGGGCGTGCACCGCTATCCGCACGACCTGTTCGAGGAACTGTTCGACGGCGTCGTCATCTCAGGCGTCGAGAAAACCCGCAAGCCGGCCAAGCGCATGTACGAACTCGGCGCCGAGCGGGCCGGGATTGCCGCCGAGCTGTGCGTGTTCGTGGACGACCTGCCCTTCAACCTGACGCCCGCCCAAGAGCTGGGCATGGCCACGGTGCATCACACGAGCGCCGAGACGACGATTCCGGAGCTGGAAGGATTGCTGGGAGTGTCGCTGGGCAGCTGAGCAAACCGCCGGCTGAGCGACCCACCGGAGCGACCGCCGGCCGAGCGACCCACCGGAGCGACCGCTGACTGAGCGACCCGCCGTCACGCGACGTGGGTTGTGTGTCCTTCTTTTTGCAATTGTCGATGGTATCTACGTTTCGTAGTCACTATCGTACTTTTGAAAAAGTTGATACAACCACCCCCACGCTCCGCCCCACATCTTCGCTCCAAATACCGCTGCTACCCCCGCTTACCCCGCCCGTACAAAACCTTGAAGAGACGCGAGATCATGCGCGTGGTGCGGGGCTTGTAGGGGAACATGTGCACCTCGCGCTTGAGCGCGAGCTTCGGCGTCACGACGATCGCCTGCTGTGAGCAGTACTTGCGGATGCCGCCGGCGCCGTGGCGCGAGCCGATGCCCGAGGCCTTGGCGCCACCCATCGGCAGCTCCAGAGCCGTGTAGTTCACGATAGCGTCGTTGACGTTGGCCGCGCCCGCTTCCAGGCGCCGCGCGATCGCCTCGCCGCGCTCGACGTCGCGCGAGAACACCGAGGCGCCCAGGCCGTAGGGGGACTCATTGGCCAGGCGCACGCCCTCATCGGCGTCGGCGACCTTCATGATCGGCAACGTTGGCCCGAAGGTCTCCTCGGTCATGATCTTCATCGTGTGATCCACGTCCACGAGCAGCGTGGGCTCGTAGAAACGGCCGCTGACGTTCTCCACCGCTTTGCCACCGACGAGCACGCGCGCGCCCTTGTCGACCGCGTCGGTGACATGCTCTGAGATCGTGTCGAGCTGGGGCGGGAACGTGATCGCGCCGACATCGACCGAGCCTGGGCCATTTGGCGCGCCCACGCGCAGCTTGCGCATCTTCTCCGTGACCTTGCCCACGAACTCGTCGTAGACCGGCGCCTCGACGTAGACGCGCTCGATCGAGATGCACGTCTGGCCCGCGTTCTGCATCGAGTAGTAGACGGCCGTGTTGGCGGCACGCTCGAGGTCGGCGTCTGAGAGCACGATCATCGGGTCCTTGCCGCCCAGCTCCAGGGAGCAGGGGATCAAGCGCTCGGCGGCGGCCGCGGCCACCTTGCGGCCCGTGCGCGTGGAGCCCGTGAACATGATCATGTCGACCTGCTCGATCAGCGCGGCGCCTGTTGCCCCTCGGCCCGTGGCGACCTGGAAGACGCCGTCGGGCAAGCCGCACTCGCGCAGGCCCTCGGCGAGCACCAGCGATGTGAGCGGCGTCACCTCGGAGGGCTTGAGGATCACGCTGTTGCCGGCCGCAAGCGCGGGGATGCAGTCGCCAAAGGAGTTCGTCAACGGGTAGTTCCAGGGGCCGATCACGCCGATCAAGCCGAGCGGGCGGTAGCGCAGGATCAGCTTCTTGCCCTTGAGCAGGATCTGCGCCGATTTGATGCGCTCGTCGGCGAGATAATTCGGGGCCTCCTTGGCCCAGAAGCCGAAGGCGTTTGCCGCGTAGGCGATCTCTGCGAACTGGGCGTCCTCGTAGGTCTTGCCGGTCTCAGAGACGATCGTGTCGATCACCCTCTGGGAGTTGTCGATCAACCACTTCTGCGCGCGCGCGAGGATGCGCGCGCGGCCCTCGAAGCCAAAGGCCTCCCACTGCGGCTGGGCGGCGCGGGCGCTCTTGGCAAGCTCGGCGACGGCGGCGGCGTCGAGATCGGGAACGGTCCCCGCAATGCCTCCGGTCGCCGGGTTCTCAACGGAGATGTCCGCACCCGACGGCGCCGCTCCGTTGGTCCCGTTGTGGGTGTGCGGTGCTACGTCCTGCTCAACCGTCGCCATGTCGCTGTCTCCCTGCCTCGTTTCGCTCGTAAGAGGAAGGCTACACCCGATTGGCCGGTTGGCCAGACTTTTTAGTCAGACAGCTCTACTGTGGCGATGCCAACCGGCTCGACCGGTTTGTCGCCGCCGTCGGTCGGCACACCCTCAAGCTTGTCGACGACGTCCATGCCGCTCTGCACCTGACCGAAGACGGTGTGTTTGCCGTCGAGCCACGGACACGCCTTGGCGGTGACGATGAAGAACTGCGAGCCATTGGTGTTCGGCCCCGCGTTGGCCATCGCCAGCGCGCCGCGCACGATCTTGTGTGAGTTGATCTCGTCCTCGAACGTGTAGCCGGGGCCGCCGGTGCCGGTGCCCTGGGGACAGCCTCCCTGGATCATGAAGTCGCTGATGATGCGGTGGAAGTCGAGGCCGTCGTAGAAGCCCTCGGAGGCGAGTTTGCGGAAGTTCTCGACCGTCTTGGGGGCGTCCTCGTCAAACAGCTCGAAGACGATCGTGCCCTCTGTGGTCTGCATCGTGGCTGTGGACATCGCGGCGGCTCCTGTGTCGGTCGGTGGGATCGAGCTGGCACGATAGCGGCGAAAGCGACATGCCCCACGCGCGCGCGGGGGGCATCGCGAAAATCGACGTTTGGCGCCCCGTCGGAATCGACTTGGAGCGCCACCCCAAAAACCCGACCTTTGGAGCCCCGCCGGCCGGCTAAGCCTTGACGCGCTCCAAGCGCAAGCGCTTGCCGCGCAGCTCGTGACCGTCGAGCGCCTCGATCACGCGATCGGCCTCCGCGGAAGGCACCGACAGGAACGAGAAGCGCTCCAGCACGCTGACGTCGCGCACGGCCTCGCCGTCCAGGCCGGTCGCCGAGGTGACGGCGCCGACGATGTCCGCGACGCGCAGGCCGGCGGCGCGGCCACCGCCGAGCACGAGCTTGGCTGACGGCTCGGTCGCGTCGCGGGAGATTTGGGGCTTTGAGTGCCGGCGCGGGCGCTCCTTCACGGGCGTGGGCGCTGCCTCGGCGTCCTTTGACCAAGCCGCGATCTTGGTGCCGATGTGGCGCTCGATCGCCTCGAGCTCCCGCGTCTGGCGCGACTCGACGAACGTGATCGCCCGCCCCGAGCGTCCCACACGGCCGGTGCGCCCGATGCGGTGCACGTATGTGTCCGGCGAAGTCGGCACGTCGTAGTTGACGACGTGTGTGACCGTCGAGATGTCAAGGCCACGAGCCGCTACGTCGGTGGCCACCAGGATCGGCACGCGCCCGCCCTTGAAGGCCAGCATCACGCCGTCGCGCGAGCCCTGGGACATGTCTCCGTGTAGCGCGCGCACGTTCATACCGCCGTCGCGCAAGGTGCGAAACAGCTGGTCGCAGCGGACCTTGGTGCGCACGAACACGATCGCCTGGTCCGGCCTCTCCGCTCGCAGGACCTCGACCAGCTTGGCAGGCTTGTCGCGTGTCTCCACCGGGAGCTGAAATTGGGCCACCGTGTCGATCGTGAGCGTGGTGGCCTTGACCTGGATCACCTCCGGGTCGTACATGTACTTGTCCGCAAGCTTGCGAATCGGCGGAGGCATCGTCGCTGAGAACAGAGCGGTCTGGCGCCCGGAGGGGGTGAGCGAGAGGATCTTCTCGACATCCTCCAAGAAGCCCAGGTCGAGCATCTCGTCCGCCTCGTCGAGCACTACGAAACGGCAGTCGTGCAACACGATCGAGTTGCGCGAGATCAAGTCGAGCACTCGCCCGACCGTGCCGACGACGATGTGTCCCCCGGCGCGCAACTGCGCCTGCTGCGTGCGGATCGGCGCGCCGCCGAACACCGCCACCACGTCCAGCCCGCTGTGCGCGCCATAGGTGCGCAGCGCCTGGGTGACCTGGATGCACAGCTCGCGTGTCGGCGTCAGCACCAGCGCCTGCACCTCGTGCACCTCGGGATCGATGTACTGGACGATCGGCAAACCGAAGGCGGCGGTCTTGCCGGTGCCGGTCTGCGCCTGGCCGATCACGTCGCGCCCTTCAAGGAGCGGCGGAATCGCCTGTTCCTGGATCGGCGAGGGCGACTCGTAGCCGACGTCGCTCAGCGCTTGCAGGGTCTGCTCGGAGAGGCCGAGCTCGGCGAAGGTCTTTGGCATGCGCGACAGCAGCTTACGTGCTCGGGCGCTCCGGCCGCGCAAGGGTTGCTTTGTAGAGCCGGCCGCAAAGCCACACGAACGCCTCAGCCCACACTGCTCCACCGAGCTCGCCTCGCTCTGGAAGATCTGTGCGCGTGGGGTCGAGAGGACCTACACGGTAGGTCGAGCAAGACCTACGAGGTGGGGTCGAGCAGCAGCTTGCCGGTGGTGCGCCGCTCGCGCAGATCGATGTGCGACTGCGGCGCATCCTCCAAGGGGTATGTCCCCCCCACGACAACGCGCAGCTCCCCTCTGGCGAGCCGCAAGAAGAGATCCTCGAGCGCATCGGCGACCATCCTCGGGCGCTCCAGGCAGTGGAACAGGTAGAAGCCGACGACCGAGCGCGAATGGCGCAACAGCGAGCCCGTGCGCAGCTCGTTCGCCTCTTGCGAGGAGATCCCGCACACGACGATCCGGCCGAAGTGGGCCAACGCTCGGTATGAACGCTCGAACGTCTCCCCGCCGGCCATGTCGAACACCACATCGACCTCGCGCCCATCGTTGGCCTCGACCAAACGCTCGGTCAGACCGTCTGGCTCGGAGTCGATCGCCACATCGGCGCCAAGCTCGAGTGCGAGCGCGCGCTTGCGCTCGTCCGAGGCCACCGCGATCACGCGCCCGGCGCCCAAGGGCGTCCCGAGCTGGACGGCGAGCGAGCCGACGCCTCCCGCCGCTGAGTGCACGACCACGCTCTCGCCGGCGGCCAGCTGCCCGGCGGTTCGATACAGGTGCCAGGCGGTGAGACCCTGGATCAGCACAGCGAGCGCGGCCGCGTCATCAACGTCGTCGGGGATCGGGAAGCTGTGGGCCGCCGGCGCGAGCGCGTACTCGGCATAACCACCCAGACCTGTGAGCGCAACCACCCGCTGTCCCTCGCTCAGGCCGCTGGTGGCCGGCGCCGAGGCGATCGTGCCCGCCACCTCTCCCCCCGGGACGAGTGGCAGGCCGGCCTTGCGCACATATGAGTTGGTGCGGGTGTGCGTGTCGGCAAAGTTGACACCAGCCCTGGTGACACGGATCAGGACATCCTCAGGACCGGGGTCAGGCGTGGGCAACTCCACGAGCTTCATCACCTCCGGCCCCCCGAACTCTTCGATCTGGATCGCGCGCATCGGGGCTCAGGCTATAAGGTCTCGCCCATGCCAATAACCGTTGTCGGATCGATCGCATACGACGCCGTGAAGACTCCCTTCGGCGAGCGCGAGCGCATGCTCGGCGGCGCCGCCGTGCACTTCGCTCTGGCCGCCTCGTTCTTCGAGGAGGTGCGCGTCGTGGGACCTGTGGGGGACGACTTCGGCGAGCCCGAGCTCGAGGTCATGCGCCGCCGCGGCGTAAACGTGTCCGACGTGGAGCGCGTTCCCGGCGGCAAGACGTTCTTCTGGCGCGGCGAGTACGGCTGGGACCTGAACTCACGCGAGACGCTCGCCACCGAGCTGGGTGTCTTCGAGGGCTTTCAGCCGAAGCTGTCGGCCGGTTCGAGGGCAAGCGAGGTGCTGTTCCTGGCCAACATCCAGCCCGATCTGCAAAGCGAGGTTCGCGCGCAGCTGCCTGACGCCCGCTTCGTGGCGCTCGACTCGATGAACCTGTGGATCGACATAGCCAAGGAGCAGCTCGTGAAGGCGATCGAGAGCGTCGACTGCCTGATCCTCAACGACGCCGAGCTGCGTCAGCTGACGGGCAAGGCGAATCTCATCTCGGCAGCCCGCGAGATCCTTTCCTGGAGAGCCGCTGAGAATGGGCGCGGGCCAAGCGTGATCGTAGCCAAGCAGGGCGAGTACGGCGCCGCCCTCATCACCCCCGGAGGCTTCTTCGCGCTGCCCGCCTATCCGCTTGAGAACGTGATCGACCCGACCGGCGCGGGCGACACCTTCGCCGGCGGCTTCGTCGGCTACATCGCCGCCCATCCCGAGGAGGAGCTCTCAGACGAGCTGCTGCGCCGCGCGATGGCGCACGGCACCGCACTTGCCTCCTTCAATGTGGAGGAGTTCGGCACCGAGCGCATCGAACGGCTCACGGGCGAGGAGATCCACGCTCGCGTGGAGGAGCTACGCGAGATCACGCACTTCAGCGGCGCCCCGCTGACGCTCCGCGGCTGAGGCAGAACGTCGACGGAGGGGAGCCGCGACAGGAACGCGACTCCCCCCACTCGGACGGACAAACTCAGTGGAGCTCGGCCTTGTTCAGCCTCAGACGATGAAACCCGTTTCCTTGACGGCTGCGAGCACCTTGCTCGCGGGAAGCGGCGTATCGAACGGCCCGTCCGGAGCGATGTCTTCTCCAGCCGGTTCGTTGAGCAGACCGATCACGCTGGCGTGACGGGCCTCGATCGTGAGGATCGAGATCGCCGCCTTGACGTAGGCGGCTGTTTTGATGTTCAGCGCCTGCCCAGAATAGGCGTGGACACCCGTATTCTCGAGCACCTGCGCGGTCTTCATAAACGTTTCAACGCTGGTGTTGGCGCCTTTGAAGTTGAATTTCGGTTCCTTGGCGGCCTTTGAGCCCAGGGCTTTCTTGAGGAACGCCACGTGAGCGTTCTCGTCCTTGGTCACGACCTTCAGGAAGGCCGCCGTCTGCGGCGTCAGCGACATGTTTGCTGCCGTGGCTCCGTTGTAGAAAGCCGCCTCCAGATACTCCAGCGTGAGCGCATAGTTCAGGATGCCTATGTCGCCTTTGCCGAAACTGGCGGGCGGACGACCGCCGCCGGAGCTTGCGAATGCGGCAGGTGCGAGCGTGCCCAGAACGGCGCCGCCGCTCATTGCCACGCCGGCGGTAACGGCAGACTTGCGCAGAAAGCCAAGGCGGGTATCGCCCTCTTGTAGGCCCTCGATCGCATCGGCGTGAGCCTCGCGAACGGCGCCGTCGGCGTCAATATGCTCGAGATTGATCGTGTGCGACATGGTCATCCTTCTCCTTCGGTCGTACGTCGGATGAGCGGATCCAAACGCCGGATTAGCTGATCCTGGGCGTGCCCGACTCGGTTGGCTGTTCTTCGCAGTCGGGCCGTAGGCGGATCAGCGCGCGCTCCGATTCGCCACGAGGCCGCGCGGATCGAGCGCCTCCGACGGCTTGTGCCAAGGATCAGGCGGGTATACGATCAAGGAAGGGTGGATGCCTGGACCTTTATCTGGCTGATGGTGATCTTGAAGATCCCGATCGTCGGGCTCTACTTGATCGTGCGTTGGGCCGTGCGCCAGACGCCCGAGGCAGCGGGAGAGGACGGCGGCATCGGTCCAAGTCCAGACCCTATGCGGCCCCTTGGTCCGCGCCATCCGCGCACACGCTTGCCGCGCTCGCCGCGGCGCGGTCCGCACGGAGATGCGCCACTCGTGTCCCCGCCGCGTGTGCGCACAGTCGTGGCGCGCAGTCGCCTCACCCAGCGTTGACCGCGCAAACAGGGAACTTCACAACTCACGCAGGGGTCGGCGGCCCATGTGTCGCATAATCGGGTAGACAGCAACCGCGACTGGAGGAACGATGGGCGCCGAGACACAGACTCAGCATGGGACGACAAACGGTGCTCCAGCCGCCACGGGGGATGGCTCCCACGCCGCAGCCTCCGGGGGCCAGACGCTGAGCGTCACCGACAACCGCACCGGCAAGACCTACGAGCTACCCGTCACCGACGGCACCGTGCGCGCCATGGACCTGCGCCAGATCAAGACCTCCGATGAGGACTTCGGCTTGATGGCCTACGACCCGGCGTACACGAACACAGCCTCCTGCCGCAGCGCGATCACTTACATCGACGGCGAGGCCGGCATCCTGCAGCATCGGGGGTATTCGATCGAGCAGCTATGCGAGCACTCCACCTACCTGGAGGTCGCCTACCTGCTGATCAATGGTTCGCTGCCGACACAGAAGCAGCTCGACGCTTGGGTGCATGAGATCACGATTCACACGTTCGTGCACGAGAACGTCAAGGACTTCATGCAGGGCTTTCGCTACGACGCAAACCCGATGGGAATGCTGGTCGCCTCGGTCGGGGCGCTATCGACCTTCTACCCCGACGCCGGCCAGATCCACGACGAGCAGGTGCGCGCCATGCAGATCATCAGGCTGCTGGCAAAGATGCCGACGCTGGCTGCGTTCGCCTTCCGCCACAACATGGGCCAGCCCTACGTCTACCCTGACAACGACCTTGCCTATGCTGGCAACTTCCTCGGGATGATGTACAAGATGACCGAGCTGAAGTACCAGCCCGACCCACGGCTGGAGCGCGCGCTCGATGTCCTCTTCATCCTGCACGCCGACCACGAACAGAACGCATCGACGAGCGCCGTGCGCTCGATCGGCTCCACCCAGGTGGATCCCTACTCGGCCGTCGCCGGGGGCGTGGCGGCTCTGTACGGGCCTTTGCACGGCGGGGCCAACGAGCAGGCCCTGCGCATGCTGCGCCGGATCGAGTCGCCGCGCAACATCCCCGACTTCCTCGAGAGCGTCAAGGCCGGCAATGAGCGTTTGATGGGCTTTGGCCACAGGGTCTACAAGAACTACGACCCGCGCGCTCGCATCATTCGCAAGCACCTCGACGCGGTCTTCGAGGTGCGCGGCACCAGCCCACTGCTCGACATCGCCACCGAGCTCGAGAAGCGAGCGCTTGACGACGAGTACTTCACCTCGCGCAAGCTCTATCCGAACGTGGACTTCTACTCCGGGCTGATCTACGAGGCGCTCGGCCTGCCCGTTGCGATGTTCCCCGTCATGTTCGCGATCGGACGCACCAGCGGCTGGATCGCGCAGTGGCTCGAGATGGTCGAGGATTCCGAGCAGAAGATCGCGCGTCCGCGCCAGATCTACACGGGCGATCGGGACCAGGACTACGTGCCGATCGCCAAGCGCTAGCGGCCCGCTGGCCGGCGCCAGACTTCGTCCTCGGTCGCTCGCGTGTTCAGCACGCCACGCTCCCTGTGTCCTTGTCTGGCTTGACCAGCGAACCGCTAGAGGCCGGTGTGGCTCACAAGACCAACGTGGCGCCGTAGCGCCGCAGCCAATCGCGCTGATCGCGCCAACCTGGACAGCGCCGCTCGACCAAAGCCCAGAAGCGCGGCGAGTGGTCGCGGATCTCCAGGTGGCAGACCTCGTGCCACACCACATAGTCGAGCACCGGCTCGGGGGCCAAGAGCAGGCGCCAGTTGAAGCTCATCGCGCCCTTGGCCGAGCACGAGGCCCAGCGCGTGCTCTGCGCGCGGATCGAGAGGCCGCTGTAGGAAGTGCCTACCTGCCCTACAGCGCTGTCCAGGCGCCTGGCGACCTCCTCGCGCGCAAGCCGGCGATACAGGCGCTCCACAGCCGGGCGATGGTCGCCGAGGGGAACGAACAACTTTTCCCCACGACGATGGGCGCGCGTGCGCCCGGGCTGGGGGATCAGCTCGAGCGAGGTACCCAGGTAAGGGACGGTCCCCGCCCGCTCGGCCACGTGCGCCAACGCCCGGCGACCCTCCGACAGTCGCCGCTCGATCCACGGGGCGAGCTCGCGCACGGCCGCCGCAGCCGCCCGCTCCGGGGCGTGCGCGGGCAGGACGACCTCGACGTCGGTGTGGTCGCGCACGTTGACGCGCACTCTGCGTGCGCGCCCCGAGCGACGCACCGTGTACTCGATCTCAGCCACGCCGAGAGCCTAAGGCTTGCGCCGGGTAGATAATCAGAGCGATGCCGAGATCGGTCATAACTCTGCCCGCCACCGTGCGCGAGCCATATGAGGTCTTTGTCAATGGCGTGCCTCAACGCGAGGGCGTCGACTATCAGGTGAAGGGGCACACCCTGATGTTCGACAGAGAGCTACGTAAGGACCACATCTCAAAGCGCCGCTGGTTCCTTGGCGCCTGGGGCGTCGGCACCTACAAACAGGACGACTCGGTGGACGTGCGTTACGAGGCGACGGACGGCTCGCCGCGCGTGGCCGAGGCGCTGGACATCGACATGGCGTAAATGGGGGTGGAGTGGTGGAAGATTCAAGTAGATAAAGGCGGGGGTGGTGATATAAATTTTGAGTTGAATACTTTTGTGACTACAGACGGAGTTTTGTACCTACAAAATGTAGTCACTATAGTAATTTCACAAAAAGGAATACAACCCTCCGCCTCAATCCTTCCAGGGCCGCACGAGCTTCAAAGCGCCAAGGATCGCGCGCGTCGCCGGGGAGCGGTTGAGCGTGTAGAAGTGGATGCCCGGCGCACCGGCAGCCAGCAGCTCCGCGCACTGCAACGTGGCGTAGGCGACGCCGAAGTCGATCACAGCCTCGGGTGAGTCCTCGCGGGCATAAAGCTCTTGGCGCAGACCCTCTGGGATCGACGCGCCACACATGCTGGTCATGCGCTCGAGCTGGCCGATCTGGGTGATCGGCAGGATCCCCGGAACGATCGGCACCTCGATCCCGACGTCCCGCGCACGCGCGACGAAGTCGAAGTACAGCGCGTTGTCGAAGAACAGCTGCGTTATCAAGAAGTCCACGCCCGCGGCCACCTTCTCGACCAGGTATTCGACATCGGCGTCTGGGCTCACGGCGTGGATGTGCGTCTCCGGGAAGCAGGCGGCGCCGATCGCGAACGGGTAGTCGTCTCTGATCAGCTGCACCAGCTCGCGCGAATACTCGAGGCCACCGTCGGTCTTGACCCAATCCCGCCCCCCGGCTGGAGGATCGCCGCGCAGGGCGAGCACGTTGTCGATCCCGGCCGCCTGCATCTCATCGAGCGTTGCGCGCAGCTCGGGGACGGTTGCCGACACACAGGTGAAGTGGGCCATCGCCTCCAGGCCGTACTCATCCTTGATGCGCTTGACGATCGCGATCGTCTTCTCGCGCGTCGAGCCGCCCGCACCGTAGGTGACCGACACGAAGGCGGGCTCGAGCGTCTGCAGCTCGGCAAGCGCCGCGTACAGGTTTTGCTCGCCCTGCTCGGTCTTGGGAGGAAAGAACTCGAATGAGAAGACCGGCTCATCCCCGGCGAGCAGCTGATCGATCCGCATCGGGAAAGCCTAACACGAGCGTGTCAAGGTTTGGGGCGGGGGCTTGGAGTTGGGGCTGAGGTCGGGTTGAGGTGGGGGCGTGGTCTGGATCGAGGTCGAGGTCGGGTGGAGGTGGGGGCGTGGTCTGGATCGAGGATTGGCTACGGCCCTTGCGGGCCTACGCTGTGGCGTGCGTAGTCGCGCTCCAGCGCTTGGGATTGTCTCCCACGCATTCGGCCTGGCCCACGACCTGCAAGTGCGTGAGCATCGCGAGCGTCTCGCTCAACATCCAGGGGCCACCATGCGTGGCCAGCTCGTCGCTGAAGATGCGCGGCACGATCTCAAAGGCCGTGAGTGGCTCGCCTGTCCCCGTGAGGGGGGCCAGAATCGCGCCGCGCACCTTCTCCAGACGCTCGGCGACCAGCTCGCGGTTGCCATCGATGTGGGCGAGCACGTCGGTAAAGGTGCGGCCATGGCCTGGCAGGCACAGCCGCGCCCCGAGGCGTTCGACCACGCTCAGCGAGCCCAGGAATTCGCCGACCGGGTCCGGCGAGTAGCCAAAGTCGAAGAACAGCGAGATACGCCCGAGCAGATGATCGCCGGAGATCAGCAGCCGCCGCTCGGGCTGGAACAGACATACGTGCGACGGGGCGTGGCCGGGCGTCTCATACACGCTCCAAGGGCCGAGGTCGGTGTTGACCACCACTCCTGGAAGCAACTCGCGATCGGGCGCGAGCACGGCCGAGATGCCCGATTCGTGATGCTCGCGCTCGGCCGCGTAGCGTCTCAGTGGCTCTTCGGGGACGCCCGACTGGCGGGCCACCTCGATACGCCGCTCGAGCGTCGCCTCCGGGTCCTGCTGCTCAATCGACATGTGCTCGTATTTGGGGTGCATCCACAGCTCGGCGCCGGTCCGCTCGACAATCGCGCCGGCCTGGCCATAGTGGTCGGAATGAGCGTGCGTGCAGACCACCAGGCGGATGTCCTCGACGACAAGCCCACACATCGCAAGCGCCCGCTCCAGCTGGAACATCGAACCCGGCTCGCCCGGACCCGGCGGGGTGTAGTAGCCGGTGTCGAACAAGACGACACCGTCGCCTGCCCTGATCGCCCACGCGTTGCCGTGCGGCACCCCCGGCCAAGGCAGAGGCAGGCGCAGGCGAAAGACGCCCGGCAGGACGCGCTCGCCCCTGCCAAGCTCGCGTTTACGGGCCGGCTCGCTCACCGTCGCGGAGACTACTAGCGGGACTCGCGTTTGGCGGTGGGGCGCCCTAGACTCTTTGGTCAGGTTGGCCTTTGCGGGGGCCGACTCCGGCCGTGGGCGGGGCGGTCGGCCAAGCCGGCGTACCCGAAGGGCGCACCACGACAAGGACACCCCAAGGGCAGGGGTAGGCAAGCGGCAAAGGAGACGAGATGGTCGACGACGGGGCTGAGAAGGGCAAGACGGCAGCAAAGGTGCAAGAGGCGGCCGCCCACATCCACAAGGCGAGCACCGCCAAAAAGACCGCGAGCAACAGGACGGGCAGCAGCGACACCGAGGCGGTGGCGCGACGCTATTTCGATGCGATCGGCGCACGCGATGTCGAGGCAGCGGTGGCGCTGTGGGCCGAGGGCGGGCGCGAGTATGTTCGCGGCCAGGTCGACGTGCTGGCCCCCCAGGGCGTGCGCGAGTTCATCGGCGGGCTGATCGAAGCGATGCCGGACATGAAGATGGAGGTCCTCGAAACCACAACAGAGGGCGAGCGCTGCGCGGTGCAGTGGCAGATCACCGGCACGTTCGCCGGGCCGGGGACGTTGAATGGCGTACAGGCCACCGGCAGCCCGCTGAAACTCGAAGGCGTCGACGTCCTGACCGTGCGCGACGGGAAGGTGCAGGCCAATGACGCCTTCTCCGACGGCCTGACCGTCGCGCGTCAGATCGGGCTGATGCCCCCGCAGGACTCGAGCGCCGAGCAGCGCTTGATGGGTGCGTTCAATGTGAAGACGAGGGTCACCGGCATGGCCGCGCGCGATGCTGAGCTCGTGGCCGAGGGCGTGTGGGTCGTGCAGGGACAGCCCGGGCGCTGCAACGTGTACCTGATCGAGGATGAGAGCGTGGGTGGTGTGACGATGTACGACGCAGGCGCACGCACGATGGTGCGTGCCGTCGCCTCAGCCGGCGCCAAGCTCGGCGGGATCAAGCGGATCGTGCTCGGCCACGGCCACACCGACCATCGAGGCACCGCGCCCGCGCTCGGCGTGCCCGTGCTGTGCCACCCCGACGAGGTCCAGGACGCCGAGGGCTCAGGCGGCTTTCGCTACTGGCCCGCTGGGCTGACCGGGATACCGACCGCGCAGCGACAAGTCCACCGCGCCCTACACCGTTACGCCTGGGACGCCGGCCCCGTGAAGATCTCAGGCACGCTCACTGAGGGCGATGAGATCGCCGGCTTCAAGGTGATCGAGCTGCCCGGCCACGCCCCCGGCCAGATCGGCCTGTGGCGCGAGTCCGACCGCCTCGCACTCGTCAGCGACTGCTTCTACACCCTCGACATGTGGGGGCGCGACTGTCCTACTCACACGCCGGACCATATCTACAACTACGACACTGGACAGGCCAAGGCATCGATCCGCAAGCTGGCGGAGATGGAGCCTGCGGCGGCGTGGGCGGGGCATGCCAAGCCCGTCACTGGTGACGTGCGCACGCAGCTGCTGAAGGCCGCGGAGACGATGTAAAGGTGGGTCGAGCGATGCGGGCGATGCGCATCGGAGACCATGTATACGTAGGCGTAGGGTCGCTGAGGATGCGGGCGTAGGGTCGCGGAGACGATTCACCCCGACGACGGCGGCAGGCCGGACATACGGCGCGACCGTCGCGTCAAAACCACGCACTCGATCGACGAGCGACTGGACGATGGCCAAGAAGACACGCAAGCCCAAGAAGTTGAGCGCACCCACAAGCGACTACACCGACGCTCAGGGAAACGTGCTGACGCTGCGCGGGTCGTTCACGGCCGGCGCGCGGCGGGAGTACGCAGAGACGCTTGCCGGCCACAGCTCGCGCGCGGCATCCACCCAGGAGGACGTATGGCAACGTGCGCTCGAGCTGCTGTTCGAGCGCCTGGCGGTGCGCTGGAATATCGCCGGCGCCCCGATCGAGCACCAGAAGGAGCTGCTCGCGCGCCTGCGCGTCGCCAGCGCCGATGAGCGCACTTGGGTGCGGGACACGCTGCGCGAGCACTGCGCCGAGTGGTTCCCCGACGTCAAGACGCCTTAGCGAAGACGCGCAGATTCCCCGCCAGGACGTCGGCGGACCTCTGGTGCCCGTGGAGCCCGCTTCAGATCCGCTCGTCGACCAGCTCCAGGCGCGGCCCGTGTGCATCACCCGCTGAGACGAAGCGAGCGTTGGCAGGGCTCAGCACGAACTCATACAGATCCCCGTCCTCGCCTTGAACGCTCACGCGACTCCCGTCGTCGTGAACAGCGACGATCGTGCCGAGCTCGGCGGCACCGCCGAAGTGCTTGATGCGCGCTGACGCTCCAACGCGCGGAAGTGGACGTGTGGGACCCAGCATCATGACCCGAGGCATAACACAACCGTCACACCCGGGGGCCGCAAGCCCCCGCCGCGACCGCTACCGTGGCGAGACAATGCGCCGCACGAAGATCGTCGCCACCATCGGCCCAGCCTCGCGCGAGCCAGAGACGCTGCTCGCGATGGTGCGCGCCGGCATGGACGTCGCGCGCCTGAACTACTCGCACGGCACCCTCGACGAGCACGCCGAGACCGCCGAACGGGTGCGCGAGGCGGCGAGCCGGGCCGGGCGTCCGGTCGCCATCCTCCAGGACCTGCCCGGGCCGAAGCTGCGGATCGGCGCGCTGCGCGACGGGATCGTCGAGCTCGCGCCGGGCAGCATGGTCACCTTCGAGTGCGGGACCGAGCTCTCCGGGGACGAGCACCGCATGTCGGTCA
>DATCEK010000118.1:0-3889 GCA_036510155.1 Solirubrobacteraceae bacterium | reverse complement strand
TGTCGCGCTTGAAGTGCACCGGCGCACGTGGATGTCGGTCCCGCTCGGCGCATGACTGCGCCCATGATGCCGACTCGGATGCGGAAATCCGCCTGTCCGGTTACGATGCGACACGGTCGGGGATGGAGTGATGGCCAATCTGATGAGATACGCCGACCCAAAGCGGCGACAGGCCCGGTGCGCTGCCCTGTTCAGAGCAAGAGCAGATGACCGCAGGCGGCCTGAACGGCGAGACCTTGCTGGGGACGGTCCTGCAGGATTCGTTCCGATTGACTCGCCTCATCGGCCAGGGGGGGATGGGAACGGTTTATGAAGGAACGCAGCTCCGGCTGAACAAGCGCGTCGCCGTGAAGGTGTTGGCCCGTCAGCTCGCATCCAATGAGGAGGCTCTTGCACGCTTTCGTCGTGAGGCGGAGGTGACGGCGAGAAGGGCGAGCACCGCGGCGGGCTCGTAAGCGCCCGCTGTTGACCATCTGCCGTCGGATGGCTTGGGCGCGCATGGTGGGGGTGGAGGTGACGAGTGGAGACGACGGCAACGAAGGAAGAGGGGCCGAAGGCCGAGGGTGAGCGAGAAAAGGCGCCGCGGCGCCAACAATGGAGCGAGGCGAAAGCGAGGCGCGTGTTGGCCGAACTGGCAGCGAGCGGGGAGCCGACAGCGCATTTCGCAAAGAAGTTGGGGGTATATCCGTCGCGGCTGTACCGCTGGATGAAGCGACTGGGACAAAGGAAGCAGAAGGCGGGGCCGAGGCGGGCGACGCGTATTCCCCAGTTCGTTCCGCTGCGCGTGGTGGAGCCCGCGAGAGCCACGGCAGCCGAGCAGGGATTCGAGTTGCGGGCCGGGCACACACACGTGGGGGTCGAGGTCTGCGGGCACCTGGTTCGCGTGGAGCGCGGCTTCGATCCGGGTGTGCTTCGGGCGGTGGTGGCGGCGTTGGAAGGGCGGGAGGCGCGGTCGTGCTGACGCTGCCACCTTCGGTGCAGATCTTCGTGGCGACCGAGCCATGCGACATGCGCCGGCAAATGGACGGGCTGGTGTTGCTGGTGCGGCAGGTCCTGCACGGTGATCCGCACAGTGGGCATCTGTACGTCTTCTTCAACAAGCGCGGCTCGCACGCGCGCGTCTTGTTCTGGGATCGGACCGGTTACGTCACAGTGACAAAGAGATTGGAGCGCGGCACTTTCCGCGTGCCCTGGTCTCAGGAAACAGTGGCAGAGCGTTCGCACATGCAGATCGAAGCAGCGGAGTTGGCGCTGATCCTCGAGGGGATCGATCTGCGCGGGGCCAAGCGGCGACCGCGCTGGACGCCCGACGCGATGACGAGCGAGCAGGCATCGCCGGCCATGTAGCGAATTTTCTTGTGGTCCGCGATCGGGTCGTGTACCAGCCAAAGGCGTGACGGATCACGCGACACCGCTGCAGCTGCAACAGGCGGCGGGCGTGCGCGAGATGCTGGCCAAGATGTTCGACGAGGGCCGACGCGACGAAATGCTCGGGACGGTGACCGGGCTGCTCGAGAAGCTGCTCACGCAAAACACGCAGCTCGAATGGCGGCTGCAGGCAGCGCTCCGGCAGCTTTACCGCAAGCGCTCGGAGAAGATCTCGCCTGATCAACTCGCGTTCTTCCTGGCGCAGATCGGGGAAGCCGAAGCGGCGAAGGCCAACGTCGAAACGGCACCGCCCACGCCGCCCACGATCGGCGGCGCGTCCGATGACCAACCCGCCGCGCAGAAGAAGTCGCCGCCGCGAGCGGTGCGCAAGCCACTGCCCGCGCACCTGCGCCGCGAGATCCGCAAGGTCCCGCTTCTGTCGACGCAAACGTGCTGCGAAAGCTGCGGAGCAACAAAGCAATCGATGGGCATCGAGATCCGCAACACGCTCGAATTTCGCCCGGCGGAGCTCTTCGTGATCGAAGAGCACCTCGCCAAGGCGGTGTGCAAGAAATGCGAGGAAGGCGTGGTCATTGCGGCGGCCACGCCCAAGCCGATCGATGGCGGACGGCCCGGCCCGGGGCTGCTGGCCAAGTTGCTGGTCGACAAGTACGAAGATTCGACGCCTCTTTACCGCCAGGCGAAGGAGTGGGGGCGTCTCGGCTTCGAGCTGCCCACCTCGACGATGGGCGACTGGGTCGCCGCCGCTGCTGACCTGCTTGAGCCACTGTGGAAGGTCGCGCGCGCCGACACGCTGGGCCGGACGGTCATCAGTCTCGACGACACGCACATGCCGGTGCTGGATCGCGACCACCCCCACGGGATCAAGAAGGGGCACCTGTGGATGTATATCGGGGACGTCGACGAAGTGTTGTTCTGCGAGTACACGCCCACATGGGAGGGTGACGGCCCGTGCCGAGTCTTGGCGAATTTCACCGGCAAATACGTACAGGCTGACGGTTACGCCGGCATCAACGCGTATTTCGACCGGCCGGGGGCCGCCACGCGCGTCGGCTGCGGGGCTCACGCGCGCCGGAAATTCGTCGCCGCGCTTGAAGCCAAGGACCTGCGCGCCGCTGTGCCCGTCGCGCTCTTCGCGCAGCTCTACGCCGTCGAGGCCAAGGCGCGGGAAGAGAACGTCGGCCTGGACGAGTTGCTCGCCCGGCGCCGGCATCTCTCGCGGCCAGTGATGGATAGGCTTTCCCAAGTCATCAAGGACCTGCGTGGGCAAGCGGAACCCAAGAGCCCATTGGGCAAAGCCATCACCTACGCCATCAACCAGTGGTCCACGCTCATCGTGTTTCTCGAGGATGCGCGCGTTCCTATCGACAACCTGCACGTCGAGCGCCGCCACAGGCCGACGGCCCTTGGCCGCCGCAACTACCTGTTTTGTGGCTCCGACGAAGGCGCGCGCCGCCACGCCATCATCAGCACCCTGCTCGGCAACTGCGCGATCGTCGGCGCCAATCCCTTCGACTACCTGCGAGACGTGATCGGCAAGCTGGCCGGCGTCGACTGGCCCGCCGCTCGGCTCGCCGAGCTCATGCCCGCTCCCTGGGCCGCCGCCGCGCACAAGAAATCCGAGCAGCCGAACGCTGAGTAGCCAGTCGGGGGCTGAATCTGAGCCGTCGCTACCCGTCTTCGTCGCGCTGTCCATCGACTCCCGCGCATCTTGCACGCCGCCGTGCTTCAGCGGCAGATGGTCAACAGCGGGCGCTTACGTCGATTCGGCGCTCCGTGCGCCCACTCGCTCTTCGAAATCGCGGGCGGGGCCGGACGGCTTGCGCTCTTGCTCGTCGCGCGGTCGCTCGCGCTCGACGCGCCCGTCCTCTTGCACCCGGAACAGGCCGCGGTCCTCCCTCTGCCACCCCTGCGCGTGCTCGATGCGAGCGATCGCCCGGTGGGCGACCTCGTGGTCGAACCCGTTGTTCACAGTGACCAGCTTCTCCGTCTCGGGATGGACACGGTTGACGGCCAGGTGGAGGTGCCAGTTCTCGGTGTCGCGGTGCAACCCATAGATCGCTTGGTGCTCGGCCAGGCCCATCTCGTCCAGGAACATCCTGGCCGCCCGATCGGCTTGGGCCGACGTCGGCTGCTCACCCTCCCGCCAGCTCATGATCCAGTGCTGCACCGGCTGTGGGCTGCGCTTGGCCAGCTCGGCTAGGTCGATCATCTCCTGCACCTGTTCCTCGTGATCGACGTTCAAGAGGTTCAGGGCGCCACGGTGCTCCACCTTCTCGCCGGCGCCGCCGGCTTTGGGGCCAGCGATGTAGTCGGCCAAGGCGCGCACGTGGGCGGCCTGGCTGTTGGGCGCGGCGGTCTTCGACCGGGGGATCTTCTTGACGATCACGGTGCGCCCCCGTCGCCGACTGCGAGGCGGGCGATAGCGGCGCTCAAGCTGGCGAGGGCGGCGGCCGTCTCGCGGCGGTAAGCGCCGCCGCTCTCGCGGTGGACCAGCTTG
>DATCEK010000117.1:0-13918 GCA_036510155.1 Solirubrobacteraceae bacterium | reverse complement strand
ATATCCGCGGTCCTGAGGTGCCGGTGGCGAGCGCGCGCAGGGCGTCTGCTACAGGACCAGCGCCATTCACGATCGCATCTGCGTTGGCGCCAGGCGCGTCGGGATCGGACGGCCTATGGGGACCCTCGCCCGTGTAGTCGTAATAGCCTCGTCCTGTCTTGCGCCCGTGCAGGCCCGCGGCCACGCGTTGGGCCTGGATGGGGGAGGGGCGCCAGCGCGGCTCGCCGAAACTCAACTCGTAGAAGCTCTTGGAGACGTCGAAGCCGGTGTCCACGCCCACCAGGTCGCTCAGCTCGAACGGCCCCATGCGAAAGCCGCCGCCGAGGCGCACGATGCGATCGATCGTCTCGATGTCCGCGATGCGCTCTTGCAACAGGCGCAGTGCCTCCAGGCCGAAGGGACGATTGCAACGGTTCACGATGAAACCGGGCACGTCGGCGGCGCGGATCACGTCCTTGCCCATCGCGAGGCCGGTCGCCTGCGCGATCTCAAGCGCACGCTCGTCGGAGAGGAGGCCGGCGATCACCTCGAGCAGACGCATCAGCGGCGCCGGATTGAAGAAGTGCATCCCAACGACGCGCTCCGGGTGCGTGGCACCCGCGGCTATTGCCGTGATCGGCAGCGATGACGTATTGCTCGCCAGCACGCACTGCTCGCTCACGATCTCCGACAGGCGCCCGTACAGTTCGTGCTTGACGTCGAGCCGCTCCGGCGCCGCCTCGATCACCAACTCGCACGAGCTCAACTGCTCTAGTTCCTCGACGGACTCCAGGCGCTCGGCGGCCTCATGAGTCTGCTCGCTCGTCAGCTTGCCCTTGTCGGCTTCCTTCTGCAGACCATTCAACACGCCCTGTGTACCGCGCGTTAGCGCCTCGGGCAGCGGGTCGTACAGGAGCGTGCGGGCACCTGCCTTGCACGCCAGCTGGGCGATACCACTACCCATAGTGCCAGCGCCAACAACCCCTATGACACTGGCGGCACGCCCATTCAATCCCTCCAAATCCCACGCCTCAGAGGTCACAGAGGCTCCTTTCAGGAGGACACGAGTGGTTGTTTGATCATCGGATATCAATGACCTCTCAGGAAGGCACGAGCGCGTTGATTCCGGTCATCGCGCGGCCGATGATCAGCTTCTGTATCTGCGAAGTGCCCTCGTACAGGGTGGTGACGCGCACGTCGCGGAAGTAGCGCTCGACCGGATGGTCGTCGACGTAGCCGGCGCCGCCGTGAACCTGGATCGCCGTGTTCGCGCACTCCACCGCGGCCTCTGTGGCGTGCAGCTTCGCGACCGAGGTCTCCAGCGTGTTGGGGCGGCCCTTGTCCTTGAGGAAGCCCGCGCGCCACACGAGCATGCGCGAGGCGTCGGTCTTCAGGACCATGTCGGCGATCATCGCCTGCACGAGCTGGAAGCTTGCGATCGGCTTGCCGAACTGCTCGCGCTCCTTGGCGTATTTGACTGACTCCTCGACGCACCCTTGGCAGATGCCCACGCAGCCTGCTGCCACCGAGTAGCGCCCGGAGTCGAGCGAGGACATCGCGACCTTGAAGCCGTCGCCGATCTCGCCGAGCATCTGATCGTCTGAGACCTCTACGTCTTCGAGTGCGATCGAGGCTGTGTCGGAGGCGTGCAGCCCCATCTTGTGCTCGATCGTGCTCGGCTGGTAGCCGGGCTGGTCGGTGTCGACCATGAAGCACGCCAGGCCTCTGTGGCCCAACTCGGGGTCGGTCTGGGCGAAGATCAGCGCCACCTTCGCGTAGTTGCCCATCGAGATCCACATCTTCGCGCCGTTGATGACCCAGCCTTTGTCGGTCTTCTTGGCGCGCGTGCGCTGTTTGGCGGCGTCCGAGCCCGTGTCTGGCTCAGTGAGACCGAAGCACCCCAGCCACTCGCCTGAGCACAACTTCGGCAGGTAGTGCTGCTTCTGCTCCTCGGTGCCCCATTTGAGGATCGCGCTGCACACGAGCGAGGTCTGGACCGAGATGACGGTGCGCACCGAAGAGCAGCCCCTGCCGATCTCCTCGACCACCAGCCCGTAAGAGATGTAGTCGAGACCAGCGCCGCCGTACTCGCGCGGCACAATCGCGCCGAGATAGCCCTGATCGGCGATCTTCTTGACGATCTCCAAGTCGAAATGGTGATTGCGCGCGTTCTGCTTGGCCTGCTCCACGATCTCCTTGTCGGTGAACTCGCGCGCGGTGCTGCGGATCAGCTCTTGCTCATCGGTCAGGTCGAAGTCCATCTCTCTCCTTATGCGTTCAACTTGGGTGTTTGCCAGGGCGCCGCCAAGCGCCTTTCGAGCTCGCCGGGGAGCTCCTCGATCTTGATTCGATCCTGGGCCAGCGAATCGCGGTCTCGCAGCGTGACGGTCCCGTCCTCGATCGACTGGTGGTCGATCGTCACGCCCCAGGGAGTGCCGATCTCGTCCTGGCGGCGGTAGCGCTTGCCGATCGAGCCGCGCTCGTCGTACTCGCTCTGCATGCGTTCGCGCAAGTCCTCGTGGATCTCGCGCGCAAGCTCGGGTTGGCCGTCCTTCTTGACGAGCGGCATCACCGCCACCTTGACGGGCGCAAGGCGGGGATGCAGGCGCAGCACGGTGCGAGTTTCCGCTGGCTTACCGCCTTTCTCAGCCGATCCGTCCTCGGCGCTCGCGCTCTGCACGACTTCCTCGTCGTATGCGTCCACCAGAAATGCGAGTGTTGCCCGATCGGCGCCCGCGGCCGGCTCGATCACGTGAGGTATGTAGCGCTCACCGCTCTGCGGATCGAAGTACTCGAGTTTCTCGCCTGAGAACTCGGCGTGCTGGGTGAGATCGAAGTTGCCGCGGTTGGCGATGCCCTCGAGCTCAGACCAACCGATCGGGAACAGGTACTCGACGTCGCTGGTGCCCGAGGAGTAGTGCGACAGCTCGTCCGGATCGTGGGCGCGCAGGCGCAGGTGATCGGGGCGCAGGCCGAGCGTGATGTACCAGCTCATCCGCTCGGAGAGCCAATGCTCGAACCACTTCTGAGCCTCGTTCGGCGGCGTGAAGAACTCCATCTCCATCTGCTCGAACTCGCGTGTGCGGAAGATGAAGTTGCCGGGCGTGATCTCGTTGCGAAACGACTTGCCGACCTGCGCGATCCCGAAGGGCGGCTTCTTGCGCGAGAACTGCAGCACGTTCTTGAAGTTGATGAAGATCCCCTGCGCGGTCTCCGGGCGCAGGTAGGCGACTGAGCCCGACTCCTTCACTGGCCCGATCGTGGTCTCGAACATCAGGTTGAAGTCGCGCGCCTCGGTCAGGTCGCACTCGTCTGTCTCGCCAGGATGCTTGGAGGGCTTGCGCCCGCACGGCAGATCGCCCAAGTGATCGGCGCGGAAACGTTGCCCGCAGGTCTTGCAGTCCACGAGCGGATCGGTGAAGCCGGCGAGGTGGCCGGAGGCCTCCCACACGCGCGGGTGCTGCAGGATCGCGGAATCGAGCGCCACGATGTCATCGCGCCGGCCCACCATCGCGCGCCACCACTCGTTCTTGACGTTGCCCTTCAAGAGCACCCCGTAGTGGCCGAAGTCATAGGTCGAGCCGACGCCCCCGTAGATCTCCGAGGAGGGGAAGATGAAGCCGCGGCGCTTGCACAGGGCCACGATCTTCTCCATTGTCACCACGTCGGTGGTTGCAGGGTCTTGCTCGGGCATCGGCTCGGATGGTATTGGAGCGCGTTTCGGGGCGCGGTCGGGCGCAGAGGGCGTGGCGTAGAGTCGAGCGTCGGTCCGGGGGCGACGCACGCACGCCCGGTCAGGGAAGCCACGCTGGCGTGGGGCGTGGCGGCTCGAACCGGCACGCCCAAACCCACAAAAAGAACGCCCTTGACATATCCCTGCAATTGTGTTTACATACGTTGTGTTCTCTTGCTGACAAGATGACGAAGAGGGGGACTCTCCGCCGCTTGACGGCAACGAGCAATCGCAAGAGCGTGAGTGACTGAGCATGATCGCGCACAGGGGTCGCGGGGCGTTGTATCCAACCTCTCCCGCAACGTCTCGCACATACCCCCTGCTGCCATCAGACGTGCCGCTCTCCTCATCGGGCGCCGCGGTCCCCCACCGGCCGCGGCGCCCAAATGCGCCTGCCATAGGATTGGCGCGTGGCAAGGTTCCTGATCGTCGGGCTCGGGGCCAGCGCGTCGGCGCTGGGAAATGCGCTGGAGCGAGAAGGGCACGTGGTGAGCGCTGTTGCGCGCCCCGACCGTGGCGCGTTGGAGCACGTCGCGATCGTGTTCTGGCTGGAGCGCTCCTCGCCGGAGCGCTTCCTGCTGCGCTCGGTGGACAGTTCGATGCGCGGCTTCGTCTATCAGGTGGGCGAGCACGAGCGGACGGTGTTGGAGACGGCGCGGCTGAACTCGATCCCCGTGGCGCTGCTGAGCGCCGATCCGCTCGACCGAGACGTTTGGTTGGCGCATGCGTTGCGTGCAATCGCGGGCCTGCTGGAAGCTCGCTATGTCAGCGCGTCAGCGCGCTATCCTGAACTTCATATCCCCAAAAGCCGATCGGCTTTTGACGATGAGCTTCTACACAGGAGGACAGACGACTTGTCCGGATACTCAAAGAACGTGCTCGTCGACGCGGCCTGGCTCGAGCAGCATCTCAGCGACAGCGACATTCGCGTCGTCGAGGTCGACGAGAACCCAAAGCTCTACGCCGAGGCTCACATTCCCGGCGCCGTCGGATTCGACTGGAAGCAGGATCTGCAGGACCCCCTCAAGCGAGATTTCCTCGGCCCCGAGGACTTCGGCGCGCTGTTCTCACGCAACGGAATCTCCAGTGACCACACGATCGTGCTCTACGGCGATCGCAACAACTGGTTTGCCGCATACACCTACTGGTACCTGAAGTACTACGGTCACGAGAAGGTGCTGCTGCTCGATGGGCCGCGCGAAAAGTGGATCGCCGACGGACGGCCGACCACGACCGATGCGCCAGACCATGCGCCGGCGGCATTTGTGGCCAAGGCGGGCAATGAGGCGATAAGGGCGCGACGCGAGGAGGTGCAGGCGGCGGTCGGTGACTCGATCAACCTCGTCGACGTACGCTCGCCTGCCGAGTTCACCGGCGAGATCATCTCGCCCAGCGGCTATGAGCAGGAGGGCGCCCAGCGTGCCGGGCACATCCCCGGCGCCGCTTCGATCCCGTGGGCACAAGCGGTCAACGAGGACGGCACCTTCAAGAGCGCCGAGCAACTGCGCGAGCTCTATGGTTCCAAGGGAGTGCTCGACGGCAAGGACATAATCGCCTACTGCCGCATCGGCGAGCGCTCGGCCCACACTTGGTTTGTCCTACACGAGCTGCTGGGCTCCGAGCACGTCAAGAACTACGACGGCTCCTGGACGGAGTGGGGCAGTCTCGTTGGCGTCCCCGTGGCAACAGGGCCATAGGCACGGTTTCAGAGCCTTCGAGCCCAACCCCCTCTGGGCTCGCGGATGGGACCGCCGTGTCAAACGTTGGCGCGGCGGTCCAATATTGGGGCCAGCCGCTCGAGCAACCCCTCGAGAATGCGTGCCGTCGCGCCCCACACGAGCTGCTCCTCAAATATGTAGGCGTCAGTCTCGAAAGTGAACCCGCGCCGCTCGATCTGCGTGCGGGTCCTCCCGTCCCAAACCTGGTGAAGCGTCGGCTCGATCACGGCATCGACCTCGAGCTCGGAGGCACGCCACCGGTGCGGACCCTCGAGCAGGCCGACGAAAGGGTGGATCGCGTAGTTGGTCGCGAACGTCGAGGTGCGCTCCAGCGCCCCGACGATCGTGACTTCCGTGCGTGTGAGCCCGATCTCCTCTTCGGCCTCGCGCAGGGCGGTGTCCGTCAGCGTCTCGTCCTCGGGATCGCGTCGCCCGCCGGGAAAGGAGATCTCACCCGCGTGGCGGCGCAGGTCCGCTCGACGCTTGGTCAAAACCACGTGCAGCTCGCCCTGCTCAGATTCGTATAGGGCCACCAGCACAGCCGCCGGCGTCTGCTCATCGGTCTGCGGCTGGGAGTGCGTGTCTGTGTCGAGCAGAAGCGCGGAGAGCGCTGAGGCCAGCGTCGCGCTTGGGTCCGGGCGCGGCAGCTTCTCAGACCGGGACGCTGGTGCGCTCGACACGCTCCTGGAACATGACCTCTCCGTCGAGCGTCCGATGCACTGGGCACTTGGCCGCGATCACCTGCAGGCGCTCCACCTGCTCCTCGGGCAGATCGTCTGGGAGTCGCAGCACCACGTCGAACTTGGTGGGACAACCTCGCTCGGCGGGGGTGTACTGCACGTCGACCTCGACTTTGCCGATGTCCCAGCCCTTGCGGGCCGCGTACATCTCCATCGTGATCGCCGTACAGGAGGCGAGGCTCACCGCGAGCAGCTCCTGTGGGTCGGGTCCCGCGTCCTCGCCGCCGGACTCCAGCGGCTCGTCGACCGTCAACTGGTGGTCGCGCACCTGAACGGTGTGTTTGAACGCCGAATCGTTACGCCTGACACTGGCCCTCATCACTGCAACACCTTCCGATCGGGTTGTCACAGCACCCTCTCCTTCCATGGTATCGACGGCACTGGGCTACGAAAGGGGGTTGAACAGCAGCCCGGTCAGTAGCTTCGGGTAAAAGAACGTCGACTTGGGCGGCATATTCTCGCCGGAGGCGGAAACTTCGCGAACCTGTCGCACGGGCGTGGGCCGCATCAGGAAGGCCGCGTCGTACTTGCCCGAGCGCACCATCGCCACCGCCTCCTCCTCGCTGCGCGCGTAGAAGAGGCCGTTGAAGTGGGAGATGTCATCGTCTGAGAAGCCAAGTGTCTGCTTGAGAAGCAGCGCCTCCAGCACCCCGGTGTCCAGGCTGCGATAGGCCTCGGAGAAGCCGGGCAGAGCGGCGTCCGCGATTGCCTGATCCTTGAGCTTCAGCCGGTAGGGCTGCTGGTGGTGGGCGTCGATGTAGCCGAGCTCGAGCGGCCCCGTGCCGGGCTGCGGCGCGAGCTGCTCGAGCGGCACCTCCGTGATCTCGAAGTCGCGGCGCAATGTTTCTCTCAAGGCCTCCTGGCGCTCGCGATCGAGGCCACGCACGAGGCGGTGGGTGGGGAAGATCGTGAGGCCCGGGTCCTGGAGCGCGACAAGGCACATGAGCATGTAGCGGTGCTCGCCATCGCCGCCGAGCTCGTCGGCGTAGGTGGCGGCGGTCTCGTAGCGGTGGTGGCCGTCGGCGATCAGCAGCTCCGCGTCGCGGGTGGCGTCCTGCACGGCTGCGATTGCCTGCGGGTCGGTTAGCCGCCACAGCCTGTGCTGGGTTCCTTCCGCGTCTGTGACCTCGCCCCAGGGGGTGTCGGCAGTCGCGGGCTCCAGTGCCTGCCAGGCGGTGTTCGTCGGGTCCGAGAACAGGGAGAAGATGGGGGAGAGGTTCGTGCGTGTCGCCCTCATCAGGCGCAGGCGATCCTCCTTGGGCCCGGGATGCGTGCGCTCGTGTGGGCGCACCCGGCCAGGACCGTAGCCCTCGATCCGTACCCTGCAGAAGAAGCCGTTGCGCGTGCGCGTCTGACCGTCTGGACCTGTGTAGGTCTGCGTGTGAGCCCAGAGCGCAGGCTCGGGATCGCGCACGACCGCGCCCTGCAGCTGCCAGGCTTCCCACAGCTCGCCGGCGGTGGCGTACGGATCCGGCTCGCCTTTGGGAAGGTCCACGGCGACAACGTTGAAGGGCGAGCGTTGGAGCAGTTGCTCGCGCTGCTGTGCGTCGATCACGTCGTAAGGCGGAGACGTCACATCCGCCAGTGGTCCGACCAGCGATTGGTCGTAGTGCAGGGCACGTAGCGGTTGGATATCGACCATGGCGGGGCGGACCCTAGCAGCGGGCACTACTCTTAGTGAACATCGGGGTGTGGCGCAGCCTGGTAGCGCACCTGCTTTGGGAGCAGGGGGTCGCCGGTTCAAATCCGGCCGCCCCGATAAGTTCAAGCTCTGCGAAGGCCAGCGAACACGGGCGAAAATCCGCTCAAATACTGGCTTTCGTGGAAGGTCGTTCGCTCGTGTTCGCGGCTGTTCGGTGGCCTGTGGGACGCAAATGGGACGCAAGAGCAGGCCGAATGGGACGCAAACGGGACGCAAGGCCGTTTCCTCGCTATCGCCAGTCGCCCCACCTCGCGCGGACATTCCGCCGGCACTACAGCGTTCCACTCTCGGTCTTTCCCGAGCCGCGATAGGCTCGCGGACTGCTCGTGGACTGGCACACTTGGCATGAGGATTACGCCGACCCCGACTCAGCGCTGGGCCAGCGTCTCTCGGTCGTGCAGGCGCAGGTGCGCGCCGCGCTCGACCGGAGCGCCCCCGGCTCCGTGCGGGCGATCAGCGTGTGCGCCGGACAGGGACACGACCTGATCGGTGTCCTTGCCGGGCATCCGCGACGCGCGGATGTCACGGCTCGCTTGGTTGAGCTTGACGAGCACAACGCGCTTCTCGCCCGCCGCGCCGCCAAGGAGGCGGGGCTTGGAGAGGTTGAAGTCGTCGCTGCCGATGCCTCGATGACAGATGCGTATGAGGGCGCCGTCCCGGCGGACCTGGTTCTCCTGTGCGGCGTGTTCGGCAACATATCGGCGGAGGACATCGCCAATACCGTCAGCCATCTTCCGCGGCTTTGTGCGCCGCAGGCCACGGTGATCTGGACTCGCCATCGTCATCCGCCCGACCTGACGCCGTACATCCGTGAGACGTTTGAGCGTGGCAGCTTCGGCGAGCTTGCTTTCGAGGATGCGCCGCCGTTCGGCGTCGGAGTCAACCGACTGCTCGCCCCACCGCTGCCCTTTGCGAGCAGTGTCCGCCTGTTTGAGTTCATCGGCTACGACGTGCTCCAACCGGATTTTCACGCAAGCCAGGGTGGAACTTGAATGAGGGGATAGCAGACACATGACGACCAGCGATCTACGCTCGAACGTGTGTTGAGCGGGACGGCCACATGACGAGCTGCGGGTAGCGTCCGGCGTCCTTGCGCGGAGCGTCGGCTTTGCGAGACTCCTGCCATGACTGAGGGTTCTGCGTCTTCGCGGCGTGCTGGGCGTCCTGCGCGTTTGTCGCGGGAGATGGTGGTCGGTGCGGCTGAGGAGGTGGTGCGGCGCGAGGGTGTGGATGCGTTGACGATGCGCCGGGTGGCACGGGAGCTTGGCAGTTCCACGATGGCGCTCTACCGCCACGTCCGCGACCGTGATGAGCTGTTGGTGTTGCTGCTCGATCGCGCGGCGGCCGAGTTGCCGCGCCCGCGGCTTCCCCGCGAGCCTCGTCGCCGTTTGCTCGCTCTGTTCAAGTTCCTTTACGACGGTTTGGATCGCAGCCCGTGGGTGGTGCCGGTGCTGGTGAAGGGCGATCTGATGGCGCCGTCGGTGTTGTGGCTTATGGAGGAGATCGTCGCGGCGTTCGTCGCTGCTGGCATGACACCCGAGCAAGCCGCCGAGGCATATTTGACGGTCTGGCGCTTCACGGTCGGCGAACTCGTCATCAGCCAAGCGACCGCGAACCAGACCGCGAGACTCGACCGCCGGCCGCGCCAACTGGCCCTCCTATCGAGTGTCGATCCCGACGAGCTGCCCACGCTTGCCGCGCTCGCTGACTACTGGCCCAAGGCGCGCGCACGTAAGAGCTACCGGGCGCGCGTCGCAGCGATCCTCGACGGGCTGCTCGCCAGCACGTAGGACCGAGACGAGCTATATTTGCGTACATGTACGCGAAAGTAAGGGCCAGCTTCGGTCAGCGGCTCGTGGACGGGCTCGCCCGCCGGCCCGGCGGTGTGCTCGGCCGTCTTGCCTACCGCGACGGCCCCAAGGCGCACGAGCCATCGTTTACGGCGATCCTCGACGCGCTCGGCCCACTGGAGGGCGAGCGGGTGCTGGAGATCGGTTGCGGCCCCGGAGTGTTACTGGAGCGCGTGCTCGCCGGGGGCGCCCACTCAGCGGCGGGTCTGGATCACAGCCCCGACATGTTCGCGCTGTGCATGGCGCGCAACCGCCAGGCCATCGCCGAGGACAGACTGCAACTCAAGCTCGGAGATGCCGCGACGATCCCGTGGCCCACAGAGAGCTTCACCGCGGCCATCTCGGCCAACATGTTCTTCTTCATCTACGACCCGGCCGCAGTGCTCGCCGAGCTGCATCGCGTCCTGGCACCCAGCGGAGGGCTCGTGATCGCAAGCCTATCCGGGCCACTCCCGCCCGCATCGCTGCGCAACTGGTGGCTGTACCCTCCGATGGGACCGGCCCTGAACGTCCACACCGACGGGCAGATGGAAACCATGCTGCAAGACGCCGGCTTTACCGATATCCGTGTGACGAGCGATGGCGGAGGACTCGCGCTGCAACTCGCACACGCCGCCAAGGCCATTTCATAAAACGATGGATCGGCGAGAGAGCGGCCACCCTCCGCGTGACTGGCTCAGGTCTCGCCGTCGAGGTAATCCGCGGACTCTTGGTCGCCGCGCACGAGCAGATCGACAGCCTCATCCGGCCGCAGTGCGCCCGGCGGCCACGATCGCGCCCACACCTTGCCCGAGTCCGGGTACTCATTGACCTCGGGCGCGATCATTGTGCTGACCACGAGCAGACGCACGGGCTCGTCGCTGCGGTTGTCGATCCGGTGCGCACCTTGCCGGCCTACCGGACAGGCCACAAGCTCGCCTGGAGCGAGTTCGCGCTCGCCGTTGAGCGTGCGCAGGGTGGGGCGACCGGCGAGGACAATCAGCGTCTCCTCGTTGGCGTGATGAACATGCAGCGGGAAGCTCGATGATCCCGGCGGCAACTCGTACAACGAGGCTCCCAACGCACTGCCGCCAGCCTGGCGTCCAAGCCGCGCCCGCCTCCACGAAAACGGCGGACGGTCCTGCTGCTCATCCCACTGCGGGTCAAACACGTTAGGCATCGCGCTCACGCAAACCTACGTCTCCCGGCAAGCGGAAGCCCGAAACCCGACAGAAGCCGAGCTGTTCATAGAACGGGTCCGCGCAGGAGATCACGTCAAGCCGCAGACCACGTGTGCGGGCACGTGCCTCCTCGACCAAGCGCCGCGCGACACCCTCACGGCGGTGCTCGTGGGCGACCGCAAGGACCGCGAGGAACGCCTGAACCTCACCATCGCTGAGGACCTGCGCGATCCCGACGACCGTCCGCTCGGACGAGAGCGCCACAAGACTCAACGCTCCCGGCGCCGTGAGCGCCCGCCACGTCCGCTGCTCGTCATTGGCATAACTCCAACGCTCGCCAGCGAACAATGCGATGACGCCGGGCAGGTGCTCGCGCTCCAACGAGACGACCTGTGGACTGGATGCCATCAGCGGAATCTACGCGACCGAAGTCAGCGCCGCGCCGCGCGCGCGGCTGCTGTCTGAGGCCGCCGCGCTGGCGGCAACATTGAGAGTGCAGCTTATTCGCCTGTCGCATTCCGCTCTCGACGCTGAGCGGTCGGCGCTGGATATCGTGTTTGCCGATGACGCTGGCTTACCTTTCGATCTGCGCGATCTTCAAGGACGAGGCGCCGTATCTGTCCGAGTGGATCGAGTTTCACCGGCTCGTGGGAGTCGAGCGGTTCTTTCTCTACGACAATGGCAGTGGCGATGGCGGGCGCGAGGTCGTGGAGCCGTGGGTGCGCAGGGGCATCGTGTCGGTGGCGGAGTGCTCGATCCCGTTGGGCGAGGGCGGCCAGGGCTGGGCCTACGCAGATGCGCTGAGGCGAGCACGAGGACGCACGCGCTGGCTGGCGTTCATCGACGTGGATGAGTTCCTTTTCTCGCCCGGACCCACGCTGCTGCCAGACGTGCTCACCGACTACGAGCGGCATCCCGGCATCGTCGTCAACTGGCAGGTTTACGGCTCGTCCGGCCGAACGACGGCGGGCGATGGTCTCGTGATCGAGCGGTTCGTCAGGCGCGCACGGACTCGATGGGTTCGCAACCGTCGCGTCAAGAGCATCGTGGACCCGCAGCGCGCGGTGCGGCCGATCGGCCCGCACTTTTTTGAGTACACGGACGGAGCGCTCGCGGTCACGGAGGATCATGAGCCTGTGCGGGTGATCGAGCATCGCGCGTGGGCACGACGGATGCGGCGTGGCCTTCTGCGGCTGCCGTTGATCGAGACGGACCCGTATGCGGTGCGCCACTCCTCGGTGAAGGGTGTGTCAGTTGAGCGAGTGCGGCTCAACCATTATGCCGTCCGCTCGCAGGAGGAGTTCGAGCAAAAGACGGTGCGGCACGGCAGTTCGCGTCTTGCGCCGCGTTACTTCGCCTACCACGACCGCAACGAGGTTCACGACCCCGCACTCCTCTCTTGCGCAAGCGAGGTCCGTGCGCGGCTCGCCGCCCTACAAGACGACGATGGCACTCGCTGACCGCCGAGCAGCCGGCGCCGCGGACCTGGCGCGCGCTGGCGAAGCCGACGCTCCGGTACAGGTCGTTGACTACGATCCTGCCTGGCCGGCTTCCTTTGAGACCGAGCGCAGGCGACTCGCGCCCCTGCTTGGCGGCGCTGATATTCACCACATCGGCTCGACCGCCGTGCCCGGCCTGGCCGCGAAGCCCGTCATCGACATGATGGTCCTGATGCCCGACATTGACGCGCCTATCGCCGTGCTGGTCGAGCGCGCCGGCTACCAGTCCCTCGCGCGTATAACGCGACGCTCTCGCACCGTCGGTTTCTCTGCTATCCAACGGCGTCGCATCGTACCCACCATCTGCACCTTGTCGATGAACAGCACGAGCTGGACCGTCGTCTTTGCTTCCGCGACCGGCTGCGCGCGGACCCCGTGCTCGCGCGTGAATACGCCATGCTCAAGCGCCGGCTCGCCAGTCGATTCGCCGATGAGCGAGAACTCGCCCGCTCGCTAGATGAGCAGCTTGGCCTTGGCCAACACGCGAGACTCAGCTCATTTATCGCCGCCGACTATCCCAGGCATAGCATCATGCTATGCCTGGGATAGGAGAAGGCCGACCGATCTGCCGTGCTTCCTCGTCTCGACACGCTTCGTCGCCAAATCCCTCGCAAGAGATATTTGCCTGACCCGCTCTCGATTAGCCGGCGATGACTTACCGATTCGGGCGTACAAACGGTACTTATTGCGGCAGGGCGACCAAACGGCAATAGACGATCGGGCGAGAAAAACCCCTCACCCGGTCGTCCTTAGTTATTCGTAGATATAACCGAAGTACCAATCGCCTTTACTTAGGTTGTTCTGAATGTCGGCATTACACGTCGAGCCGCAGCCTGAGCCGTAGCTTCCGTAGTAGCCCGTGTCAGCCGTACACCCGCTCGATCGGCATTCTGCGCCACGGCATAGGCTGTTGGGGCTACACGATGTCCCATGCAGTGCTACATAGGTCCAATCTTTATAGGAGTGGCCGGTGACGCGCCGTGAGTGGCTGAAATTGTTGCTGCCACACACTTCATTTTCCCATAGAAACACGTTGTTGCAAAACGGGCCTTGATACGCCGCATCGGCGACTGCGCTTCCCAGTCCCCATGTCGCGGCTGTCGCTAGGACCAAGCCCGCACTCAGGATCATCGCTATTGCTCGTGCCCGACGTAGGCCCGGTGTTTTGCTATCGCTGTTGCTGTTCATTGCTTGTAACCTTTCCACTGATAACAGTTTGTGCTAGCGCGCTACTCGCTGTGCCGCACACCGTTGGCTGCAGTCCATGTAATAGTCGTCGGAGTGCGATTTTCCGTATACAGATGAAAACCGTTATCTTTCGTCGGCACCACCTGCACCTGACCGTCGGTAAAAGCCACATTCACTTGAGATACACCGTTGGGCACAAGGCCGACCAGTAGCGTTGGCGGCGCATCGCTGGCCCGTCCCCTAACCGATTCAGTGCCTTCTCCGCTAAGAGTCTGTCCGAGAACTCGGTGGTGGGCAGGAGTTATGACTACTTGAGTTGAAGCGGCAAGGCACGTCAACCCTCGCAAAA
>DATCEK010000116.1:0-4732 GCA_036510155.1 Solirubrobacteraceae bacterium | reverse complement strand
GCGAATATGAGGTCTTCAGGGCGCTGCAGTTCGCTCAGTTCACAAGCACGCTCGTGCTCGACGATTCCAATGACATAGTCGCCGCGCTGGAGCGCGAGCCACCGCCAGAGAGCCCGCTGGAGGCGCTGAGGCGTTTTCCCGAAGGGCTCGTCACCCAGGAGGTCGCGGCGATCATGACCAGTGGCAACGACGCGCCCGATCGGCAGGCGGCGGAGAGCACGCTCGTCGAACTTGCCGGAGAGGGCAACGTGCGCCGTGTGGCCCTCGGCGACGACGCCCTGTGGATCGCCGCGGGGTAGCCTCCGTGGCGCGATGTCTGTGACAGTCACACTTCCCGACGGAAAAGAGCTCGCACTCGAGGACGGCGCCACCGGTGCCGATGCGGCCGCCGCGATCGGTCCCGGTCTTGCCAAAGCGGCGTTGGCGATCGAAGTGAGTGTGCGCGGGGGCCAGGCCGACACGCCGGGCTCCTCCAGCTCGCCCTCCGCGACAGCCCCCGAAGTCCGCGACCTGGCGCGTCCCCTGCCGAGCGGTGCCCAGATAGGGATCCTCACCGCCAAGAGCGGCGACGCCTCGCTTGCACTGATCCGCCACGACGCGGCACATGTGCTCGCGAGTGCCGTGATGGAGCTGTGGCCGGGCGTGAAGATCTCGATCGGGCCGGCGATCGAGAACGGCTTCTACTACGACTTCGACTTCCCCGAGGGCGTCTCCGTCTCCGATCAGGACTTTCCCGCGATCGAAGCGAAGATGGCGGAGCATGTGAAGGCGGGGGAGACGTTCGTGCGCGAGGACGTCTCGGTGCAGAGAGCGCGCGAGCGCTTCGTGGCAGAGAGCCAGGACTACAAGGTCGAGTTGATCGACGATCTCCTGAAGGGCGCCCCTGCTGAGCAGCCGCTCGAGCGTGTCTCGCTCTATACGAACGGGCCGTTCACCGATTTGTGCCGCGGTCCGCACGCGCCCAGTACCAAGAGCGTCGGCGCCTTCAAGCTGCAGTCGGTCGCCGGCGCCTACTGGCGCGGTGACTCCAAACGCAAGATGCTGACCCGCATCTATGGCACCGCCTTCCACACGAAGGGGCAGCTGAGCGAATACCTGGAGCGCCTGGAACAGGCCGCCGAGCGAGATCATCGCAAGCTCGGACGCGAGCTTGGGCTGTTTCACTTCTCCGATGTCTCTCCAGGTGCTGCGTTCTGGTTGCCGCCCGGCACGAGCATGTACAACGCGCTCGTCTCGCTCTCGCGTGAGATGGGCTCAGAGCGTGGCTACAGCGAGGTGAAGACTCCCCTGATCTACGACGCCGAGCTGTGGAAGATCTCCGGGCACTGGGGCAAGTACAAGGAGAATATGTTCACCGTGCAGGTGGAGGAGCGCGAGATGGGCGTCAAGCCTATGAACTGCCCTGGGCACGCGCACCTGTTCGCAAGCAGCCGCCACTCCTACCGCGACCTGCCCGTGCGCTATTCAGAGCCCGGCCTCCTGCACCGCAACGAGGCCTCCGGTGTGCTGCACGGACTGTTGCGCGTCCGGCATTTCGCCCAGGACGACGCCCACATCTTCTGTAGTGAGGAGCAAGTGCAGGAGGAGGTGGCGGGTTGCCTGGAGTTTGCTTTCGCCACCTATCGCCTGTTCGACTTCGACGTGAGCCTGGAGCTCTCGACGCGGCCCGAGCAGCGTGTCGGCTCAGACGAGCTGTGGGACCGCGCCGAGGAAGCCTTGACCAACGCGCTCGACTCACAAGGACTCGCCTACGAGCTGAACCCCGGCGACGGCGCCTTCTACGGGCCGAAGATCGACATGCACATGACCGACTCGCTGGGCCGCTCCTGGCAGCTTGGCACCGTGCAGCTCGACTACAACATGCCCGAGCGCTTCGACCTGACGTATACGGGGGCCGATAATGCCCTGCACCGCCCGGTGATGATCCACCGCGCGCTATTTGGCTCCTACGAGCGTTTCATCGGCATCATGATCGAGCACTATGGCGGTGAGTTTCCGTTGTGGCTGGCACCGGTGCAGGCGATCGTGTTGCCGATCTCCGAGCGTCTCAACGATTACGCCGACAGCGTGCGCGAGCGTTTGCGGGCGGCGGGTTTGCGCGTGGAGCTGGACGATCGGGGGGAGTCGGTCGGACGCAAGATCCGCGAGGCGGAGTTGCGCAAGATCCCGAACATGCTGATCGTCGGTGATCGCGAGGCCGAGAGCGAGAGCGTGTCGCTACGGGAGCATCGCGGCGGCGATCGGGGCAACGTGCCTGTGGGCGAGATGGCCGAGAGACTTCTCGGCGAGGTGCAGACTCGCGGTGAGCGAGCGCCGTTCGCGTGAGGCATTGCGAACCGATGATGCCCTGCGTGCGGGGCACGAACATGGCGCCTTGCGAAACACACGATGCCCCCCGCGCGCGCAGGGGGCATTGCGTATTTGGGTGCGTTATCAGCGCCTCAGTTAGGAACAGTCGAATGCGCATGAGCCGAAAATCCTTGTGCAGCCGGCCGCGCCCGCTATACTCGGCCGCCTTGAAGCTCGGAATCCATTCACGGCACTGCGCGTAGCAACAACTTGACGCGCACCCCCACAAGCTAGTGGCCGTTCCACGCCGGTTCGACCGCAGGCCCCCCGAGCGGGACCTCACCAGGATCAACGACCGCATCCGCGTACCCGAGGTGCGCGTGATCGACGATGAGGGCAACCAGGTCGGGATGATGAAGACCCCCGACGCGGTCAAGTTCGCCCAGGAACGCGATCTCGACCTGGTGGAGGTCGCCCCCGAGGCCAAACCCCCTGTGTGCAGGGTGCTCGACTACTCCAAGTACAAGTACGAGCAAGCGCAGAAGGTCAAGCAGGCACGCAAGCACCAGCAGCAGATCACGATCCGCGAGATCAAGTTTCGCCCCAAGATCGCCGAGCACGACTACGACACCAAGAAGCACCACGTCGAACGTTTCCTGCGCCACAAGGACAAGGTCAAGATCACGATCATGTTCCGCGGCCGCGAGGTCACCCACCCCGAGCGTGGCGTGATGATCCTCGACCGCCTGGCCGAGGAGCTCGCGGCGCTTGGCGTCGTCGAGCAGCGTCCCACCCAGGACGGGCGCAACATGACGATGATGCTCGGACCCTCGAAGGCTGTGCTCGCCGGCAAAGTGGACGGCGATGACGCGCACGTCACGCCGGCAAGCGATGACGGGGCCGGTGCCCCGGCGGCGAGCCAGGTCGCAAGCGAGGCTTCGAGCAACGGCGCCGTCAGCGCGCCCGCGGCGCCGATCCCGCCGGCTGAGGAGAGCGGCGAGACGCTCGCGGAGGTCTCCTCCGACGGGGTCGCGGCGGAGGCCAAGAACGGCACACCCGACGGCGTCGTACCGGCCGCTGAGAGCCAGAACGGCGCTTCAGACGGCGCCGTGTCATAATCATCGCCTCGAGGGCCGCGCAGGCGACTGTAGGTTGGCGAGCCGGGACCCTTGATTTTCGATACCCATGCCCAAGATGAAGACACATAGCGGCGCGAAGAAGCGCTTCAAGGTGACCGGCTCCGGCAAGGTGCGGGCCAGGCACTCCTACTCGAGCCACATCCTCGAGAAGAAGTCGCCCAAGCGCAAGCGCACGCTTGCCAAACCCGTGATCCTCACCGCTCACGACACGCCGCGCGTGAAGCGGCTGCTCGGAGTGGGCAAATGACGCGCGTCAAGCGGTCTGTAGCCGCACGCAAGAAGCGCAAGGCGACGCTCGAGCTGACAAAGGGCTTCCGCGGCGAGGCGCACTCCAACTACAGACGCGCCAAGGAGGCGCTGATGAAGGCGGACGCCTACGCCTACCGCGACAGGCGCAACCGCAAGCGCGACTTTCGCCGCCTCTGGATCACACGCATCAACGCCGCCGCGCGCCAGAACGGGATGAGCTACTCGCAGTTCATGCACGGCCTCTCGCTCGCCGGCATCGAGCTCGACCGCAAGGTGCTGGCCGACATCGCCGTGCGCGACGCCGACACATTCCGACGTTTTGCCGAGACCGCCCGCGAGGCGTCGGCTGCCTGATCCCGGCCACCGACATTGTGTACCTCTCGGGCGCTGCTCCTTCGGGACCGGCGCTTTTTTTATGTCTGAGGGGGGCCGGGACCGAGAACCATCGCATGCAATGACCACAATTTGACCTCAAAGCAAATACGAGGAAATCAAAAAAGCGCAGATACAAGAACTGCCTCGCACAGATGACGACCATCACCTCCCCAAACAATCCCCGTCTGAAGGAGCTGCGCAAGCTCCAGCGTCGCCGCGAGCGCGAGCGCAGCGGGCGCTTTCTCGCCGAGGGAGAGGACCTGGTCGACGCGGCGATCGCGGCGGGCAGGCCCGCGCTCGCGGGCTATCGGACCGCCGGTAGCGAGATCGGCGGCGCCCGCTTCGAGGATGTGGAGGAAGGCGTGATGGCCGGCCTTTCGACGCTCGGCTCGGGCACACGCGCGATCGGTGTCTACGAACAGCGCTTCGCAAAGCCCGTCGGTCCACTGTGTGTCTACCTGCACGGTGTCGGCGATCCCGGAAATGTCGGCGCTGTGCTGCGCAGCGCGCTTGCTTTCGGCGCATCGTGCGTCGCGCTTGGGCCAGACTGCGCCGATCCGCATTCGCCCAAGGCGGTGCGGGCGAGCATGGGGGCCATCTTCGCGGTTGCGCTTGCGCGTGTCAGCGATGTGGAGGAGCTGCCAGGCACACGGGTTGCGCTTGTGGCGGGCGCCGGCGAG
>DATCEK010000115.1:0-40916 GCA_036510155.1 Solirubrobacteraceae bacterium | reverse complement strand
CGGCGCCGCCCAGGGGGTTGCGGCAGCCGAGGTGCGCGACCCCGAAGAATCCAAGAGCTTCCCGCTGCCCGCCTCTGTCCACCATGCTCGGGCGAGCACCCCAAGCGTCGCCGCCGAAGCCGCTGTCGCTCCCGGGGCAGCCTCGGATTCGGAAATCCGCAAGGAGCTCGGCGAAGAGGAAAAGGCCAAGGCTCAGGAACAGGCAGCCCAGCGACGCGTACTCACTCCTGTCGCTGGTGGCTTCTCGGTCGGCGGAAACGGAACGATCCCAATCCCCACCAGCGTGCCCGAAGCGGTGCAGCGGGTGGTCGCCGGCGGCAACGCGATCGCAGACTTTCCCTACATCTGGGGCGGCGGCCACGCCTCGTTCGTCGCCAACGGCTACGACTGCTCAGGCTCTGTCAGCTATGCGCTTGCTGCCGGCGGCCTCTTGAGCGCGCCGTTGGTCTCCGGCGACCTGGCCAATTGGGGCGAAGCGGGGCCGGGACGTTGGATCACGATTTACGCAAACGCCGGGCACACGTTCATGGACGTGGACGGCATGTGGTTCGATACCGCCGGGCGCAGCGGACCTTACGCGTCGCGCTGGCTCGTGGCTCAGCCCTCACTCGAAGGCTACGCCGTACGTCACCCGCCCGGCCTCTGAGGGTCTCGCCGCTCTCGACCAACCAGCTCCTCCTCCCGGCTGGCCCGGTTGGCGGACCTGGCGCCCCGTAAGGGCTAGGAACGCATCAGGGGTTCAGCACGACGGTGCTGAGCATCGTCGTCGTCTGTGGAGCCTGGCGCGAGGCGTTGCGCGCAAACAGGCGCAATGTGACCTTCAGTTTGCGGACGTGCTTGAGACGGGCTGCGGCGCGTGAGGTGAACTTCACTCTGATCGTGCCC
Organism: Solirubrobacteraceae bacterium; assembly: GCA_036510155.1. GTDB lineage: Bacteria > Actinomycetota > Thermoleophilia > Solirubrobacterales > Solirubrobacteraceae > Palsa-744. The sequence goes on along the minus strand of DATCEK010000115.1, from coordinate 40,031 downwards.
TGACCGGCCTTTGTCGTCACGAGCACAGCCGTGCCGACGATGATCGACTTCGGCGTGCCGGCGGGCAGGCCTGTGGCGGTCGCGCCCTTGATGCCCAGGCGCTTTGCAGTGCTGCTTTCAAGTAGCACCTCGATGTTGCCGGCCACCTGCTCGTTGGTGGTGTAACGCACCGGGAGCCCACTGTTGAGCGCCTTTTTCAGGGACTTGGAAGTGACCGAGGCGCCGAGCACCGGGGGTGGGGTCGTTGCCGTGGTGCCTGTTGAGCCAGAGCCGCCAGGGGAGCCGGTGCTTCCTGAGCTGCCCGGCGCGGTGGAAGGTGTCGGTGCAGGTGCGGGTCCCGGGGCAGGCGTGGGTGTCGGGGTCGGTTCAGGCGTGGGTTCGGGGCCGATCACAGTTATCGGCTCCTTTACTGTGGCCGTGTTGCCTCCTACGTCGGTGACCGTGAGGGTGACTTCGTAGGTGCCGCCGTACTTGTAGGAGTGATAAGCGCTCCCAGCGCAAGGCGCTTCCCATTGGGCGGCGCCACACGGTGAGACCCCTGGGGAGTTCACCAAGGGGGCACCAGGCGCGTAGCCGACCACAGGGGCCGAACCGTCGCCAAAGTTCCACGTGTATGTCGCGTATCCGATGTGCGGTTCGCCGGAAGGGGAGAAGACCGTGTCGGCGCCCAGGGAAAGGTCTGACTCCATGCCGTCGAAGCCGACGGTTTCGCCTGCGTTCACGGGATTCGGCGCGGTGAACTGGGGAAGCAGGGCGACACCCGAAATGCAGGGAATACCCGGATAAGGCAGCTTGAGTGCGGAAAGATTGAAGGCTGTGTTCAAGTAATAGGAGCCGCCTGCCAGCGTCTGGTTGAAGAGTGTGCCCGCAAATGTCTCTTCCTGGGCGCCGACGTTGCCGCCCTCAACCGGGGCGAACCAGTCGCGGCACTCGTCTGTAGCCTCATTCCCGTGCGGATCCTGCCAACCGTCGAGCAACGGATCGGTGACGATGTTCTGCTGCTCCACCGCGATTTGGTTAACGATCAGATCTGCTAGGCCCGTGTCGCAGAACCCGTCAAGACTTGGGCATTTTACTTGGTTGGGCTCTTGCGGATGGGGGCCTTCCAACAATTCTGCTTCCGCAATCTTTCCCTGTTCTTCGGGAGACTTTTCCAGGTCTTCCTTTATTTCCCTTGTGCCCTTTTCTTTCTTTTCCTCATGCTTTCCGGGAGGTTTGCTGCTCGGATCATAGCCTCCGTCCTGACACTCGTAAGCAGTTGTCTCGTCGAATGGCAAATGCCCGTCGCCGAGTCCGCCCGCCGTCCACGGAATCATTCCGTAGAGAATCGTGTTGTCGCCGCCGGAAGAATTGCTCGCATCCATGTCGGAGTGATAGCTACAGAAACTACGCTTGTAACTCTTGTAGTTTTCCGATTCCGGATAGACCTTTTTTTCTTTTTCGGCCGTCTCCCTGGCCTTTTCGTCGGCTTCGATTTCGTCAATTTCTCCTTCGAAGTCAGAGCAATGACCGTTCGGCCCGCCCGCGTCGAGACACACTGTCACGCCCGGAGGAGTCATCAGGTAGAAGATCGAGCCCATACCCTTTGGGAGGCCGTGCTGCGAAATAAAGGCGGCAAGCTCTTCCTGGATTTGATTATCGGTTATGCAGATAGGCGCAAATTGATGAGATTCGGGTGCTGTTTCGGCCCCGATCAGGTCAAACGGATTCATTGGTTGAGGATCTACGCAGCCAGAAACAGGGTAGGCATCCGTGTCGGTGTAGGCGCCCTCAAAGGTGGACTTGTAGAGAGCGTGTTCGTTGGCCTTGTCGGTGTACTGAGCATCGACCGCGAAGACGCCACCGATACTGTTACTGGCGGCACCCATTTTTTGCAGGAACGTGTCGATAACTCCCTGCCAGTCGCCGTGATAATGGTCAGTTGGATCCCAGTAGATCGCGTACACCTTGCTGGAATTGACGATGGCATTACCCTGCGCGTTTTCGAATTTCCACGGGTTCTGTGGATATTCCTTGATGTTGAGCGGACTTTCGTACAGCAGTGTACTACGCGGCTGCAGACCTGCCTTTGTGCTGCCTGCGCTAAGCACCAGGGCGCCCGCCGGCGCATCCGCGAACAGCAAGGTCACCGTGAGCAGAGCCACAAGCGCAAGCGCGACGCGCAGCACCACAGCGCGCAAAGGGAGCGGACGGGAAGTAGTTGCCACGGAGCCATCATCGGCACGGGCACCCGGTTGCCTTAGCCCCTGAGGCGGCCTTGCAGTATGGCTTGCAAATTGGGGTCAACGGATGATCGTTGGGTCCCTGGATTCGCACCGTTTGGGTCGCTGCGCCCGTTGACCGGCGACTTGCGGAGCTTGTGCACGACGCTGAGAGCCATCATGCTGTTCGGGATGGCCACCAACGAACGCTCTCAATGAGCGAGATCGAGCAATCCTCGACGGCGCCTGGCGCGCTCAAGCGCGAGACACTGGACCTGTTCGCGCCGCTGCCGCGCCACTACGACCGCGTGGCGGCTGTGCTGAGCTTTGGCCAGGACCCGCGCTGGCGACGGGCTATGGTCGACACCGTGCGTGCTCATAGCGGCGAGCGCGTGCTCGATGTCGCCACCGGCACCGGGCTCGTGGCGCGCCAGCTCGTTCGACGCTATGGCTGCGAGGTGGTCGGTCTCGACCAGAGCCCTCAGATGCTGTCCGGCGCACAGGCACGGCTGGACGGTGACCGCGGGCTCGCCGATCGGGTGTCACTCGTGCAGGGCGAGGCAGAGCGACTTCCCTTCGTGGACGAGCAGTTCGACCACCTGACCTTCACCTACCTGCTGCGCTACGTCGAGGATCCGCTCACCACGATGGTCGAGCTCGCGCGCGTGGTCAAGCCCGGCGGGCGCATCGCCTCGCTAGAGTTCGCGGTGCCGCCGCGGGCGCTGTGGCGGGGCCTGTGGAGCTTCTATACGCACGTGGGGCTGCCGCTCCTGGGGAGGGCCGTATCGCGCGAGTGGGCGCACACCGGCCGTTTCCTGTCCCAGAGCATCCCGGCCTTCTACGCGCGCTATCCAATGGCCCGCTTGGTGGAGCTGTGGGAGCAGGCTGGGATCGTGGACGTGCGCGTTCGCCGCATGAGCCTGGGCGGCGGCGTGGTGATGTGGGGCTCCAAGCCAAAGCACAAGCCTCCTGTCGAGACCTCCGAGGGTCACGTCGTCGTTGCGAGCGATGACGAGGAGGCCGGTCGTTTGACGCCCGTCCCCGGAAGGGCCAGCCCCCGTGGCGACGCCGAGCCGGCTTGAGCGACCGGCGTTCTACGCACTGCGCCCCGGCGGCTGGCGCGATCTGCTGACGCTGCTGCATCCCCCTTACACAGCTTGGCATCTGAGCTACGTGGCGATCGGCGCAGCTGTGGCGCCCCATTTCGACGGTCATCGCCTGCTGTGGACACTGATCGCCTTCCTACTCGCCGTCGGCGTGGCGGCGCACGCCCTGGACGAGCTGCATGGCCATCCGTTGCGGACGAAGATCTCCGATCGAACGTTGATCGCGCTCACGGCCATGTCCTTGGCGGGGGCAATCGCGATCGGGGTCGTGGGCGCCTCATCCATCTCCTACTGGCTGCTGGCGTTCGTCGTGGTGGGCGTCCTGCTAGTGCTCGCCTACAACCTCGAGCTTGCCGGCGGGCGCATGCACTCCGACCTGTGGTTCGCGCTGGCCTGGGGCGCGTTCCCAGCGTTTACTGCATTCTGGGCGCAGGCAGGCGAAGTGCGCCTCGACGGCGTGCTCGTCGCCGCCGCATGTCTGATGCTGAGCATGGCGCAGCGGCACTTGAGCACTCCGGTCCGCGAGCTGCGTCGGCGCACCGTCTCGCTGCACGGCGAGCAACGACTGAGTAGCGGACGCACGATCGAGTTGGACGCCGCACGGGTGGCGGCCCCTATGGAGGGCGCTCTGATCGCCTGTGCTGCCGGACTCGTCCTGCTCGCGGTCGCGCTGGTGCTGGCAAGGCTCACCTGAACCCGGCTCGACGGCCCTGGCCGTTTGCACGTCCCCCCAATGCGCTCCTCCCAATCGGCAGACGGCCTCTTGCCGGCCCCCGGACATCCTTGCGGGCGCGAGTATCGTTCTCGAGGATGACCGATATCGGCGACAGCCTGTTCCACAAGGGGCAGCCCGTGTGGGTGATTCAAAGCGACGGCTCGCAGCGGGCGGCTGAGTATGTCGGAGAGGGCGAGATGAGCGCCTGGTTCGGTGGGACACCAAGCGTGATCGTCGTCTACCCGGACGACCATTCGGGTGGGATGGTCGAGGTCGACCGGGTTATCGCTCGGGAGACCTGAGGAGCCACAGCCGAACCGCGTGGCGCCGCGTGCTGAGGAGCGGCCAATGGGCGATCCTGGATTCGAACCAGGGACCTCTTCCTTATCAGAGAAGCGCTCTAACCAACTGAGCTAATCGCCCGCGAGCGCCGATTCTAGCGTCCACCACACCTGCGCGCCGGAGGCCCAGGTTCGCACGTCGCGACACCTCCAGGTGCCCTGTCGGCATCAACGCCCTCGGCTTGCGTGACCCTTCCCCAACGCCTCGACCAACGCCACCGCCTCCTCTGGACCCGCGAACGAAAGCTCGGCCCGATACCCGTCCTTCTCCGGTCGCACCTTGACCTCCGCGCCCAACGCCTTTTCGAGTGTCGTCGCGATCGTGGCCGCCGCCTCCTGCTGGTCGGGATGAACACTGGGCTTTTTCGCGCGCGTGCGCGACTCGCTCCCGCTGCCTTTCCCCGCATTGTTGGCTTCGCGCGCGCGCGCTTCGACCACGCGGACCGACCACCCCTCCCGCGACGCATCGCGGCCGAGGCGGCGTCGCGTGGTGTGATCTTCGGCCAAAAGCAACGCCCGGCCGTGGCCCTCGCTGAGCCGCTCCCGCTCGAGCAAATCGATCGTCTCCTCGGGCAGATCTAGCAAGCGCAGCAGGTTCGACACTGCCACGCGGCTGCGACCCACACGGCGACCCACCTCCTCGCGTGTGAGGCCCAGCTCCTCGACCAATGCAGCGCACGCTCGCGCCTCCTCGATCGGATTGAGATCCTCACGTGCCATGTTCTCGATCAAGGCCAGTTCAAGCGTCGCGGCGTCGTCGCGCTGGCGCACGAGCGCCGGGATCTCTGCCAGACCCGCGATCTGTGCTGCGCGCCAGCGTCGCTCGCCGGCGACAAGCTCGTATGTGCCGCCCGGCTTTGGACGCACGAGCACCGGCTGCAGCACCCCACGCTCGCCCAGCGAACCCGCGAGTGCGTTCAGCGCCTCTTCGTCGAAGTGCCTGCGCGGCTGATTGGGGTTTGCCACGATCAACTCGACCGGCAGCTCGCGCAACTCCTCCGTGGCCTGCGTCTCGCTGGAAACGCTCAGAATCGCCTCGAGCCCGCGTCCCATCCCACGCTTTGGTCTAGCCACGAGCAGCGACCTCCTTTGCAAGCTCAAAATAGGCGGCGGCGCCAGCGCTATGGGGGTCGTGATGAGTAACAGGCAAACCGTAGCTTGGGGCCTCGCCGACGCGCACGTTGCGTGGGATCACCGTCTCGAACACGAGGTCGGAGAAGTGCTCGCGTACCTCGCGCTCCACGTCTCGCCCCAGCCGCGTGCGATTGTCATGCATGGTCAGCAGCATGCCGGCGACCGTGAGTCGCGGGTTGAGCTCTCGCTGCACGAGCGCCAAGGTCTCCAGCAGTCCCGCAAGACCCTCGAGCGCGAAATACTCGGTCTGGACCGGCACGATCACTCGGTCGGCCGCCACCAGCGCGCTTACCGTCAGTGGACCGAGCGATGGTGGGCAGTCGAGCACGATGTACTCATAGCCGGCGCGAATCGGGGCGATGACCTCGCGCAGGCGCTGCTCGAACCCGTCCATCCTCGGCAACTCGATGTTCGCACCGGCAAGTCCCGGGCTTGCAGGGAGTAGTTTCAATTTTTCCACCGAGCTGTCCGTGATCGCCTGCATGGCCGTGCTCTCCCCGGCAAGGACCTCGTACAGCCCGGGCGTCTGTGAGCGCGGGAGGCCGAGCCCCACGGTTGCATTTGCCTGCGGGTCCACGTCGATCACGAGCGTCTCATAGCCGGCCTCGGCAATGCAGGCCGCCACGTTGACCGCCGTGGTCGTCTTGCCCACCCCCCCCTTCTGGTTGGCGATCGCGTAAACCTTGCCCATGATGATCCGCACGCTAGCGTCGATCAAGCTCGCGTGCTCTACTGGCCCCACCGAGGCGCCGGATCTCGAGCCGCCAGTGGCTTCTTGCGAGCCATGCCCGCCCTGCGCGGAAAGCGCTGCGGGGTCTGTTCCACCTTCAGATAGACGTGCAGGTGATGGTCGCGCACACCCTCGTAGGGCTGCACCCGCTGGATCGACTCCAACCGCAAGCCCAGCATCTCGGCGGCTGTAATGGCCGAACGCTCCTCCTCGGGATCGCGACGGCCACGCCAGTCCACCAACGCACCACCCACGCACAGCAGGGGTGCCGCGTACTCGAGCACGACTGGCTGGGGCGCGACCGCACGTGCCACCACCAGATCGTTGGCTCCCACCCCCTCTTGCCACTGCTCAACCCGAGCGCGGATCACCTCGACGTTCGCGAGCGCCGTATCTGCCACAACGCCTTCGATGAAGTCGCACTTGCGTGCCTGGCCCTCGACCGGTCTGACCTCGACATCGGGCAAAGCCACGGCAAGGGGAAGGCTCGGAAAGCCCGCACCCGCGCCCACATCGGCTATTCGAGTCGCCTCGCGCACCACGCTGAGATCGAGCGCTACAAGCGAGTCCGCGAGATGCACGTCGAGAGCCAGCACCGGCTCGCGCACGGTGGTAGGGGCCCGTTCGTTACCCGCCACGGCAGTCAGGATCGCTCCGAGTTGATCTACTTGCCCTTTGGACAGGCCATATCGAGACGCTAGGGCCGCCAGCAGCGACAGGACCTCGCCCCCGCCGGCGGCAGCCAGGCTCATCGCAACCTCACGAGACCACGAACAGAAAGTGTTTCACGTGAAATCCATCGGACCAACCCAGCCGTGAGCGTTTCACGTGAAATCATGCGGATCGCAGCCACAAGGTGCGTGGTGGCTTGATCCAAGCCACCACGCACCCCGTAAGTCAGGCCTCGCCCGGCTCCACGACCAAATACCGCCCGGGCTCGTCGCCCTCGCTGTGCGTCCGCACCCCTCCCCGCTCGCGCAGATACTCATGCACGATCCGCCGCTCGAAAGCCGGCATCGGATCCAGCTCGATCACTTCTCCACTGCGCAACGACTCCTCCGCCGCGTCGGCCGCGATCGAGCGTAGAGTTTCCTCACGGCGCTCGCGATAGCCATCAGCGTCGATCAACACTCGCACGTCGGCTGCGCCTCCGTGAAAAACTATTCGTTGCGCCAAGTGCTGAACCGCGTCGATGGTCTGGCCATGTCGACCGATGAACAGGCCGAGATCATCGCCCTCCACACTGCCTGTCAAGACCCCGTCGGCTTGCTCGACCTGCACATCGGCATCGAGCCCAAGGCTGTCCACGATCTCCTCTAGCAGCTCCCGGAGAACGACGACCGGGTCCTCTTGCTCCTCCTCCCGGAGCTCCTCTGCCTGGCTCATCGTCGCCTGCCCGAGCGCTTCTTCTTCTTACGCGGAGGCGGGGGCGGCGCGCCGGCACCGGCACCGGCCAACGCAGGCTCGCCCTTTGGCTCCAGCGAACCCTCCGGCTTGCCGTTCGCCACCGCCTTGCTGGTGCCCGGCGGACTGACCGCCTTGCCAACCGACACCGGCGGAGGGCCGAAGCTGCGGCGAACAAAATAGCCCTGACCCACCGTCCACAGATTGGTCGTTATCCAGTAGACCAGCAGACCGGCCGGGTATTTGTAGAGGATGATCACGAAGAACACCGGCAGCGCCATCATCAGACGCCGTTGGGTCGGGTCGGCCGTCGCCGACATCGTCATCGTCGAGACGAGCTGAGAGCCCACATAGAGCACCAACAGCACAACCAGGGCAACACCGGTCGCCTTCGAGGTGATGTCTGGGATGAAGAGGAATTTCGCTGAGCCGGGTTCCACGGTCTGACAGCCGGTTTGTTCGACGTATTTGGTCGGCAGTTGCGCAAAGGTCGCAACGTGGTGCTGCAGTCCTTGCAGCCCTTCGTTGTAGTGAGTGACGAGGGCGTGCCCGCAGATGTTCTTCTTCAGGTCTGTCCTCAGCATGTAGAACAGCGAGATGAACACCGGCAGCTGGAGCAGCAGCGGGAGGCACGAGGCAAACGGATTGACTTTGTGCTCCTTGTAGAAGCCCATGATCTCCTGCTGCTGGCGCTGCTTGTCGTCTTTGTACTTCTCCTGCAACGCCTTCAACTCTGGGGCCAGGCGCTGCAGTTCCTGCATCGAGCGGAACTGCTTGAGCGTCAGCGGTACCAGCACGGCGCGTATCAGCACCGTGAGCCCCACGATCGCCATGCCCCAGCTCGTGGTGGTGATGTTGGTGTGGATGAAGACCAGGATCGACTGAAAGACGCTGATCAGCGGCGAGAACGCTTCCTGGATTACGTTGGCGAGGATGAACATAGAAAGGTCTCCCGGCGCTACACCGCGCGGCGATCGAACTTGAACAACCGTTGAGCCGAGATGGGGTCATAACCACCGTCGCTCCACGGGTTGCACCTGAGCAAGCGCCACGTGGCGAGCACGAGGCCCCTCAGTATGCCGTACTCCCGGAGCGCCTGTACCGCATAGCGAGAGCAGGTCGGCTCGTACTTACAACGCCGCGGGAGCGCCGGCGAGATCAAGCGCTGATAGAGGACCACCGGAGCGATCAGGACCGACTGTGCCATACGCTCAATCCTCACTGGAGGCCGCTCCAGCCTTGCGCAAACCCGCCCGAACGATCAGCTCCTCGAGTGCGCCGTCGATCCCTTCCAGCCCCTCACGCTCGGCTAGCTCGCGCGCCTCGGGCCTTGCGACCACGACAACATCATTGCCTGCCTCGAGCTGATCTTCCACCCCAGCAAAGGCCTCGCGCAACAAACGCTTGACGCGGTTGCGCTCCACTGCGCCGCCGACCTTTCGAGACACCGACAGCCCCAGCCGAGGGCGATCGACAGAATCGTTTGGAAAGGAGTAGAGCACTAGATGGCGATTTGCCACTGAGCGGCCCTGGCGGTAGACACGCTCGAACTCCGCACTGCGCGACAACCGTTTCCCGCGGCTGGGAGATCGCGCCGTCATCGCCGAGAAATCACTAGGTTGACAGGCGCTTGCGTCCCTTGCTGCGCCGCCGCTTGAGCGTGAGCCTGCCTGCCCGCGTTCGCATCCGGGCACGGAACCCGTGAGCACGGGCTCGCTTGCGTTTCTTTGGCTGATAAGTGCGCTTCATGATCGATTGTCTCCGGCCGCGCTCGTATTCCCGCCGCAACCCGAGCGTGGCATCGGCTGCGGCGGACCGGCTTCCGCCGAGGCCTGAAGTATAAAGGTCGGCCGCCCTGCCATCGACCCTGGCTGCACGGGCAAGGCCGACTGCGGAATTTCTCGCCATTTGCGATGAGCGTCATCGTCCGGGCAGCGCTGGCGCGCAGCCTCGGATATATTCGATCCACCGGGTCTTCAGCGGACCCCACACGAATGACTTTCGCCCGATTTCTCCTCCCCAAAGGAGCAGGTTTACCCTGCCGTGAGCACCCAGCTCGAGCACATCTGGTCGCAGGTAACGGCTGAACTCTCGGCCTCTATAGACGAGCCCGTCTATCGCATCTGGTTGGAGCCACTGAGGGCGGTTGAGCTCGATGGGGAGCGCCTCACCATCGAGGCGCCATCCCAGACTCACGCTTGGGTCAGGGAGCGCTTTGGAAGAGTCCTACAGACCACAGCCGCCGCGGTTCTCGGACCCGATGTGAGGCTGGATATCGTGGAGGCCGCAGCCCAAACGCCCAGCCGGGGTCCTCGGCCACGACGGCCGGCCGGCATGCGTAGGGACGGGGAAAGCCAACCCGTCCAGCCGGTGCCGCCGGAGCTCACCCAAGCCTCCTGGGGCAATCCCAAGCTGACCTTCGACCAGTTCGTGATCGGCGACTGCAACCGCTTGGCCCACGCGGCGGCGCTGACCGTCGGCGAGCTGCCAGGCCAGGCCTACAACCCGCTGTTCGTCTGCGGCCCTCCCGGGGTCGGCAAGACCCACCTGTTGCAGTCGATCGCGACGTTCATCGCCACTTACAGCCCAAATCTGAATGTGCGCTGCAGCACCGGAGAGTCCTTCACCAACGACTTCGTGAGGGCGCTCGGATGCAGCCAGCTCGACGGCTTCAAGGCGGGCTTTCGCCACGTCGACGTGCTTTTGATCGACGACGTCCAGTTTCTAGAGCGAAAGGCCCGCACCGAGGAAGAGTTCTTCCACACTTTCAACGCCCTGTATGACGCCGGCAGCCAGATAGTCCTGACCTCCGACCGGCCGCCAAGCGACCTACAAGCACTTGAAGACAGGTTGCGCGAGCGCTTCCAGTCAGGGCTCGTCGCAGACATTCGTCCTCCCGACTTCTCGACCCGCATGGCCATCCTGCGCAAGCGTGCGCAACACGACGGTCTGCAGTCAGTCGATGCGGACGCCTTCGAAGCCATCGCCCAGCGCATAACGGTCAATGTCCGTGCACTGGAGGGAGCGCTCATCCGGGTGGTTGCTTTCAGCTCGCTCACAGGCAGGCCGCTGAGCTCCGAGTTGGCAACCGAGGTGCTGGACGGCCTCTACCCCAAGACAGACCAACCTCAACGATCGATCGCAGAGATCAAGGCCGCGGCATGCCAAAAGTTCGGCATCACCGCGGAGGAGCTTGTCTCGGCCGGTCGCACGGCGCGGCTGGCGTGGCCCAGACAAGTCGCCATGTATTTGGCGCGAGAGCTCACACAGGAGTCTTTGCCCGCCATCGGCCGGGAGTTCGGTGGACGTGATCACACCACGGTCCTGCATGCTTGCAAGCGTGCTGCGGAGCGAATGTCTGAGAACATTTCTTCTCGCGCAGCTGTGGAAGAGTTGCGCACAAGCTTGAGCTCGCACTCAGTTGACCGCCGGACTTGAGACACTTTCCGATGCTGTGCTCACAGGCCCCCACCTCCAATTCCCTTTGATACCCCCAAGCCACACTTTCCAACAGCCCCTACTAACCCTATAAACCTATTCAGGTGCATAAGTGAAGCTTTCTCTCTCGACCCCTGAGCTCTTGATGCAGTTGCAGGCGACCACTCGTGTTGCCTCCTCTCGGGCTTCCATTCAGGCGCTTTCCGGCGTGATGATCTCTGCCGAGGGAGATACTCCGGTCTTGCTGGCGACTGACATGGAGGTTGGCCTGCGCGTCCCGCTCGGAGGCGAGATAGTCAGCCCCGGCTCGGCTGTGCTGCCTGCGCGCTTGCTGCTCGAAGTCGTCCGCTCGCTCCCGCAGGAGACCGTCACGCTCGAGCTGCGTACCCAGGAGCAGGATGTGGAGCTGATTTCCGGCTCGGCCGAGTTTCATCTGCGCACGCTGCGCTCCGAGGACTTTCCCACGCTTCCGAGCTCTGACCCGGCAAGCCGTATGACCCTTCCTGCCCAGGCATTTGTCGATACAGCCACACAGGTCTCTCGCTCAGCTTCGAAAGACGAGACGCGGCCCGTGCTCACCGGAGTCCTGATCTCTGCCGGAGGGCAGGAGCTGACGATGGTCGCCACCGATTCGTATCGACTCAGCGTCAAGCACGCCACACTCGACTCACCTCTGCAGAGCACAATCGAGGCGAACGTGCCGGCACGCGCTCTCCAGGAGCTGGCGCGCATCGCCCAATCGATGGAGGAGTCTGAGCTGACTATCAGCCTCGGCCAGAATCAGGTTGTCTTCGAGCTCGGCGACGTTGTCCTCTCATCGAGGTTGATCGACGGGCAGTTCCCCAACTACCGCCAGCTCCTGCCCGAGTCCGTCGACCACGAACTGCGTCTCTCGAGCGCCGAGATTGTCGATGTCGTGCGGCGCATCAGTCTGCTGGCGCAAAAGAACGCTCCCTTGCGACTCAGCTTCAGTGAGGGCGAGCTGACCGTCTCGGCGCAGACCCCCGATGTCGGCGAGGCGAGCGAGATGCTGCCGGTGCCCTTCTCAGGCGAGCCGTTCGAGATCGGCTTCAATCCAGAGTTCCTGCGCGATGGGCTGGAGAGCGTGGAGTCTGAGGAGCTCGTGCTCAAGCTGATAAGCCCTCTGCGCCCTGGCTTGATCGAGTCTCCGGACGGCGGCGAGTTCGTATACCTGATCATGCCGATCCGCCTCAACACGTGAGCTCTCATCTGCGCATCGCAATGTCCCGGCTCTTGTGCTCGCGCGCCGGAGATGTACGGGGGGTCTCCATTGTACGGGGGGTCTCCATTTGCATGAGCAGTGTCGGGAGTTCTTCCTTGAACGCCTGCGCTCGCGTATTGGATGAATGATGTGAGGTGCTGGTTCTCGGGGTGCATCTGCGCGACTTCCGCACATACGCACGTGCTCAGGCCCAGCTCGGCCCAGGTCTGACTGTCGTTCACGGCTCCAACGGAGCCGGCAAGTCCAACTTGCTCGAGGGACTTTACTTCGGCTGCACCGGCTATTCGCAGCGGACTCGCAATGAGCGCGAGCTGGTGCGCTTCGGAGCGCAGGCTGCACGCGTAGTCATCGAGCTCTCCGACGGTGCGCGTTGCCACGAGCTGACGGTCGGGTTCCAGCCCGGCTCGCCGAAGCACATGACCGCCGACGGGGCTCCCGTCGAGCGTCTCGCCGATGTCCAGGAGCGCCCGCTTGTCAGCGTTTTCTCCCCCGATCGCCTGGAGTTGCTCAAGGGGCCGCCGGCACTGCGCCGAGCCCATCTGGACCAGCTTGTGGCGGCGCTGTGGCCTGCCCGCGTCGGGACCCGCCGCGACTACTCGCGCGCGCTTGCGCAGCGCAATGCTCTGATAGCCGGGATTCGTGCGGGCCGCGCATCACGCTCGACATTGCCGAGCTGGGATGCCGAGCTTGCCCGGCATGCGCTTGCGCTCAGCAGCGACCGGGCCGCTCTCGTGGAGCTGCTTGCCGAGCCCTTCGCACAACGAGCGCGAGCGCTTGGTCTCAGTGGGGAGCCCCTTTTGGAGTATCGGCCCCGCTCAAAGGTCTCTGATGTTGAGGGGTTCATGGCGGAGTTGACCGAACAGCTCCCCACGGACCTGAATCGCGGCTTTTCCACTTACGGACCGCATCGCGACGAGCTCGAGATCTCACGCGATGGCCGCGAACTGCGCTCCTATGGCTCACAGGGAGAGCAGCGGTTGGCGTTGCTTGCGCTGTTGCTGGCCGAGCGCTTCGTGCTCGCGCGCGAGCGCACTCAGGTACCGTTGATGCTGTTGGACGACGTGATGAGCGAGCTTGACGTCACCCGCCGCGAGTTGCTCGCCGCGGAGCTACAAAGCGCCGGGCAGAGCGTGATCGCCACCACCGATCTCTCTCACGTCCCCGGGTCTGGCGACGGGGCGGTCACGCGCTTGCGCATCTCGCCGGGGGCCATCTTGGGAGAGGCGCTTGCCGCGTGAGCCGATTCGCGCCTCGGCCACTGTCGTTCGCGCTCGAGAGCCTGACAGCTACGCTCGCTCCTGCGACTATCCTGGCGCGAGTGCAGCAGGTCTGGGGGCAGGTGCTCGGCGCGCGTATCGCCGAGGCTGGGACCCCGGTCTCAGAGCACGACGGGGTGCTCACCGTCCTCTGCGCCGACTCGGTCTGGGCCCATGAGCTCGAGCTCATGGGCCCAGACCTGGTCGAGCGCCTGAACGCCGTCGTGGGCGCCGAGACAATCCGTAAGCTTCGCTGCCGCACGGGCTGAGACTCTCAACATCCTCGGCTCACCGCCGGGAGACCTCCGCCAGTGCCGTTCCACCGATCTGCCTGGGCTCTCCAATGAGCCGCTTTTTGGCTTGTTTGCAGGTCATTCTTGCCAGCGCCAGCGTGGTTCCAGGGGGTCTCTGTGCTATCGTAGGACAAACACACCCCGCGCCCCGGACCGAGGTATCAGACGCCCGGCAACCGGGGCGTTCTCGCGTCATCGGAGGACCATTTGGCGACCGACACAGCTAGCTCGCAACCGCAGCCTGCCGCAAAAGGGGGCGTCAACGATCCCTCGATGGCCGGCAATGCCAGCTATGACGCACAGGACATAACCGTACTCGAGGGGTTGGAGGCGGTTCGCAAGCGTCCCGGTATGTACATCGGCTCTACGGGGATTATGGGGTTGCACCACCTCGTGTACGAGGTGGTCGACAACTCCGTCGACGAGGCGCTTGCGGGGTTCTGCACAGAGGTCTCGGTCACGATCCATCCCGACAACTCCGTCACGGTGGCCGACAACGGACGTGGAATCCCCGTGGCGATGCACGAGAAGGAGGGCCGGCCCGCGGTTGAGGTCGTGCTCACTGTGCTGCACTCCGGTGGAAAGTTCGGCGACGGTGGTGGCTACAAGGTCTCCGGCGGGCTGCACGGGGTGGGTGTGTCTGTCGTCAACGCGCTGTCCGAGCGACTGCTGGTGCAGATCGACCGCGACGGCTACAGCTTCTCGCAAGAGTATTCGCGCGGCGCGCCTCAGCAGGAGTTGCAGCGCGGCGAGAAGTTGGCCACCGGGGCGCCCACGAGCAACACTGTCACTTTCCTGCCCGACGCCGACATCTTCGAGTCGCTCGACTTCGACTTCCATACGCTCGAGGAGCGACTGCGAGAGACCGCCTTCCTCACGAGGGGTCTGAAGATCGCGATCGTCGACGAGCGCGCCGAGGGTCATTCCGCGGAGTTCCAGTATGAGGGCGGCATCGAGGATTTCGTTGCCTATCTCAACGAGAACAAGGACACGGTGCACCGCAAGGTCGTGTTCTTCGCGGGAGAGAGCGAGGAGGGTGCGGTCGAGGTCGCGATGCAGTGGAACTCCTCCTATCAGGAGTCGATCCACTCGTTTGCCAACAACATCAACACGCGCGAGGGCGGCTCGCACATGTCGGGCTTCCGCTCCGCCCTGACGCGCACGCTGAACAAGTACGCCCGCGACCATGGCCTGCTCAAGGAGAAGGAGGACAACCTCTCCGGCGAGGACGTGCGTGAGGGGCTCACCGCTGTCATCTCCGTCAAGCTGCGTGACCCCCAGTTCGAGGGCCAGACCAAGACCAAGCTCGGCAATCCTGGCATGGCCGGTGCTGTCGAGTCGATGGTCAACGCCGGGCTGTCGGAGTTTCTGGAGGAGAATCCCAGCGAGGCGCGTGCGGTGATCATGAAGGCCGTCCAAGCCCAGCGCGCACGCGACGCTGCGCGCAAGGCTCGCGACTTGACTCGTCGCAAGTCTGCCCTGGAGAACTCGACGCTTCCCGGCAAGCTTGCGGACTGCTCGGTCAAGGACCCGAGCCTTGCGGAGCTGTTCGTGGTCGAGGGCGACTCCGCCGGCGGCTCAGCCAAGCAAGGGCGCGATCGCAACACGCAAGCTGTACTGCCTCTCAGGGGCAAGATCCTCAACGTCGAGAAGTCGCGTATCGACAAGGTCTTGGCAAATACCGAGATTCAGGCGTTGATCACGGCGATCGGGACTGGCGTGCGCGACGAGTTCAATATCGAGAACGCGCGTTATCACAAGGTCATATTGATGACCGACGCCGACGTCGACGGAGCGCACATCCGCACGCTCGCCCTGACCCTGCTCTTCCGCGAGATGCAGGAGTTGATCGAAGCCGGCTATGTGTATATCGCAAAGCCACCGCTCTACAAGCTCAAGCAAGGCTCGCGCGAGCGCTACATCGAGAAGGACTCCGAGCTCGAGGACATCTTGCTATCCGACAAGTGGGAGAAGCTCAATGTCTTCGATCGGCACGGTACACAGTTCAAGCTCACCGATACGCGTTGGCAGCGCTTCGTGCGACTGCTTGCGCAGTATGAAGGCTGGTCCTCTACTTTGCGCGCCGTGCATGGGCACGAGATGGTGCAGTTCCTGGAGGAGTCTTCGCTACTGGGAGAGCAGGTGATGAGCGCCGAGAGCGCGATCGAGTTGCTCTCTCGGGCAGGACTCGAGGGCGAGACTCATGCGACCGAGCTGATCGAGCAGGATCCGCTCGAGCTGCGTGTGAAGGCGACCGAGACCCGCACCGGCTTCGCGCGCACCCATCGGATCAAGCGCAGCCTGTTCGACTCCCAGGAGTATCGTCAGCTGGCCTCGGTGCACAAGCAGCTGATCGAGCTTGCCGGAGTCCCCGCTTTCGAGGTGCGTCTGGGCGATGCCCTGGAGAGCGCCCCGTCCTTCGAGGCGTTGCGTGCGGCCGTGATGACTGTTGCTCAGAAGGGCATCAAGCTGCAGCGCTTCAAGGGTCTCGGCGAGATGAACGCCGAGCAGCTCGGCGAAACGACGATGGCGCCACAGTCGCGCACGTTGGCTCAGGTCACGCTCGAGGATGCAGCTGCCGCGGATCGCATCTTCTCGATGTTGATGGGCGACCAGGTCGAGCCGCGTAGGGCCTTCATCGAGGACAACGCGAGAACCGTTGCGAACCTAGATGTCTGAGCGGGAGGTGGGCTGAATGGCCAGCGTCGATCTCATAGGCGGGGGCAACGTCGAGCCGCGTGCGCTCGAGGAGGAGATGCGCACCGCCTACCTCGACTACGCGATGTCGGTGATCGTCGGGCGCGCGCTGCCCGACGTGCGCGACGGGCTGAAGCCTGTGCACCGCCGCGTGCTCTACGCGATGAACGAGCTCGGGCTCGGGCCCACTCGCTCCTACGCCAAGTGCGCCAAGATCGTCGGCGAGGTGATGGGCAACTATCACCCTCACGGCGACTCCGCGATCTACGACGCGCTCGTGCGTATGGCGCAGGAGTTCTCGATGCGCTACGAGCTCGTCGACGGCCAGGGCAACTTCGGCTCGATCGATGACGATCCCGCCGCCGCCATGCGCTACACCGAGGCGCGCTTGGCCCGTATCGCGACCGAGATGTTGCGCGACCTGGACATGGATACGGTCGACTTCACGGTCAACTACGACGGCTCGCGCCAGGAACCGACGGTGCTGCCCTCGCGCTTCCCCAACCTGCTCGTCAACGGCTCCTCCGGGATCGCGGTGGGCATGGCCACCAACATCCCGCCGCACAACCTGCGCGAGGTGATCGGCGCCACGATCGCCTATATCGACGACCCTGAGATCGATCTCGACGGGCTGATGCAGCACATCAAGGGACCCGACTTTCCGACCGGCGGGATCATCCTCGGCCACCAGGGCATCCGTGACGCGTACGAGACCGGGCGTGGCCGCGTGCGCGTGCAGGCCAAGGCGCACATCGAGCCGCTGCGTCAGGGCAAGGAGGCGATCGTCGTCACCGAGCTGCCGTTCATGGTCAAGAAGGCCGGCGAAGGCAACCTCATCACCAAGATCGCCGAACTGGTCAACGACAAGCGCATCCCGGAGATCTCAGACCTGCGCGACGAGACCGACAAGCGCGGGATGCGGTTGGTGATCGAGCTCAAGCGCGACGTGATTCCCAAGGTCGCGCTGAACAAGCTCTACAAGCACACCTCGATGCAGACCACCTTTGGCGTGAACATGGTGGCGCTCGTGGACAACGTGCCGCGCACCTTGAACCTGCGCGCCGTCATCCACAACTACGTGGCCCACCAGCGCGAAGTGATTGTGCGCCGCACAAAGCACGAGCTCTCCGAGAAGGAGGCGCGCGCACACATCCTCCAGGGGCTCCTGATAGCGCTCGAGAATCTCGACGCGATCATCGAACTGATCCGTGCCTCGCGCGACCGCGAAGCCGCCCGCGAACAGTTGATCGAGCGCTTTGCGTTGACGGCGATTCAGGCAACGGCGATTCTCGATCTGCGTCTCTCTCAGCTGACGGCGCTCGAGGCCGACTCGATCAAGCAGGAGCACGCTGACGTCAGCGAGCGCATCGCCGAGCTGCGCGCGATCCTCGGCGACGAGACGCGCGTGATGGCCGTAATCAAGGAGGAGCTCTCGGAGATCGCGGAGCGCTTCGGCGACGAGCGACGCACCGACATCACCCACTCCGAAGACGAGATCGACATCGAGGACCTGATCGCCGACCAGCAGATGGTGATCACGATCACCAACACCGGCTACATCAAGTCGCTGCCGCTTGACACCTACCGCCAGCAGCAGCGCGGCGGGCGGGGTGTGACCGGCATGGACATGAAGGACGGCGATTTCATCGAGCACCTGTTCGTCTGCTCCTCGCACGACTACCTGCTGTTCTTCTCAAACCGAGGCAAGGTCTACCGCTCGAAGGTCTACGAGTTGCCCGAGGCTTCACGCACCGCCAAGGGTCGCGCGCTTGTCAACGTGCTTCCCCTGCGCGAAGACGAGCGCATCCAGGCTGTGCTCTCCACACGCGACTTCTCAGAGACCAAGTACCTCGTGTTCGCCACGCGCGACGGCACCGTCAAGAAGACCGAGCTACAGGCCTACAACACGCCGATCAAGGCCGACGGCATCATTGCGATCAACATCCGCGACGACGACGAGTTGCTTGCCGTACGGGCCGTCGATCCAGAGGACGAGATCATCATGGTCTCTCGCGCCGGGCTGACCGTGCGCTTTGCCGAGTCCGCGGTGCGTGCGATGGGCCGCGATACGACGGGCGTTCGCGGCATGGATGTCGGCAAGGACGGCAAGGTGATCGCGATGGACGTCGCACGCGACGACATGGATCTACTGGTCGTGACCGAGAATGGATATGGCAAGCGCACCCAGATCGACCAGTACCGCAAGACGAACCGCGGTGCCAAGGGCGTCAAGACAATCGGCCTAACCGAACAGAAGGGGGCACTTGGTGGGGCGCTGGTCGTACGCGAGCACCAGGAGCTTGTCTTCATCAGCGTCGGCGGAATGGTCCAGCGTACGGCTGCCGGAGGTATTTCTCGTCAAGGGCGTTCGGCAACCGGTGTACGCGTCATGAACCTCAAGGACGACGACGTCGTCAGCGCGGTGGCGCTTGTCGTGGAAGGCGAGGACGCGGATGAGGTCCAGGGTGTGCAGGAGGGGATGGCCCTGGGCGATGCTTCCGCACCTGAGACCGTCGAGCAGGAGACGACCGAGCCCGACGCTTGAGGACCTACCCTCTTCGTCATCTCCGTCCGCTACATTTGTTGGACCAGAGAAAGGAGGTGGTCCTACGTTGGCTGACAGTATTTGCGGGACTCTGGAGGTGGCCGGCCGTTAGGCCGAAGCACTCGGCTGGACCCGCCTAGCGGATTCCAACCCGGGCCACCATCGCGCAGGTTGCCGGACTTGTCCCTCCGGCTCGCAGTGCTCTCGTCGTGCCGCTGTGGTGCGCTTGACAACGCGAAAACCTGCGTGATCGTGTCCAGCGCAGCTGCAAGCGGAGGGCGCCTGAGTCGAGGGCGCCCTCCGTGTTTTAGGCCTTCACCCCCACCGTAGATGTTGGAAGGTGGGCGGTGGCGCATGGCGCATGGGCGCGGCCCTGAACCTCTCAGGAGGAGACTATAGTACGACTATCCGTAGTCACTATAGTACTTTCTAAAAAATAGGAACACACCCCCTCCTCCTCCCCTTCACGTTTGAGGCAGCCTCGAACTTGCCGCGCCGAACTAGAGGAGCAACGCTCGAGAGCGAGCTTTGGTCTCTCAGGCTGCGGTAGGCAGATACTGTCGCCACGCAGCCGGAATAGTCGGGCTGGCGACGTGAATGAAGATCTCAGCGCGCGGCGTGCGTGGCTTGTGCCGCGGGTGCATCCCCGCTTGACGGGGAAGCATGTCGCCCTTGCGCCGGTTGCACGGCGCGCACGAGGCGACGATGTTCTCCCAGCTCGAGGTTCCGCCCTTCGAGCGTGGAATCACATGATCGACTGTCAAATTGGAGCGCGACCCGCAGTATTGGCACATCCAGCCATCGCGCGCGAAGACTGCGCGACGCGTGATCTTGCGGCGATGAGTGTCGCGTGGGACATGCACATAGCTGACAAGCCGAATCACGACCGGCCGGGCCAGCGTCGAATTCTCCGAGTGAAGCGCCCACAGGCCGCGCTCGATCAACTCTGCCTTCTCCTTCAACAGCAGGACCACCGCGCGGCGCACCGAGCAGACGTTGATCGGCTCGAAGGTTGCGTTGAGGACGAGCACCCGGCCACCCATCGCCGTATTCGACGATGAACTCGGTCCGTGCCGCTGGTGCTCTAAGGGCGACACGGACCCCACTGGCTCTGTGGGTGCCGTGCTTTCCATCTTCAGCGCCGGAGTGTAGCGGTCCGCCGTCCGATCCGCCGCCCATCTGGCCTTGCCGATCTCTCGAGCTGGGCTCGAAGGTCGCTCGTGTCATCGCCCTGCCGCGCCGAGCAAGTGGTAGATCAAGCTGCCGGATAAGAGCCCAAGACCCGCACCTGTTCGCACATTCCACGCAAGCCCGTCAACGCATGGGAGAGGGTCTCCTCCTGCAGCGAGCCTTCGAGGTCGACAAAGAACATGTAGTGCCCGAGCTGCTCGCGCATCGGCCGCGACTCGATCTTCGTCAGATTGATCTCGCGCTTGGCGAACTCGTTCAAGCATCTCACCAGCCAACCCGCGTGGTCGGCGCCGGCGCCCCAGAAGACGAGTGAGGTCTTCTGGGTCCCGCCGGTATGCGCGCGCAACCGCGGAGCGCCGGCGCCAGAGTCGGCTCTCGCAAGCCAGACAAAGCGCGTCTCGTTGTCGTCGCGATCCTGAATTTCCTCGGCTATCACTTGGCATCCGTACAACTTAGATGCCAGCTTGGTGCCGATCGCAGCCAACGATTCATCCTTGCGCTCGCTCACCAGTCGCACAGCCTCGGCCGTCGAACTGGCCGCGAGGACACGGGCGCGCGCGAGCGGCCCGTGCAGGAAGCGGGCGCACTGGCCGGGGACATGGGGGTGGGATACAACTGTCTCGATCTTCTCCAGTTCCAGCGGGCTTGCCGCGATCAGGTAGTGGCGCACCGGCAGCACGACCTCGCCGACGATTTCGACCTCACTCGCCTCGCCGGCCAGCGTGTCGAGCGTGACCGTCACCGATCCCTCGATCGAGTTCTCGATCGGCACCAGCGACCACTCGACCGTTTGCCGTTGAACGGCCATCACGGCATCGCGGATCGTCTCGAGCGCAACTGGGGTCACCGTGTCGGAGGAGGCACTGCCGAGCAGCGCCTCCTCGCTGAAGGTTCCCTGCGGTCCCAGGTACGCGGCGCGTGGCGCCGCGCTAGGCGCCGGTGGCATCTGCGGTGTCCGTCTTCTCCGGTATGCGTCTCTCGGTCGCCGTGCTCGCGCCCGGACTTCCGTCGAGTGCAATTCGCACAGCCTCGGCCTCCTCGGGAGAGAGCTCGAGTTCGCCTCGACCGTCGCGCACCTGCTTGGCATATACGCGTGCTTGGTCGCGGTGGTGGATGCATGTCAGCACGACGCCGGTCTGCCGTCCGTCTAGCAGCGCGATCGAAACGGACTGCTGTCCGGAGAGCTCGTTGTAGGCGTCGTAGCGCACCAGCGCCTGATGAGAGACGGCTCCCGTGAGCGCGAGCTCGACGTTGTCGAGACGCTCCTCCAGGAGCTGGCCCACATCGCCCACATACTCCTGTAGAGCTTGAAAGGCCTCTTGCAGAGCGGCGCTGTGGGCGATCACGTCCTGTTGCGCGCTGTCCCCCAGCACGAGCTTCTGTGCCATGCGCAGCCTGCGCATCTTGCCCATCGACACGGCGCACGCGATCAGGGCGATCACAGCCACCGCGAGCGCGACAAGCGCGACGATGCCCTGCGTGTTGTTCAGCGATGCGACGCTCACCGCAAACAAGTTAGGGCATCTCTCGGCTGGCCTGTGCGGTTGGAGGCGCTTCTGCCCCGTGCTACGGATGCCTGGACGCCAATCGCGTCCCGTGTCCCCGACGCGGCTGCCCTCGTCGGCCTATTTCCCAAAGATCACGATGAAGCTGGCCTTGTTGTTTTCGTCGTCGCTCTCGCCGGGAACCGGCACGACCTGGACATCGACGCGCGAGGCCGCTTCGAGCGTGACCCCCTTCACCGTGACGTTGGCATTGTATGTCTGCCCCGGTTCGGTCTTTTCGATGGTGTGTGACGCCGTGAGCGTTTTGCCTTCGGTCGTGACCGACACGTTCACCTTGACGTCGGTCTCTGGGTTGGAGCCTGAGTCTTCGATCATCGCGGTAAAGGTCGGGTTGGCGCCGCCGCTGATGTGGTTGAGCGTCGGCGAGGGTTCGAGCGTGTTGGTTCCGACGCTCACGCCCTTCAGCGCCGACCCATGTGTGCCGGGCGCGACGGTCCCGGAGCTCCCCGTAGCCTGACCGGTGAGCTTCGCTCGTACCGTGGACGGAGTCAACCAGCCGAGGTTCGGCAGGAAACTGCTCGCGGTGGTGCTCTGCCCGCTGACTCCTCCCGCAGCGAGCGTCTGCTGTATCAGCGGGACCACTCGCTGGGAGTACAGGATGTCTGAGGCGAGGAAGGTCTCCATCGCTCCCGCAATGTAGGTGCTGGCCTGCTGCGCTTTGCCTCCGAGCGCTTCGCGTACCAGTCCCGCGATCTTGGTGAGCCCTTCCGCGCGCAGGTCGAGCGCGAGCAGCAGGTTGCGCTGCGCCGAGGTCATCTCACTTGGCACGCTCAGGCCTTTGGCGTGTTCGGCGATTTCTTCGGAAAGGCGCCGCAGCTGGTCGATCTGCGTCTCTACGTCGAGCGCCTGCTTGCCGCTTGCGGAGGACAGCGTCGTGAACAAGGGCTTGGCGACCTGGGTTTCAGACTGCACGCCGATTTGGTTGACGTTCTGGTTGTAACTTTCGAGCGCGTGTTGTTTTCCGCGCTTCAAACAGCCGTTGACAAGCAGCACGATCAAGATCAGCACGACGACGCCGACGCCGGCGGCGATGCGCCGCCTCACCATCATCGCGTGGTGGTCTATCGAGGAGGCGCCGCCGGCGCCCGCGCCCGTCCCTCCACCGCCCCGCTGAGGGCGGCGTGGCTGGGGTCGCGACTGCTGTTGAGTGCGCGCCGGCCGGACTGTGGTCGGCGGCTCCTCCTCCTCGTCGTCGTCGAAGAACGACAAAAGCATGCTCCTTGCAGGGGCTTGTGAAGCACATCAGTATGACCCCACCGTCAGCCGGAAGGTTTGCTGCAACTTCTCGGTCAATGACGGATCGCACAATCTCGCGGCAGGGACAGGGTCGGGGATGGCGAACGCGGAGGCGGTGGACTCCTCCAAAACCCTTCTCCAGGGCGGTGCTGGCGCGGGCCGCGCACCCGTGGCTGTTGTGAGCGGCGATAGCCCCGGGAGGCTTCTGCCACGCGCGCCGGCGCAACCGCGGACACACATCGCCGACGAGCGCTCGGGCCCCTTTCGGGGACAGGCCTGTCGGGGCGAGCTGCTGCTCGGGCGCTATCTGCTGCGCGAGCGTCTCGGCGCTGGGGGCTTCGGCGTCGTGTGGCGCGCGCACGACGAACAGCTCGATCGCCCTGTCGCTGTCAAGCGCATTCCACTGCCCTCCGAGGAGGACCGGGAGCGCGCGACACGCGAGGCTCATGCCACGGCCCGGCTCTCACACCCCGCGATCGTGGCTCTGTATGAGGCCAGCTCGGATGAGGATGCCTTCTATTTGATCTCGGAGCTGATCGACGGGGCGACGCTGGCTGAGCTGATTGCCGAGGACCAGCTGGCAGATGAGGAGGTGCTCGAGATCGGCGTGGCGTTGCTGGAAGCGCTGGAGCACGCGCATGCCCGCGGTGTGATCCACCGCGATGTCAAGCCCCAAAATGTGCTTGTGCCAAGCGACGCAGCCGCGCACACGCCGGCCCGCGGGGCGAGCACGGCGCCGGCGAAGCTCGCGGACTTCGGCGGCGCCAGGCTGGCAGGAGACGACGCGCTCACGCGTACCGGGGATGTGCTGGGCACGCTTGCCTACATGGCGCCCGAGCAGAGCGAGGGCCATGAGGTCGGTCCCGCCGCCGACCTCTACTCGCTCGCGCTTGTCATGTATGAGGCCCTCAGTGGCGTCAACCCAGTGCGTGGGCGCACGCCTGCTGCCACCGCTCGGCGAATCGGCGCGCCGGTGGAGCCGCTGGAGCATCGCCGCCGTGACCTCCCACGCGAGCTCACTCGTGCACTCGACCGGGCATTGCTGGCGCCACCCGAGCGGCGTGGGACGCTCGGCGAGCTGCACGACATGCTCGAGCGGGCGCTTGGACAAGGTCTGAGGCCGCGATTGCTCTCACGTCGCGGCCTGCGACGCCGGCCCGATTCGACGGCACTGCAGGAAGAGGCGCTGCAGGATCACACCGCTCCCCGCGCCCGCGCCGAGCTGGATCGCCGATCGCTGCCAGCCGCGCCCATGCACACCGCGGATTCCCGTCGTGGCGCCCGCGATGGAGATCTCCACGATCCGGACCACGATCCGGGCGAGCAGGAAGGGCGCACGCGCGGGACCCGTACCGTGGCAGTGCCACGACTGCTGTGGCTCGGCTGTCTCTTGGCACTTGCGATCTGGCAGGCCTTCGCGGGCCTGCCGGGCGTGTCTTTGCTGGTGCTTGCTGGCGGAGCGCCACTGCTGGCGCTGCCGCATCGCTCCGGTCCCGGTTGGCTGGCCGCTGGCTTGGCGCCAGTGCTCGGGCTCGCCGGCCTGGCGGGCGCTTTCCCGGCGCTCGCCGGCCAGCGCTCGAGCTGGCTTGCTCGCGGCGCCCTGGCCGCGCTCGGCTTCTGGTGGCTGGCGCTCGCCGAGTCGCTGCTGAGGCGTAGGCTATGGCTTGGCCCGCCGGCACGGCTGCCGCCAAAGGCTGCTTGGGAGGGTTCCATCCACGCCACCGCCACGCTGGTGATCGCACCGACGTTCACGGTCGAGCTCCTGCTTGGCGCCGCGGTGTGGGCGCTTGCGAGCGTGGTCCTGCCGTGGCTCGTGCGTGGGCGCAGCGCTGCCCTGGACGTGGGCGCGGCGATCGCTTGGACGGTCGCGTTGCTTGCCGCCGTGCCGCTGCTTGAAAGGGCGCTGCTCGCACAGGCAACCCGGCCAAGCCCGCGCGACGCCCTGCTTGGAGCGGTGCTCGGCTGCATGCTTGCAATCTGTGCGCGGGCGTTGCGTGGCCCTGTGTAGAGGCTGGGCCGCCGGCTTGCGCACACTCCCATCGCACGCGGCCCTTAGAGTGGGTATCGAAATGCTGCAATCTCTGGATGTGCCGTCGGCTTGTCGTGGCCAAGCCGGAGGCTTTCGAGGTGCCCCCTGAGATGAATCCGTTGAGGACACTGGAGAACATGATCGCCGGCCTCGTCGAAGGCACGTTCGGACGCGTCTTCAAAGCCGAGGTCCGTCCGATGGAGCTCGCGCACAAGCTGGCGCGCGAGATGGACGAGAACAAGACGATCTCCGTCTCGCGCGTGTACGCGCCCAACGAATACTCGGTTTGGCTCTCGCCACGCGATCGCGCCCGCTATGAGGGGGTCGAGCACGAGGTGATCGACGAACTTTGCGCCTATTTGCTCGAGCACGCGCGCGGAGAGGATCTCGCACTTGCTTCGCGGCCGCAGATCGTGTTCCACACCGACGAGGCTCTCGCGCTCGGCGAATTCGGCATCGAAGCACGTCTGGCGAGGCTCGATCAGGATCCGCCAGAGAGCGATGAGCCCTCTCGGGCGGCTTCCGCCCGCCGCCGCGCGTCGGCCGTCGCCCCGGCTGCGGGTGCTCGCCCGCCCGCCGTGGCGCCCTCGCCTGCACACGAGCAGCCAGAGGAGGTCGGCAACACGATGATCTTCAGCAACTCCCGGCGTACGCGCGACGCCGTCGAGCAGGCCGGTGCGCGCAGGCGGCCCAAGGCGTTGCTGCTCGTCGCCGGCAGGCGATTGCTCGTTGCCCCGCGCGGGGCAACGATCGGGCGCAGCCGCGACTGCGACATCGTGCTCGATGATTCGAGCGTCTCGCGCCGGCACGCCGAGCTCCGTCCCAGTGGGCAGGGTTGGACGATCGAGGATCTCGGCTCCACCAACGGGGTGCGTGTGAACGGCAACACGGTCCATGGGCCACAGGAAGTGCTCACCGGCGACCGAATCGAGATCGGCTCGACCGAGATGCTTTTCGAGGTCGCCCAATGAGCAATCTAGCGCCCGTGTCGGTGATGTTGAAGTTCGGGTTCCTGGCCGTCATGTACCTGTTTCTCCTGTGGGTGGCTCGTAGCGCTTTGCGCGACCTGCGTGGCAACGAGGGGCAGGTCTCGGCTCTTCACCGCGGCAGCGCGCAGGCAGGGACCGTGCCCGCCGATGCAACCGGCCTGCACTCCGCCTCCACGCTCGGGCCGGCCGATCTGCTCGGCCGCGAACCGCGCTTGGTCGTCGAGCGTGCCCCCGGCCACGAGTCAGGGATGATCTATGACCTTGGCGGCGACGTCGTCTTCGGTCGTGGCGACACCGCCGAGATACGCTTGAGCGATCCATTCGCCTCCTCGCGCCATGCGCGGGTGTACGAGCAGGGGAAGATCCTCGTGATCGAGGATCTCGGCTCGACCAACGGCACCTACCTCAACGAGGAGCTGCTCGACGGGCCACGTCCACTTCACCCAGGCGATCGTGTTCGCATCGGCGACTCCGAATTCGTCTTCGAGGTCGACTGAGGTGCGTGCGCCCGCGGGATCTCCCCTCCTGGATCCGACCGAGCCCTCGATGGCCCACCGTTGATGGTGCGTGTGGCCGAACACTGGGCCGGCACCGACACCGGCCTGCAGCGCCGCGCCAACGAGGATTCGCTGCTTGTGCGCTCGCCGCTGTTCGTCGTCGCCGACGGGATGGGCGGTGCGCAGGCGGGCGAGGTCGCCTCGAGCGTCGCGGTCGACACCTTTCGCGCCGGCCTGCAGGACGGCGCGAACCCCGAGCGTAGCCTCATCGCCCAGGTCGAGCAGGCCAACTCGCGGATCAACGAGCTATCGCACAGCAATGCCGAGCACGCGGGCATGGGCACCACGATCACGGTCGTGTACGTCGGCGAGCAGGATGTCGCGATCGCCCATGTCGGGGACTCGCGCGCCTATTGCATGCGCGAGGGCGAGCTGCTGCGCCTCACTGACGACCACTCGCTTGTCGACGAGCTGATCCGCCAGGGCAAGCTCACTCCCGAGGAAGCCGAAGAGCATCCGCAACGCTCGGTGATCACTCGAGCGCTCGGGCCGGAGGCCAGCGTCGAGGTCGACGTGAGCTCCTTCCGCGGTCGTGCCGGCGACGTCTATCTGCTCTGTAGCGACGGCCTGACGACGATGGTGGGAGAGTCAGAGCTACTGCGTCTGCTCGCATCTCACCCGCGTCTTGCCGACGCGGGTGAGGCATTGATCGCGGCGGCCAACGGCGCGGGCGGCAAGGACAACATCACTGTCGTGTTGCTGCGCTTGGAGGAGGTGTTCGGCGAGGCTGCCCGAAGCAGCGACGGCCACACCACGATCACTGCCGTCGCGGCTGTGCCATCGGTCTCCTCGGCGCCAGGAGAACAGGCCTCCACCCCAATTTCAGGAGCCGCAACGGATGTGGCTGTGCGCGCTGGGGAAGGCGCCGAGCAGCCGCTGAATGTCAACGGCGGGCAGTCGCCGGCGCCACCGCGCCTACCGCGCCGCCCGCAACAGTCATCGCAGCCCACAAAATCCGCACGGTTGCGCAGACGCCTTCGCCGTGTGCGCACGCTCGTCGTGGTCTCGACGGTGCTCGGCCTGCTGGCGGCTGCGGCCTACCTGGCCTTTCAGTCGGTCTATTTCATCGGCACCGACCAGCGCGGACTCGTGACCATGTACAACGGCCTGCCCTACGAGCTTCCGGGCAAAATAAAGCTGTACACGAGCGATTATGTCTCGGGCGTGAGCGCGTCGATGATCCGGCCTGCCCGACGCCAGGCGTTGCTCAACCATTCGCTGCGCTCAGAAGGCGACGCTGCCCAGTTGATGCGCGAACTCGAACTCGGGCAGCTGAGCGAAGGATGAAGCTCCTCATCGTCCAGTCGGGCGCCGATCTCGCCACCTGCCACTGGGCAGGCTCGGACAAGAGAGCTCGCGCGTGAACCGCCCAATCGTCCGTCTGTATGGGCTGGTCGTGGTGCTGTTCGCGGTCTTGATCGCCTTCACCTCGCGCTGGAGCGTCTTTGAAGCATCCTCGTTGCGCACCAGCGAACTGAATGTGCGTGGCCTGCTTCAACAGGAGAGGATCGATCGCGGACCGATCCTCGCTGCCAACGGCGCGGTGCTGGCCCACAGCGTGCGTGGGGCGGAAGGCACATATTCGCGCAGTTATCCACGGGGGAGCGAGTTCACCGCGCCGGTCGGCTACTCGTTTGTCGAACGCGGACAGGTCGGCCTGGAGCTTTATCGCAACGCTGCGCTCGACGGTGAGACCGGCGACAGTGTGCGCAGTATCCTGGACCAGCTGCAAGGCCGCAAGCCCCAGGGCAACACGGTCATCACGACCTTGCAGCCCGCTGCGCAGCGGACGGCGATCAGCGCGCTCGGCGAACACGAAGGCGCGATTGTGGCGCTCGATCCGCGCACCGGAGCGGTCGAGGTGATGGTCTCCACCCCCAGCTACAACGCCAACCTCGCGGCCTCGCGAGGTTCCTATGTGCGAATCGCCGGCGAGCCAGGGGCACCGTTGATCAACCGTGCTGTCCAGTATGGCTACGCCCCAGGCTCGACGTTCAAGGTCGTAACCGCCACCGCCGCGATCGACACTGGGCAGTTCACCCCGGAATCGACTTTGAGCGGGCACAACGAATTGCTCGTCTCGGGCTTTCCCCTGAAAAACGACAACAACGAGAGCTTTGGCGATATCACCCTCACCGAAGCAATGGCGCATTCGGTGAACACGGTCTACGCGCAGGTCGCGGTGCGTCTCGGCAAGCAGACGATGGGACGCTACATGCGCCGCTTCGGCTTCGACCGCAAGCCCCAACTCGACTATCCGGCAAAGGAGATGTCCGCAAGCGGCGAGTATCTGAACGGACGCTTGATCGAGCCGACCAGCACTTATGTCGATGTGGGTCGCATGGGGATAGGGCAGGACAAGCTCGAGGTGACGCCGCTACAGATGGCCGAGGTCGCCGCGGCCGTCGCCAATCACGGCAAGCTGATGGTGCCCCACCTGACCTCATCGATCGTCGAACCGGACGGGCACGTGCTGCAGCGCGTATCCCCCAAAGTGCAGTCTGTCGTGATGAAGAGTTCGACCGCCGCGTCGGTCACCGGGATGATGGAAGCGGTCGTCTACAGTCCCGGCGCGACGGGTGGCGCCGCACAGATTCCTGGCGTGCGCGTTGCCGGCAAGACGGGCACCGCCGAAACCCAGATCGGCGCTGCTGTCAACAATGTCTGGTTCATTGCCTTCGCGCCCGCCCAGAACCCGACGGTAGCCGTTGCCGTGACGCTCGAGGGCGTTCCGGGTCAAGGGGCCACCTTTGCGGCGCCCGTCGCAAAGCAAGTGATGGAAGCCCTCCTTCATGTTTGATCGCGCCCGCCGCTTGAAGCGGTGCACCGGCATGAGCCCACAAGGCCCAAATGCGCACATCGGGTGTGTGTTGACCGGCCCGATCCAACAACAATCACAGGTCCCCCGATGAGCGCGATCGAGGCCGGCACGGTCATCGATGGGCGCTATCGCGTCTCCGCACGGCTTGGCTCTGGCGGGATGGCCGACGTGTACCTCGCCCACGACACGCTGCTCGGCAGGCAGGTGGCGCTGAAGCTACTGCACCATCGCTTCGCCGAGGACCAGGAGTTCGTCGAGCGCTTCCGGCGCGAGGCCTCCAGCGCCGCCGGACTCTCGCACCCCAATGTCGTGGCCGTATTCGACCGCGGCGAGTGGGACGGCACCTATTACATCGCGATGGAGTATCTGCCCGGGCGCTCGTTGAAGGCCGTCGTGCGCGAGCACGGGCCGCTCTCGCCATCGGATGCGACCGACATCGTCGTGCAGATCCTGCTTGCCGTCCGCTTCGCCCATCGCCGCGGGATCATCCACCGCGACATAAAGCCCCACAATGTGATCCTCGACGAGGAGGGGCGCGCCAAGGTCACCGATTTCGGGATCGCGCGTGCCGGGGCCTCGGACATGACGCTGACCGGCTCGATCATGGGCACGGCGCAATATCTCTCACCCGAGCAGGCTCAAGGACATGCGGTCAGCGAGACCTCCGACCTGTACGCGGTGGGAGTTGTCCTGTACGAGCTACTCACCGGCAGCGTGCCATTCGAGGGCGAGTCGGCCGTGACGATCGCGCTCAAGCAGGTATCGGCCGAGCCGACGCCTCCGAGCCGGCGCAATCCCGAAGTGACGCCTGCACTGGACGCCGTGGTCATGCGCTCGCTGGCCAAGGATCCGCTGGCGCGCTTCGCCAGTGCGGATGAGTTCATCGCGGCACTGCAGCAGGCGCGTGAAGGTATATCGCCGGGTCCCTCCGTCAACGGTGCGCCGCCCACTCAGACAGCAGCCGCGCTGCTCGTGCCGCCGCTGCCGGCAGCGGAGCTGCAGGCGGCCGAGGAGGATGCCCATAAACGCAAGCGTGCTTGGTGGATCGCTGCCGGGGTCGCCGCGCTCCTGGCGATCGCGGCTTTGTTGCTCTTGCTACTCCTGCCCGGGTCAAAGACAGACCGCGTGAGCGTGCCCGAAGTCACCGGCGAGACGCAGCCGGCGGCGATAACCTCGCTGCAACGCGTCGGCCTTACGCCGGTTGTCTCGCTTACCTCCAACGCCGATGTCGCGAACGGGCTTGTCATCGGCACTACGCCGCCCCACGGGACGGCGGTCGCCAAGGGCTCGCGCGTGAGCGTGTACGTGTCTTCGGGCCCGGAAACACTTGGGCTGCCGAACGTCACCCATAAGTCAAGTGACGAAGCCTTGAAGATCCTGCGCAAGAAGGGCTTTCAGCCGACCGTGCAAAACCAGTCGAGTAGCAGCGTCGAAAAGGGGCTGGTTATTTCGACCAACCCGGCCGCGGGTATCGAGGTGCAGCACGGCAGCCCGGTCACCGTTTATGTGTCATCAGGTCCTCAGGAAGCGAGCGTGCCCGAAGTAACTGGGGAATCGCAGGCCGCGGCAACTGCGGCGTTGGCCGCTGCCGGGCTGAAAGAGACGGTGGTAAAGCGCGAAGTCGCCGAACCGGCGGCTGGCACCGTGATCTCACAGTCGCCTTCAGCCGGTTCGTCGCTCAAGCTTGGCTCGGCCGTGACGATTGTGGTCGCGCAGGTGCTCAAGCAGGCGACGGTGCCCTCGCTCGTCGGCCAAAGCGAAGCGCAGGCCGTGGCGACCCTGACCGCAGCCGATCTCACTTCGCAAACCGTGCAGCGCACCGTCACCGAACAGAGCAAGGTCGGGACCGTCGTGCAGCAGAGCCCGGCAGCGGGCCACAAGCTGTCCAAGGGCGGCGAAGTGACGATCGCCGTCGGCGTGCTCGCCCAGCAAACCACCTCGACTCCTACGACCACCACCACTACTGCCCCGACCACTCCCGCCACGCCGCCGCCGGCGGCGACGCCGCCCGTCAACGGTTGATGTATCGCCAGGATCCCCTGTCGATAACGGCTACTCGGGATGTGAAAGCAAGAGCGACATCGCCTGCTCTACGTCCTTCTCGAGGCGACTCCAGGCTGCCAGACCCTTGATCGGACCATTGCGGTCGAGCCGATCCAGCAGTTGTCGTCGGTGCTCAGAGAAATCTCGTTTGAACTTCGCCAACCGTCTCCCCGAAAACCCGGATGCTCGGTCGAGGGCCGCTCCCAAGGCGGCCTTCGGGTCTACGAGCCTCTCGATACCCGCCTGTGCTGGAAGACCCAATGGCTGAGACCCAGATGGGCGACCTGCAACCTCGCGAATCTCCTGTTCATCGAGCAGCAACCATGCCTCGGTCATTCGGATTGGAACGACCGGGATCACAGGCCAGGACACACCGGCATCGGTCACGCCATCTTGGATCTCTGTGACGCGGCTCGAGCCAGCCGCACTCTCAGCATCCCGATGGATGATGATCACGTCGAAGTCGTTGTCGAAATCGAGCACGCAGGTCAGCCTGTCCACAACTCGTCTCCCAGGTGGGTTGGGCAATCTCCGGAGATCGGGCACAACCACATCGAGGTCGACATCGCGGTCACGGGCAAGAGCCGCGACGTGACGACCGAGAGGCTCATCAGACGTGCCGTCGGCGAGAAACAGTGCACGCGCAGAGATCAACTGGCGAGAGAGAGTTGAGATCCGACCGGGTTCGTAAGATAGGGAATCAGATCTGCCTTTCCGACGGGCTCTGCTCCCTCGATCTTCGCGCGCCACGAGCCTCTGACCGGGCGTAGCTTCAGCGCATGACGCTCGACACCGTCACTGAAAAGCACTTCAGTCGAAGCCATCAGCAGATCGTCTTCGCCGATCAATTGCACCACGGCGGGTGAATGTGTGTTCACCATGACCTGCCGTAGTGGATTGTCTGGTCCTGGCTCGTCGGAAGGATCGACCGCAAGGTCTCGAACGAGATTCACCATTGCTTCGATGTTGGCGGGGTTGATTCCATTCTCTGGCTCCTCCATGCAAATCAGCCCACCCACCGAAGAGTCCTCGTGGAGGATGCAAAGTGCGAGAAATCGCAGGGTACCCTCTGATAGAGATCTCGCAGGGAACTCACGCCCCGAACGCTCGCTGAGTCGCAGGGTTAGAAGCTCGCGGGTGTCGTCGGTGTCGACAATCACCTTGTCGATATCAAGGCCTGACAAATGGCGGAGACGGCTGGCGACCCGTGCGTATACATCACGAGCCGCGCCGTTTTGACCACTGGACATCGCGATACGATAAAGAGTAGCCGGCAGATGCCGGCCGTCAGGGGACATCACGCGTGTGTCACTGTAACGATCCTCGGTACGTAGAGCGCTCGGCTCGAGGCCTAGTCGTCGCCAGCTCTGCATCTCGCGTCGGGCGGCCAGAATCGTCGGGTCGTCACGCACGGATATGGTTCTCACGACGGTGGAGGCCGCACGTGTTGCGGAAGCATGCCGGGGTCGTCCGCGGCTGCCGCCATCCTGGTGCACGATTATGTCGGCGTCCTTGTTGGCGTCGCTGGTCGATATATAGGCGACCCCACCTCGACGGCCTGTGACAATCTTGCGCCTAAATTGAGAGGCCGAGTGAGGGAAGCGCATATGCCGCGGGGCGTCGCTCTGGGTGATGTGCTCGAGGCTCTCTCTCAACAACACAAGACGACCGCGGCGCTCCAATCCGGAGGGCTTCTCATAGCCGATCTCCAGCTCGTATCGAAGGAACGTTGTCGTGGCATCGGCGTGTTGTCCAAAGTCGTCCTCTACTTCGTCAGGCACGATCATCTCTGCGGCGAAGGACATTCGCTGACCTCCTTTGTCCTTCGACTCCCAGAAAAGGTCTCGCGGATCGGCAGACATTTCGCTGCGTGTCCCACGTACCGCCTCGGCGGCCTCCATCAGGGGTCGGTCAGCTAGCTCGGCCAAGAACTGGATCGCATCGAAGACGTTGGACTTGCCTACGCCATTTGGACCCGCGATGCAAGTGAACGGGCCGAAGTCTACCGAGACCCGACGTAGGTTCTTGAAGCCGTGTACCTCCAGTCGTGTGAGCACGCTAGGAGGTTACCGTCTGATCACGCCGATTCTTGGCGAACCTTCACCTGAACAGCGTTATCTCCGAGATCTGCGCGGTTTGGCTTCTGGGTGGCAAGGCGACGATCCAGACCAGGTAGTAGCGATAGACCAGCCGCGCCTGGTTGATCGCGATCGCTGTGCGAGGGCCGACCCTGCGCGGCGGCGCCAGCTGCTTCCAGCCGAGTTCGGTGAGGCTCTCGTTGCTATTGGCCTGGGTCGATGGGGGCGGGGCGCTCATGGCGTATATGCCGGCGCGAAAGCCAGGGGAGGGCGTTTGGATCTCGACCGAGCGGGCTGCCACTCCAGGGCTCGCGTCGAGCGATACGCCCAAGCCTGGCTTGCCCAGGTTGCCTTCGATGTAGTGCTCGGTGCTCCACGATGTTGTCAGGTCGCCGTCTACGACACTTGCCACATCTTCGGCGTGTTCCGGTCCGGTGCCAAACGGGTTGTAGGAGCCGGCGGCTTCCTGTTTGAGCACGACGGGCGTGAGGCCGCCACGGGGGTGCACGTCCGGCGCCAGGCCGGTTCCGCTGTGGGTGTGGCCGGCGAGCGCGACGAGTACGAGCGCGACGATCGCCGCGAGCAGCACCAGCGAGATCACCCAGCGTGCCGGGTGGCGCATGCGCCACGGCAGCAGACGCCTGGCTGGCGAATGCAGGGTGCGCAGGACCGCGGTGACCTCGCCCGTCGTTTGCCCGGAGCGAGCAGTCTCGATCGCCAGCGCCTCCTCCATGTCGGCGATCATCGCCGCCATGTCCGGATAGCGGCGCTCGAGATCCTTGGCGGTGGCGCGTTCGACCACAGCGGCGGTTGCCGCCGAGACCTCGGGTCGCGTGAGCTGCACGTCTGGGACCTCCTCGCGCACGTGCATCATCGCCACCGCCACCGGCGAGGAGCCTTTGTACGGGACCGAGCCGGTCAGCATCTCGTAGAGGACCACGCCGAGCGAGTAGACGTCGGACTGCCCGGTGACCGGCTGTCCGAGCGCCTGCTCTGGCGAGACGTAGTCGGTCGTGCCGAGTACGCGGCCATCCATCGTCAGCCCTTCCTCTGTCAGCGTGCGTGCGATGCCGAAGTCGGTGATCTTCGCGCCGCCCTCTCCTCCGAGCAAGACGTTCTGCGGCTTGACGTCACGATGGACGATCTCCTGCTGATGCGCGGCGCCGAGAGCGCGCGCTATCTCGATCCCGTAGGCGAGCGCCGTCGGGACGTCCAATGGGGCGTCACGACGAATCAGGTCCTTGAGCGTCTCGCCGGCGACGTGCTCGAGCACGATGTACGGAGTCCCGCTGGACTCCTTCCCCTCCGCACCCGAGTCCTCGTGGACATCCCACTCGCCGGCGTCGATCACGGTCACGATGTGCGGGTGGTTGAGCTGCGCCACAGCGCGCGCCTCGCGCCGAAAGCGCTCGAGCTGCCCGGAGTCCGATGCGATCTCGCGGTGCATCAGCTTGATCGCGACCTCGCGTTCGAGCACGGTGTCGAACGCGCGGTAGACAGTGCTCATACCGCCATGCCCGATCTGCTCGTCGAGGCGGTAACGACCGCCGAGTGTGGTGCCAAGGATGGCGCTGTTCACGATTGAGCCTCGAATGCCTGAGTATGCCAACGCTCGCTTTGCGGGGTGCGAGCTGCCTATTTTTTGGGATTTGAAGGGGCGTGCTGAGAGGTGTTATCGCGCATGTGCCGGATCACATAGGCCGCCAGTACGCATCTGTAGGCGATGCAAGCCGCCAGCAGTTGGGCGCGTCGGTGTGAATCCAGTGCCTTTGAACTCGCGAGTGTGGAGAGAAATGCGCCGGCCCCGCCCACGGCTAGCGCCTTCATTGCTGTGCGCGGCTCGTCTGCTCGTGCCTGGCGGCGTACCAGGCGTGTGCCCTGCAGCATTGTGGCGCCCGCGATCACCGGCAGGCCCACCATCCAGGAGAGTTGGTCTGCCTCCCGGGGCGAGAAGCCGCGTGCCCTGGCGGCGGCGAAGGTTGCGCCGCTACGCGATACGCCCGGGATCAGCGCGAGCGCTTGGGCCAGGCCCAGTGCCAGGCCGTCGCGTACGTCAGCGCTCGAGCCTGGTGGTGTGCCGACTCTCCGCTCGCATGTTTCAGTCGCTGTCGTTTGCTTGACGCGGGCCGTTGCGGTGTGCACGTTGGGGTCTGGTGCGGGCCGTTGTGCTTGGAGGTCGTTGCCTCCAAAATGGCGATGCCCCGCGCGCGCGCGCGGGGCATGCCACTTTTTGTAGACCTCAGCGCCCGCCATCGCCGCCGAGCCGGCCAGCAGTCCGTAGGCGATCTTGCTCGGAGCGCCCAATCGTCGCTCGATCCGCTCTCCAAAGGCGAAGCCGGCGAGCGCGGGCGGCGCCAACGCTGCCAGCAGGAAGACTGGGCTCGTGATCGGGCGCTCGGGCGTCGAATGCACGCAGCCGCTCGCAGTCGCTGTGTCGTGGTCGCGCGGCCGGCTCCCGGATGGCGGACGCAGAAGCAGCGCCACAGCGGTGCCCGCGTGCAGTGCCACCTCGAAGGACTTGCGCAACCCCGGGTCGAGCTGCTCGTAGGGCCACCCGGCCAGCCACGGGAGGAGCGTCGTGTGCGCCGATGAGGAGATCGGCAGCAGCTCGGTTGGGCCATGCAGCAGGCCGAGGGCCACTGCGTGAGGCAATGGCAGCTCGCGCGCGGAGCCCGGCGTCCTTGCGCAGGTCAACTGACGTCGGCCGCGGGCTCGCTCTCCTCGGCCGCCTCAGCCCCTCCCCGCGAGCGGCGGCGCACCACTGCGTAGACGATTCCCACGACAATCAGCAGGACGATTACGTAGTCGAGGTACTCAAAGCCCTTGCGCACGCTCGTCCAGTCGCTGCCGAGCGCGTGACCCGCGAACGCCAGCGCCAGCACCCACGGGATAGTGCCGAGCAGCGAGAACAGCGTGAAGCGCCCAAGCGGCATGCGTGCGACTCCCGCAGGCAGCGACACGAAGGCGCGCACCAACGGGATCATGCGTCCGAACAGCACCGTCTGCTCGCCGTAGCGCTGGAAGAAGCGGTCGGCCCGTTGAATTTGCGCTGGACCCATGTGCAGCTTTGCGCCGTGGCGTTCGAATAGCTCCAGGCGGCCGCCGCGTCCGATGCCATAGGCGATCCATGAGCCGACCATCGTCCCGAGCAGGCCCGCAAGCACGACCCCAGTCATCGTCATGTGGTGGTGCGCGGCGCTCTGCGTCGGGTCCGCCACGGCAAAGCCCGCGAACAGCATCACCACCTCGGAGGGGATCGGGATGCAGGCGCTCGAGATCGCCATCAACGCGAAAATCCCGGGCAGCCCGGCGTCGCGCACGAAATGCGCGATCGAGTTGACTAGCGATTCCGAGATCGAGGCGAGGACGAGCACGTGGGTCATGTGCTCGCAACGATACCTGTCGTTTGCGCATCGGCTGCCGCGCCGCGCTCCCCGCCCCGGCCTTGCGGCAAAGCTCGAGCGCCCTTGCGAGCGCTAGCGTGCTCGGACGATGCGCGTCTGGATCGACCTCACCAACAGCCCGCACGTGCTCGTCATGCGGCCTGTGATCGAGCTGCTGCGCGCCGACGGCCACGAAGTGCGCGTGACCGCGCGCGACTTCGCGCAGACGCTGCAGCTGCTCGACCGCTTTGCGATCGAGCACACCGCCATCGGCCATCACCGTGGCGAACGTTTGGCCGACAAGGCTGTGGGACTGGCGAGCCGCTCCGCCGCACTCGTGCGCTGGGCGCGTGAGCAGTCCGCGAATCGGTTGCCCGGGGGAGGGCTCGGAAGAGGTCAGACTGGTTTTCGTGCGCGCCTCGCTAGCGGCGCCGCTCGACATTTCGATATTGCGCTCGGCCACGGCTCCAACGACATCAGCGTCGCGGCTCGGCTGCTTGGCATCCCCTGCTCAACGACATTCGACTATGAGTGGGCGGCGGTACAGCACCATGTCAACTGCCGGCTTGCGCAGGCCGTCGTGGTGCCGGATGCGATCCCGCCTGAGCGCTTGGACCGCTACGGCGCGAAGGGCAAGATCCACTCCTACGTTGGGCTCAAGGAGGAGTACTACCTGGGCGACTTCGAGCCTGAGGAGGCGGTGCTCGGCGAGCTCGAGATCGACCGGGAGAGGCCACTCGTGCTCGTCAGGACTCCTCCGGAGGTCTCGCTGTACCACCGCTTCGAGAACGACCTTTTCGCGGAGGTGCTCACACGCTTGCGCGAGGCTGCGGGCGAACATGGGGTCCAGTCCGTCGTGTTGCCCCGAACCGCAGACCAGCGTGCACAGCTGCGCGGCGTCGAGGGCTTCACCGTGCCAGAGCAGGCCATCGACGCCCAGTCTCTGATCGCTTTCGCCGATCTGGTGATCTCGGCCGGGGGCACGATGAACCGTGAGGCGGTGGCGCTCGGCACGCCGGTCTACACGACTTTCGAGGGTCGCCTCGGGGCGGTCGACGAGCGTCTGATCGGCGATGGGCGCCTTCGCAAGCTGGCCGATCCGGAGCAGCTCGATCTGACCAAGCGCGACCCGGCGAACGCCACAGATCGGGTCCGTCGCGATCCGCGGCGGTTGGTCGAGTTGCTGCTGTCTCCACTTTCCCCCTGAGAGGCCCTAGAATCAAGGCCAATGCGCCGACGGATCAGTGCGCCGGCCTTGTCCCTCACCCGGCACTCGCTACCGAGGCTCGCGCTCGACGGCGCGCTCGTTGCGCTTGCCTACTGGCTTGCCTTCGAGCTGCGCTTCGACAACGGGCCTCAAGGGCGCTATGAGAAGCTGTTCGAACGCACCGTCTGGTGGGTGCTGGGCGGCAGCCTTGTGGTACTACTGCTCTCGCGTGTCTACCAGCGCCGCTGGCGCTACTCGGGCCAGCGCGACTATGAGGCGGTTGCGCGAGCGGTCGTCGTGATCGTGGCGCTCACAGTTGTGGGAGTGGCGGTGGTGCGTCCCGTGCAGATTCCGCACGAGCTCGCCCATCACAGCTCGAGTGCCTCCTTTGTCGACGGCACGACCGCGGTTGAGCTGCCTGACGGCGTGATCGCGCTGTTCTTCCTGCTTTCTTTGCTGCTGCTCATCGGCGTGCGTGTCGTCGCGCGCAGTACGTATGAGCGCCGGCCGCTCGGGGCGTTCCGGGCCGGTGGACGCAGCGAGCGCAACGTCCTGATCGTCGGCGCCGGCGACGGCGGCCGGCTCGTGCTGCGTGAGATCCTGCGCAACCGCGAGCTTGGCCTGCAGCCTGTGGGTTTCCTAGACGACGACGCGCGCAAGCACGGCCTGCGCATCGACGGCGTGAAGGTGCGTGGCAACACCGAAGGCGACCTGCCGCGCATCCTCGACGAGTCCGAGCCCGACGAAGTGATCATCGCGATTCCCTCCGCTCCTGGCTCGACCCGTGCGCGCGTTGTGCGTGAGTGCCGCAAGCGCTCGGTGCCGGTGCGAACCTTGCCGACGGTCTTCGAGCTGCTCCAAGACCAGGAGGGGATCTCTCGCCAGGTGCGCGAGGTGCGCGTGGAGGACGTGCTCGGCCGTGAGCCGGTGCTGATGGAGCTGGATCGTGTCGGCGCATACCTTGCCGGGGAGACCGTGCTCGTCAC
The DNA here is from genome assembly GCA_036510155.1 of Solirubrobacteraceae bacterium. GTDB lineage: Bacteria > Actinomycetota > Thermoleophilia > Solirubrobacterales > Solirubrobacteraceae > Palsa-744. The sequence goes on along the minus strand of DATCEK010000115.1, from coordinate 843 downwards.
CGGGGCGGGCGGCTCGATCGGCTCGGAGCTGTGTCGCCAGATCGCACGCGTCGGGCCGCGGCGGATCGTGCTGCTCGACCACGCCGAGGACAACCTCTTCCAGATCCAGCGCGAGCTGCAGGACGAGCGCCACGTGCAGCCCTCGGTGCTGGCCGCCGTGCTGGCCGACTGCAAGGAGGACGAGCGCATGCGCGAGATCTTCGCCGAGCACCGGCCCACCGTCGTGTTTCACGCCGCTGCCTACAAGCATGTGGGCCTGATGGAGTCAAACCCTGTCGAGGCGGTGCGCAACAACGCGATGGCCACACGTGCGGTGGCCCACGTCGCCGGGGAGATGGGAGTCGGTCGCTTCGTGCTCGTCTCCACCGACAAGGCCGTCGCGCCGGCGACGGTGATGGGCGCCTCCAAGGCGCTGGCCGAGTTCGCGCTCGAGGCTGCCACTGCCCGCTTTGCCGGCACTCGCTACGCGGCCGTGCGCTTTGGCAACGTGCTCGGCTCCTCGGGCAGTGTCGTGCCGATCTTCCGTAGCCAGATCGAGCGCGGCGGCCCTGTGACCGTCACCGACGAGCGCATGACGCGCTACTTCATGACGATCCCAGAGGCGGTGCAGTTGATCATCCGCTCCGGCTCGCTTGTATCCGATGGCGACCGCGGCGCGGATGTGTTCGTACTCGACATGGGCGACCCCGTGCGGATCGTGGATCTGGCGCGCGCGATGATCGAGCTCTCGGGCCTGGATCCCGATCGCGACGTGGCTGTCGAGATCGTGGGTCGGCGTGCGGGGGAGAAGCTGAACGAGGAGCTGTTCAACCGCTACGAGCAGCCGCGCCCGACCAGGGCCGA
>DATCEK010000114.1:0-2981 GCA_036510155.1 Solirubrobacteraceae bacterium | reverse complement strand
CACGCCGAGATCCTCTCGCTGAAGGGAGACAGCTACCGCCTGCGCGACAAGGACCTCGGGCGCCCCTCCAGACACGACTGAGCCTCGGCTACTGCGCCTAAGGGCACGCTGCGTTGATCAGCCCCACACACAAACAGGGGGGTGACTTTTCAACCGGCGAAAGGGGGTGACTTTTGGACCGGCCTTGACATCACAAGGGTGAGATGCGGCTGACGAGCGAGCTTCTTGAGGCGAGCTGCCATTCGCAGACGATCCTGACATGAGGCGGTCAGGACGATCGTGGACACAGGGCTGACTACGACGTTCAGCGCAGATTGGAGCGTCTCTACATGGGCAGGCACCTCCGACGCGACGACATTCACGTCAGCGAATACGCGTTGGAATGCGGTCGCTCTCAACACGGCAACCTCGTCATGGGCGACCACGACGTCGAACTCAAGATCGAAGTTGAATACCGGATCGTTGATCCGCTTTAGCGTGTCTCCGTAGACCCCTAGCAGACGGCCGGGATCGAAACCACGTTGGGGGTTGTACTGGCGGACGAAGGCGATCGGTGTATCAGCGCCAACTGCCTCGACCACGACAACGTAGAAGAGCCATCCGCCGCCAAAAAGCTCGTCACGCGTGAGGAAGTCGGTCGCGCTGAACGCGCCCAGAGAAAGGCGGATGATATCGGCGGCGCTCAGCGCCTCCTCGAGATTGGTTCTGGTCGATCCGTCCTCTGCGCTCTCGTCGCCGGACTCGAGTGCCAGGCTCAGGAACTCGTCGGCGTCCGCATCGCCAAGCGTCGAATATGTCTTGGGAGAACGTTTGCCGAGACTCGTAAGTGTGCTTCTCGCAGCGTCCCTTAGCACGTCGGCGACATCAGTCGCGAGCTCAACTGGTCTTGCATCCAACCCTCCGTGGTCGTTGCGGGAGCCCAGCAGCAGGCACACTCCGTTGCCTAGAACGATCTGGTCCCATTCAGTCGCGGTACGCACACGGACAAGCTACTGCTCGTGCAGGACGCCATACAGCCGGCTCACACGAATCTGATCCCCGGAAACGGGGGCGTGGCGAGAAATCAAATACTGGCGGTCTCCACCCTCCAGCGTCACACCGGTCACACGCCAGCCGAGCAGATAAAGCGTGGGGTTGACGTGCGCCATGTTCGAGCGCAGCGAGACAACCACAACGACGACCCCGTAGATGGCGTAACCGACGAGATCGCCGCTCGTCGGCGATGGCGCTGCCAACAGCGGCAGAAGATAGGTTGCGAGGTAGGCGGCGACCTCCGGTCCAACGTCGCTGGCCTCTTCGACGGTGCGCGGGACGGCTTGCTTGCCGCGTGCGAGCCAGGACAGTCGTAGTCCGCCCGCGACGCCAACGACGGCAAGGCCGAGACAGATGAACTTGGGCACTGCAGGTTCTAGGCGAGCAAAGAGGATCAGATTCAACGCTGCGTATGAGCTCACAAGTACCCGTGCCCGGACTATCGCGTTGGCGGCGTTACGGACGTGAGTCCGTACCGAGGCGGCTCGACTGTTTTCTTGGTAACCCATCGGCACAGCGTATCGACTGATGCGAACGTATGTTCGGGTAAGATGCTGCGACGGCCTTCTACTAGGCACGCTCCGTCGGCCAGCCCGCGATCGGGACGAGTCGGTGCCGACGAATCTACTCGGCTGGGCGGGGTTGCGACGGAGCTTCCTGGCGTCCAAGAGACGGCCACGGCACAGTCACGGCTGTGTCAGAGCTTCACAGTGCATTGAGTCTGTGTGAGTGGGCGGCAGCGGCGATCGTAGCTTCTCGCTGATGCTGGACGGCCGGCTTGGGTTAGCGCCGCTAGCTGAGCAGCTTCTCGGCCTGGGCGTGAATAGTTGAGGCCGGAACTTCGAGCGCGTCGGCGAACTTGAGGATGTTGGCGAGCTAGACGTTCCGCGCGCCGCGCTCGACGTCGCCGTAGTACCCCCGGTTCAGGCCGGTCTTGACCGTGAGCGCTTCCTGGGCGATGCCGCGTCCCTTGTGCAACTCGCGGATTGCGGCGCCGAACGCCGCGTGCGCCGGGGATCGGGCAGCCATGTGAGCGATGGTCACCCTTCCCCGTCCGGGGCCTACGGCTAGGCGACGCGTTCGATCACGAGCGCGTCGGTGTCGCCGACGCGCTTGGCCGTGAACGCGCCGGGCTGCCCGTTGATCTGGAAGGCCTCGCCCAGACCGATTTCCGGCAGGTCATGCTCGCCGCCGCCTAGCGGCTGGTTGAGAAGCCTCGGCTCCATCAGATCGGGCTGGTCGAACACCTGGACTCGGCACAGGCGACCTCCGCACACGAACATCTCGGAATGTCGAAACCCGAAGGTTGGATCGATCATTTCGGTGCTGAGAACCGGCACAATCACGATCTTCCCAGGCGGGACAGACAGACGGCGTAGCCTGGACTCATGGAGGCCGCGACGACGGCACTCGTCCGAGAAGCCCGTCGAGCCCGCCGCGGGCGCGCCCGCTGACTGGGTGAGCACCGGCAACTTGGTCGAGGTCAACCTCAAGATTGCGACGCGGGTGTGTCTCGTCGGTCTGGATGAACCGCTCGACCGTGCAACCGCGACCCACTAGAGTCCTACGCGGACTCGCGCTGCGGCCCTGGGTGGGGCGAACCGATGCCGTCTAGACTTCGCCGTCGTGCTCACCCCCGTCACTGAAGACGTCGCCTACCGACAGCTGGCCGAGCAGGTTCTGCGTGGTGCTTGCGAGGCAGCCGACATCGAGCTGGCGGGCGTGGAGTTCGGCGAGCGCGACCGCGAGGCCAGTCGCTCATGGCTGTGCTTCGTTGTTGACCCGAAGTCCGACGATCACGCGGCGGCGAACACGATGAGCACCGCAGCCGATCACTTCGCGCTGATCGACCCGAACGGGATTCAGGGCGAGGCGGGGCGGCGCATAGCCGCCCGCGTGTACGAAATCGAGTTGGCTCCCGAGGCGTCCCTCCAAGTCCGGGACGGCAG
>DATCEK010000113.1:0-69638 GCA_036510155.1 Solirubrobacteraceae bacterium | reverse complement strand
CGCCGTGTTGGCCTGGATGCGCTGGCGCGACACGCTCAACCTCCTCACCGTCGACATGTGCGCCACGGTGCTGGCGCTCGGCTATGGGATCGGGCGGATCGGCTGCCAAGTCTCGGGAGACGGCGATTACGGCATCCGCTCGAAACTGCCCTGGGCGATGGGCTACCCGCATGGCACCGTGCCGACGCCGCCGGGAGTGACCGTGCAGCCGACGCCGATCTACGAGACGGTCGCGATGTGCCTGCTCGCCTATGCCTTGTGGCAGTTGCGCGACCGCGTGCGCCCGGGAGTGATCCTGGGGTTGTATCTGGTGCTGAGCGGTCTCGAGCGGCTGCTCGTGGAGTTCGTGCGGCGCAACAAAGAGATCTTCGCGGGCTTGACGGGCCCGCAACTGGAGAGCGTTGTGCTGATGGTGATCGGTGTCGTGCTGCTGTGGGTTTTGGCTCGTGGCGGGGGTTGGGCGGCACCGGGCAAGGGTCGTGGTGTCTCCGTTTCGGGCCGCCCCCCGCGTACGCGCGCGAGCACTGCTTAGCTGCGCCGAGTTCCGTCCCTTGTAAGCCGCCATAATCCAACGCATGGCTACGGGAACCACTCTTTCGCATGTCTTCCCACTGGGCAGCCGCCTCAACGAGCGCGGCCGAGTCGAGGTGGGGGGGTGCGACACGATCGAGCTTGCGCGTGAGTTCGGCACACCCGCGTATGTCGTCGCCGAGGACGATCTGCGCGCGCGGGCGCGCGCGTTCGCGCAGGCCGGCTCGGCGGCTGGCCACGAAGACTTCCACGTGGTGTTCGCCTCCAAGTCGTTCCCGTGCACAGCGGTGCTGGGCCTGTTCGCCGAAGAGGGCCTGTGGTGCGACGTCGCCTCCGGCGGCGAGCTTCATCTTGCTTTGAACGCAGGGTTCCCGTCCGAGCGAATCCTGATGCACGGCAACGCCAAGTCCGAGGCCGAGTTGCGCATGGCTTTGGAGTACGGGATCGGGTTGATCGTGATCGACAATTTCGACGAGATCGATCGGTTGGCGAGACTGGCAAATGGCACACAGAGTGTGCTCATCAGGGCTACTCCGGATGTACGCGGATACACCCACGAGAAGATCTCCACAGGTCAGGCTGACTCGAAGTTCGGCTTCTCGATGGCCGACATTCCCGCCGCGATCGAGCGTGTACGGGGAGTCGCGGGGCTCGAGCTCCGGGGCATCCACGCCCACATCGGCTCGCAGCTGCTCGAGTTGGAACCCTACCGTCGCGAGGCGAAGGCGCTGGCGAAGATCGGCGATGGGGTGGGCGAGTTCTCCACCTACGACCTTGGCGGCGGGCTCGGGGTCGCATACGCCGAGAGCCAGCATCCGCCGGAGATCGAGGAGTGGGTGGGGACTGTTCTGGGCGCAGCGCACGAGGCCGGGATCGATCCTGGTAAGCGCATCCTCGTCGAGCCGGGACGCGCGCTCACGGCAAACGCGGGTGTCACGCTCTACACGGTGGAGAGCGTCAAGCGCAACGTCTCGACTTGGGTGGCGGTGGACGGCGGCATGTCCGACAACCTGCGCCCGATGCTCTACGGCGCCGCCTACGAAGCGCACGTCGCCGATCGTCTCGCCGATCGCGCTAGCGCCGTCAGCTGTGTGCTGGCCGGCAAGCACTGTGAGTCCGGTGACGTGATCGTGCGCGAGGCGCTGCTCGAGGATCCAAGGCCAGGAGATGTGATCGTGACGCCCGCCACCGGCGCTTACGGATTCGCGATGGCCAGTAATTACAACGGCGTGCCGCGCCCGCCGGTCGTGTTCTGCAAGGACGGCGACGCCCGTATCGTGGTCAGGCGCGAGCGCTTCGAGGATCTCACGGCCCGCGATGTCCTCTGACGCGATGCCTTCCGAGCACCCAGCGATGACCCCCGAGTGCCCGGTGGTCTCCGCCGATCGCGTCGTCGAGGCCTCCGCGCCGTTCAATGTCGGCCTGCTCGGCTTCGGGACCGTCGGTTCGGCCCTCGCCACGTTGCTCGGAGAACGTGCCGCGCACATCGAGCGGCTCACCGGTCGTCTACCGGTGCTGGGCGAGCCGCTCACCACCAGCAAGGGCGATTTCGCCCAGATTCTCGAGTCCTCAGACCTGATCGTCGAGTTGATCGGCGGGATCGAGCCGGCGCGCGAATACGTGCTCACGGCCCTGCAGGCGGGCAAGCACGTCGTCACGGCCAACAAGCAATTGCTCTCCCAGCACGGAGAGGAGCTCCTTGACGCGGCACGGGCAAACGGGGTGCAGCTGCGCTTCGAGGCCGCCGTGGCGGGCGTCGTTCCGGTCATACGCGTGCTGTGCGAGTCCCTCGCCGGCGCCCACGTCGAGCGCATCCACGGGATCGTCAACGGCACGACCAACTTCATCTTGAGCGAGATGACACGCGGCTCCTCGTATGAGCAGGCGCTTGCCGAGGCCCAACACCAAGGCTATGCCGAGGCCGACCCGAGCGACGATGTGAGCGGACGCGACGCCGCGGCCAAGATGGCGATCCTCGCCCGACTCGCGTTCGGCACGCCGGTCCACCTCGACCAGGTCCCTTACGAGGGCATCGAGCAACTGCAAACAGACGACCTGCAGTACGCGCGCGAGCTGGGGCTGGGCTTGAAGCTGATTGGCACGGCCGAGCGCCGCGACGGGGGCCTGTCGGTGCGTGTCCATCCAGCCTTCCTTTACTCCGGCCACCCGCTGGCATCGGTCAACGGTCCGTTCAACGCGGTCACGGTCGAGTCCGAGGCGATCACCGAGATCACGATGTCCGGGCCGGGGGCCGGGGGACGTCAGACGGCAAGCGCCGTGCTGGGCGATCTCGTCAGCGCGATGCTCCCGCTGGGCGCGCCCTCCGCACCGCTCGAGCCGCTGCCTCTGGTGCAAGATGTCGAGAGCGGCTTCTACATCCACATGGAGGTGGCCGACACGCCGGGCACGTTGGCCGCGATCGCCCAGCTGCTCGGCGAGCAGGGCGCCTCGATCAAGTCCGTCGCCCAGCACGGCCTGGGTGAGCATGCACGCCTGGTGATGGTCATCCATCCGCTGGCCGAATCGCGCCTGCGGGAGGCCCTGAAACGCATCGCGGCGCTCGACTTCCTACGCTCAACACCACGCGCTATTCGCGTTATCGAAGAGGAGTTCATGTGAGCAACACGATTTCCATGGGCAAGAGTCATGTGCCGCTGATCGAGCGCTACCGCGACCGCCTGCCCTTCGCCGAGGGTGACCCGATCGTCAGCCTGCAGGAGGGCTCCACGCCGCTGTTGCGCGCGCCAGTGCTCTCGGAGATGGTCGGCGCGACCGTCCGCCTGAAGCTCGAGGGCGCCAACCCCACCGGCTCCTTCAAGGATCGCGGCATGACCTGCGCTGTCTCGGCTGCTGTGCGCGACGGAGCCAAGGCCGTGATCTGCGCCTCCACGGGCAACACGGCAGGCAGCGCGGCAGCTTATGCGGCGCGCGCGGGCATCACCTGTGCGGTGATCGTCCCGGAGGGCAAGATCGCCGAAGGCAAGATGGCCCAGACCTTGATGCACGGCGCGCGCGTGATCTCGCTCGCCGGCAACTTCGACCAGGCGCTGAAACTGGTGCGCGAGCTGGTCGAGAAGGACCCAATTGTGCTCGTCAACTCCGTCAACGAATTCCGCATCGAAGGCCAGAAGACGGCGGCCTTCGAGATTCACGAGGACCTCGACGGCCAGCTCGAGGCACTCTGCATCCCGGTCGGCAACGCAGGCAACATCACTTCCTACTGGCGCGGCTTCCGCGAGATGGGCGCGGCGCCGCGGCTGTTCGGCTTCCAAGCCGAGGGCGCCTCGCCTCTGGTGCGCGGCGAGGCGTTTGAGCATCCCGAAACTGTGGCCAGCGCGATCCGCATCGGTCATCCTGTGCGGGGCAGCGATGCGCTCGTTGCCGTGAGCGAGTCCGGTGGCGCGATCCGGGCCGTCTCCGACCACGAGATTCTCTCTGCCTATCGCCTGCTTGCCTCCAAGGAAGGCATGTTCTGCGAGCCGGCGTCGGCCGCGTCTGTGGCGGGACTCCTCAAGTATGGGCCTGACGGCGCCGAGCAGGTCGTGTGCGTGCTCACCGGTCGTGGCATCAAGGACCCGCAAACAGCGATCGAACACAACGGCGGCGCCGTGATCCCCTGCGAGCCCGACATCGGCGCGATCGAAGAGGCGGTCCTGGGTTGAGCGGTGAGCGTCTTCTCGCGAGCCAAATGCTTCGATTTTCGCTCGTGGGGACGGGACGGCTCGTGGGGACGGGACGGGCCGTGGGGGGGACCGGACGGCTCGTGGGGAGCGGCGGCTCGTGAGGAGCGGACGGCGTGAGGAGCGGCGGCTCGTGAGGAGCGGACGGCGTGAGGAGCGGACGGCCCGTGGGGGAGCGGAGGATATGTATAAATTTGTGAAAAGTACAGTAATAGATACATATAGTAGCTACTATTGTAATTTTGAAAAAATGTATGGGGTGAGCAGCGGGTGATTCGCAGGCGCGTCGTGCGCGTGCCCGCGTCCTCGGCAAACCTCGGCCCGGGCTTCGATTGTTTCGCCGCCGCACTTGGCCTACACATGGAGCTGGAGGTCGCAGAGACCGGCAGCTTCGCCGTCGAGACCGACCTCGACGTCTCGCGCGAGAAGGACAACCTCTGTGTGCGCGCCTTCGAGAGTCTTCACCCGGCTGACGACTTCACTTTCCGCATCCGCTCGGAGATCCCGCTGACTGGCGGTCTCGGCTCGAGCGCCTCGGCGATCGTGGCAGGGCTGCTCGCCGCCGACCACCTGTTCGAGCTGGATGTGGACCTGCTCGAGTGCGCGACCGCGATCGAGGGTCACCCTGACAACGTCGCCGCGGCGCTCTACGGCGGCTTTGTCATTTGTGCAGACGGCCTAGCCGTGCGCTTCGAGCCGCCTACGGGCCTGGAGGCGCTGGCCGTCGTGCCTGAACAGGCGGTACGCACCAGCGAGGCGCGCGGTGCGCTGCCTGAGCAAGTGCCAATCGAGCAAGCGGTCTTCAACGTGGCCCACGCTGCGCTGCTTACTCTGGGGCTCGCCCGCGGCGACTGGGACCTGGTTGCGCGCGGCCTGCACGACAGCCTGCACGAGCAAAGGCGCTCGCACCTGTTCCCGCGCTCCTATGCGCTTGCCCAGCGAGCAGCGGACTTCGGCGCGCTCGGCGCCACCATCTCAGGCGCGGGACCCACGGTTCTGTTGTGGTGTTTCTACGAGCACACAGGCGCCGTCGTGGAGGCGCTGCGGCAGGAGATCGAGGGTTGGGCCACGCTGCTGCGCGCCCCGTTCGAGGCTCAGGGAGCCTATGTGGGGGAGTTGTAGCGCTGGGCTCCGCGCCGATGCCCTCGCGCGCGGGAGAACCTGCTTTCAGCGAAGCTCGGCCAGGCGCTCACGGGCGCCCGTCATGCCAGGCAGACGCTCGAGCACCTCATCGGCGACCGCCAGGTAGTCGGCGCCGAGGTCGGGTCGATGGTCGAGGATCGATACGGCCCGCTCGGCCGACTCCGCGTAGGCGATGGAGCTGCGCACCGGGGTCTGAAAGACCTTCTCCCCGAAGCGCTCCTGTAGGGACACCTTCGCCTCGCGCGAGTGCACGGTGCGCATATCGGCCAGGTTCATCAACACGCCAAGCAAGGCAAGCTCGTCGTTGAGGCTGTCGCGTGCGATCTCGATCACCTCCATCGCCTGCTCAACTCCCTGCAGCGCGAAGTACTGCGCCTCTGCGGTAACCAGTGCATAGTCGGCCGCTACGAGGGCGTTCACGGTCAGCAGTCCCAGTGATGGAGGACAGTCGACGAAGACCACCTCGTACTCCTCCGGCAGCTTCGCAAGGGCTCGCCTCAGGGTCATCTCACGCCCGATCCTGCCGCCGAGCATCAGCTCGGCCTCGGCCAGGTTCAAGCTGGCGGGAATCACGTCCTCGTGAATTGCCTCAGCGGCCGAGCAGGTACCGGCAAGCACGTCGGCGACCGTGGGGTCGCTGTCTGGAGGGAGGTCGAAGTAGTCCGACAGGTTGCCCTGCGGGTCGAGATCGACCGCCAGGGTCTTCACGCCGATTCGGCGCAATACGTCGGTGAGCGTGCGCACCGTCGTCGTCTTGCCGGTTCCGCCCTTTTGCGAGAGCACAGCGATCGTCACGGCCATGGTGGCCGATAGTACGGGAAAGCGTCGCGCGAGCGCTCAGACTCTCAGGCCTGCGCCAGCAACGGCGGGCTCTGGGTGCGCTCGCCCGACACGCTGACGAACGTGAGCCGATAGCGGCCGACGAGGATCTCGTCGCCGTCATTCAATGGCCGCCACTCGACGCGCTCGCCGTTGACGAAGACCCCGTTGAGGCTGCGGTCATCGAGCACTCTCACGCCGTCGGCCTGGCGCACGACGAGCGCGTGGCGCCGCGAGACGGTGGGATCGTCGAAGCGCACGTCGGCGGCGAGGCTGCGCCCGATACGTGTCCACTCGCGCGTGAGCGCGACAGTTCTTGCCTCTTCGCCATCGTCATACAGCAGGTACTCCCCGGGCTCGATCAGCTCTTCGCGAGCGCGAACGATCCACTCCTGAGGCTCGCAGGGGCGCGACTGCATCTGCGGCTCGCCAGAAGCGATGGCGGCGTTGAACAGCGACGCCCGGACGAAGTCGTGTCCGCCGCAGTCCGGACAGTCGCGCAAGGCGTCGAGCGACGTGAGCGTCAACACGTATCCGCATCTCTGGCAGCGGAACGATCCGGTACCAGCCATCGTGCCTGAAATATGCGACTCCATATTGCGCTACCCCTTCCTCTCATTCCCGGATGGTCGGGAACTTTCTACAAGGTGGAATCCGGCGGGATCATAACGAAACTGTCAAGCGAGCTTGTGAGGAGCGTGTGACCGGGATGCCCCTTCTTGCCTGCGCTTTTGTCGCTGATCCCAGCATACCCCTCCGATTCGGAGGTCAAACGAATCGCACCGAAAGATCACTGAAGAGTGCAGGACCCAGAGCTGCCCTGGCGAAAATAGCGCCCATGGCCTCGCCCCACGTCGATGTCGAGCAGCTCGAGCGTTTCCTTCTGCGTCGTGGCGTTGGCTCGTTGACTGCCGATCGCCACCGCTGTGTGGATTGCGATCGCACGCCGCTGGTCGGTGAGCGCATACATGTGTACGAGCAGACCAAGGGCATCGTCTGCGAGCTGTGCCGCCAGCTGCGCCGTGGCGCGCCGCTTCAGAGCGAGATCGTCCGCCACAGCGAGCTCGGTCATACCGTGCGCTTGACCGCCCGCGCCGCCTGAGGCGGCCGTCCCGCGGCTCAGACACCGCCCCGCGGTGCTCGACATACCACCAACAAGTAGGTCTGCGCTCGTGCGCGGCGTCTGCCATCCGCCGCCCTGGCCCTTCAATTCCATGTCTGCTTCTCGACGGTCGTGAGGCGGCGAGACGCCCCTCCAGTCATTAGACTGGCGCGCCGTGGACCCTCTGACCGTCTCGATCGTCATCAGCGCTCCCCGCGAGCAGGTTTTCGACTACCTGCAGGACATCGCCAACCATCCGGAGTTCACAGATCACTATCTGGTCGACTGGCATCTCACGCGCGAGGATTCGGTCGGCCGTGGCGCAGGCGCCCGCTTTCGCGTGAAGGCTCCCGGGAACCGCTTCAGCTGGGCCGACTCGACCTTCACCGAGATCTCGCGCCCCCACCGCATCGTCGAGGTCGGCCGCACCGGCAAGACCAACCGGGTGCGCACGCTTGGCGTCTACGAGCTCGCTCCCGCCGCGGGCGGAGCCACGCGCGTGCAGTTCACGTTGGAGACCGAGACCCACGTGCTGTCCGACCGGATCATGGAGGCGCTCGGCGGCCGTACATGGCTGAAGCGCAAGAACGAGAAGGCCATGCGTCGTCTGCGGGCGATCCTCGAGCGGGGCGAGGGTCGCGGAGAGCGCATTACCGTCGCCGGCGGATAAACTGCCCGCTCGCATGACTCCCAGATCAGCCAACAGCTCCCTTCGAGCTCGCCCGCACACCCTCGTCGGAAGGGTCTCCCCGGTGGTCGCACGCTCGCTGGGCAAGCTCGCGCTGGTGGCGATCCTGCTGGTGTCGATGTTGGCGCTGAGCGCTTGCTCGGATGACTCGCATACGCGCGTCACGACCGGCACCTATGCCGGCGAGTCCGGGCAGAACGCGCCCTATCTAAACGTTGGCCCGCTGATCTACGAGGTCCAGCTCTCGCGCGAGCTCAATCCCTACGACACGGAAGACTCCACCTACCTGAGCGGCTTGACGCCCGCCCAGCGCAAGCTGGGTCCTGGTGAAGAGTGGTTTGCGGTCTTCCTGCAGGTCTACAACGAAACCTCGGTCGCTCATCCCGCGACCACAGACATCTCGATCAGCGACACGCAGGAAAACGTGTATACGCCGATTGTCCCGGGCCTGACCGACGAATTCGCCTACCGCGGTGGGCTCGTCCCTGCCGGCGGCCGCATCCCGGCGCTCGACACGACCGCCGCCAACGGACCCACCCAGGGGGCGCTCGTCCTGTTCAAGATCAAAATCGTCTCGCTCGACAACCGTCCGATCGAGATCAAGTTCGTCGATCCGTTGCACCCGACAGAGACGGCCTCGGCCGAGCTCGACGTCTAGGTCCGCGCCGCAGGTCCGTGTTGCCGGCTCTGGTCGGCCCGGCATTTTGGGTCTGACCCAGGCGCGGAGAGGCCCCTCAGCGCAATCCGGCTTCCAACACCTGTTTGGCTAGCGGAGCAGCCGTTTCTCCGCCGGCGCCGTCTTTCACGAGCAACACTCCTACGGCAATCCTTGGGTGAATGGCCGGGGCGAACGCCGCGAACCAGGCATCGGTGTTCTGGGGGTCATTGCTTGCGCTCGAGCAGTTTTCGCTGTTCTTTTCGCTTTCTCCACTCGCCTGCGATTCGCTGCCTTCGGAGCCGTGTTCGCTTTTGCTTGGGCAGGTTGGCGCGCCCAGTTCGGCGGTTCCGGTCTTTCCGGCCACGGTCACTCCGGGGATGGCGGCTGCGGTGCCCGTTCCTTCTCGCACCACCCCGATCATCAGCCTTCGCACGGTGCGCGCGGTGGCGGGGCTCATCACGCGCACGTGGGCGGAGCGCGACGCTTCGAACGTAGGAGTCGGACGTCTGCCTCCATCCCCGACGGTCGCCGCTACCCTCACCATCTGTAGCGCTGAGGCCTGTACCTGGCCCTGTCCGATCGCCGTCGAGCCGATGTCCAGTTCGCCTTGGATCTGACTTGCCGGCGGCAGCGTGCTTTCGATTGCGCCGGGAAGCTCGGGCGCATGGTTGAAGCCGAAGCGTTCAGCCGTCGCCACGAGGCGATCGGCGCCAACCTTTACACCCAAAGGGGCGAACACCGAGTTGCACGACACCGCGAAGGCAAGCGCCAGGCTTCCCCCACAGTCCTCGCCGCCTGCATTTTCGAGCTTGACGCCGTCGAGCGTGGCCGATGTCGCATACGGGTATACGCTTTTCAAGCTCGCGACTTTGGCTTCCAGGGCGGCGGTTACGGTCACCATCTTGAATGTCGAGCCGGGTGGTTGCAGATCGTCGATGCCGAGGCCCGCCACAGCCAGTATCTCCCCATTCGCGGGATCCATCGCCACGACCCCGCCGAGCTGCCCGCCGAGCGCTTCCGCGGCGACACGCTGAAGCTTCGGAGAGATCGTGGTATGCACAGCGGGGCTCGGCTTGGGCAAGACGCTTGCGAGCACGCGAACGCCGGCGAGAAGCTGCCCACCGGGCGTCCCGCGCAGCTGACTGTCGAGCGCCAGCTCGAGGCCACTGGTGCCGACGATCGCCTCAGCCGGCACGCCTTGAGCTTCCAGTTCGCTCAGGTGGGCGCTCGGCACCGGTCCGACCTCTCCGACCACGCCCGCAGCCGCGGCCCCGAGCGGTGAGTTGCGGGTGCCCGCCGCGGTTGCGGGGCCGTCGGCCAGTACCGACCCGTCGTGGGCGAGCAGCGTCGCGCGGGGCGGCAGTGTCATGCGCCTGCTCAGCGGCTCGCCTCGCATCAGGCCAGGGAAGACGAGCGAGTGAGACCAGGTCACGCGCTCACCCTCGGGTCCGTCTTGCACAGTTATGAGCAGACTCTCTTTGAGCGTTCCCCAGATTCGTGTGTGGATGCTCATCGGCACCGAGATCACCTCATGCGCACCTTCATGGGCGTGTCCCATCACGGCCAAGCCGGTCTCGGTCGCCGTGCGCGCGGCCGCTTGGTAGTCCTCGGCGAATGTGCTCGCCGGGATGCGTCTTTGCGCGGCGGGGTCGATGTCTTCGTACATGGATGCGTAGTCGCCGCGAGTCCAAGCGTGAGCAAACCGCTCGGCAAGTCCCAGCTGGGGCGAGCCGCCATGACCGGAGCCGACGACTGCGCCCACGAGGAAGGCGATCGCGGCGAGAGCGATCACCGGCGCCGCCCGTCGTACGCGCAGCCGGCGATCGTGGGAGGGGTTTAGAGGCTGTCTCAAAACGTTCGGCACGCTCGGGTGCGTCCCTGTACTCGGCGCTGGATCGCCACGTGACGTCTTGCACGTACCACCAGTACGCGCTGCGACATCCCGCGGCGACCAGCTTGGTCCATGAACGCACCGACCGCACCGCTCGTTTTGAGACACCCTCTCACAGCTCGGGACGGTAGAACATGAACATGACGCGGCTCGACTGGACCATCGTGGGGTTTGCCGTCCTGCTTGCGCTGTTCGGGTTTCGCCGGGGCTTCATCGTCGCTGTGCTCTCCTTTGGCGGCTTCGCCCTTGGTTCATTCATCGGGACACGGCTGGGTCCTCTACTGCTCTCTCAGGGCTCGGCCTCGCCGTATGCGCCGGCATTCGGACTGGTTGGAGCCCTGCTCGCCGGGGCGATCCTGGCCACCGGCCTCGAGGGCGTCGGCTTCAGGCTTCGTCGCACGCTGGTGTTGCCAGGGTTGGGCATGCTCGACGGCGTGCTCGGTGCGCTGCTCAGCGCGGCGCTCGGTTTGGCGATCGCGTGGATCCTTGCCGCGGTGGTCGTGCAGAGCGCCGGCACGACCCGCCTGCGCGCGGACATCCAGCGCTCGGAGATCCTGCGCGAGCTCAACCAGCTGCTGCCGCCGAGCGGGCCGATCTTGAATGTGCTCGCAAGCCTCGATCCGCTGCCGTCGATCGCCGGCCCCGTGCCAGAGGCTGCGCCACCGTCGCGCGCGATCGAGCGGGAGCGGGGGGTGCGGATTGCCGCCCGCAGCGTCGTGCGCGTGCTCGGCACCGCCTGCGGCTTGGCAATCGAGGGCTCAGGATGGGTGGCGAGCCCGGGTGTGGTGGTCACCAACGCGCACGTGGTCGCGGGCGAGCACGACACGACTGTCGAGATTGGTGGAGAGGAACCCGAGCTATCGGCCTATGCAATCGCTTTCGACCCCACCGACGACATCGCGATCCTGCGTGTCCCGGGTCTCACCCTGCCCTCGCTTACGCTCGTCCCCAATCCAGCGCCGGGTAGCGCCGGTGCGATTCTGGGCTATCCGGAGGACGGTCCGTTCGACCCACAGCCTGGGCGCATCGGCACGACCCAGAAGATCATCACGGACGATGCTTACGGTCGCGGTCCGGTCTCGCGCCTGCTGACGCCGCTACGAGGCTTGGTGCGCCCGGGTAATTCGGGCGGCCCGCTGGTCGATCGCGAAGGACGCGTGTTGACCACGGTATTCGCCAGCACCACGGGCGCCGGCCCTGCCGGTGGCTACGGCGTGGCAAACGCTACCGTCGCCGAGGTGCTCGCACCCTCGCGGGCACAGGCTGGGGCGGAGCATATGGTCGGCACGGGGGAATGCACCTCTGGGTGAGTCAGGCGGTTGAGGGACGAGTCCGCGGACGTGTGCGCGGCGCCCGTCTCTCCTGTGCGGGCTTTGAGGGCGTAGCCTGCGGCTCGGCATCGCTCACGTTCTGTCGCTCTGCCGCGATGGCGGTTCTCTTCTCCGCCGGGGTCTGGAGCAGCGACCCGGCAGCGGCGATGCGGTGTACGAGCTCCATGCGCACGCGCTCGAGCTCCTCGACGCTCAGCAAGCGCGGGCCGGCGTGCCTGGATGGTTTGCTGGGTGCTGGGACCAAGCCGGGATGGCTGGTCTGGATCTCTGAGAGGGTCTGCTCGAGTGCTGCGATCTGGGTGCGCAGCTCACGACGTCGCTCGCCGGCTTGGGTGGCCATGTCAGAGGCCGGCTCGGCGGTCACGTATAGGGCGGCGGCAACCTCGCGCGGGTCGACGCCGGTCTGGCGCGCCTGGCGTGCCGCGTCCGCGGCGATCTGGCCGACGGCGGAAGGCTCCTGGGCGATGCTCGCCACGAATGTGCCCGTGCCCTGGCGGCTGTCGATCAGCCCCTCCTGCTCCAGGCGCTGGTAGACCGTGCGCGCGGTGTTGGCGTTGATCCCGAGCATCTCGGCGATTTCGCGCAGGCCTGGCAGGCGCTGACCGGGCGCCAGTCGCCCGTCGCCGATACGAGCACGCAAGCCCCATGCAAGCTGTACGCCGATCGGGATCTCCCCGGCGCGGTCGATCGTCAGGTCTTCCAGCTCGAGCTGTGCCGCCGGCGCCTGGCCCTGGGGGGCCAGCTCCGATGCAGGCATTTCAGTTGACGCTTCTGACGTGCGCGGGTCTGGATGGTCACGTCTTGCCATGCGTCCAACTTTAGACGCTCACGAGCGGAAAACATATTGTGCTAGTGAACTAGTACACTAGCGCTATGGAAGGGTTGGGGTCTGGAGAAGCGGTCGGCGGGGAGGCGCTGGGCGGTGCGCTCAGCGACGGAGCCGGCGCTGAGCTGGAGGAGCGGCCGGGCGGCCCGACAGGCGCAGGCTTGTTGCAACGAGCGCTGTTGCCCGCTCGCAACATGTTCGAGGAAGTCGGGGAGATGATGATCCTCACGGGTCGCACTGTCATGGCAATCGTGAGGCCGCCTTATCCCTACGGCGGTGAGTTCGTCTGGCAGTTCCTGTTCGCGCTGCGGATCTGCTGGCTGCCGCTGCTGCTGTCGACTTTTGCTCTCTCTTACGGCGCCGCGGGTCTGCAGGCGGCGAACTTCCTGACGGTGCTGGGCTCGCTCGACCGCTTGGGCGGCTTCTTCGTGCTGATCGTCGTGCGCGAAATCGGTCCCCTGATCACGGCAACGATGCTCGCCGGGGCGGCCGGCACCGCGATCACAGCGGACCTGGGCGCGCGCAAGATCCGCGAGGAGCTCGATGCGCTGCAGGTGTTGGGCGTCGACCCCGTCAAGAACCTGGTGGTGCCGCGCTTTCTGGCGCTGATGCTCGTAACTGGGTTGTTCAACGTCTACGCGATCCTGTTCGGCATCTTCGGCGGCGTGCTTGCCACCGTCACCCACGGTGGACCGCTCGGGCCCTTCTGGGCGACTTTCTTCAACAACACTTCGACCACCGACCTGTGGGGTTCGACTCTGAAGACGTGTGTGTTCGGGGCGATCATCGCGATCATCTGCTGTTACAAGGGCATGACAGCTTCGGGCGGCGCCGAGGGCGTGGGCCGCGCCGTCAACCAGGCCGTCGTGGCGTCCTTCCTGGCATTCGGGTCATTCAACTACGCCTTCACGCAGCTGTTGCTCGCGACCCACCCCAACCTGATCGCGATCAAATGAACTTCTATTACACCCAAAAGGGGTCATGCCCCCGTGGGGGGCATGGGTTTGGGCGGTTGTGCGGGAGGGGTCATGCCCCCAAGGGGGGGCATGGGTTTGGGCAGGAAGGGAGGATCAAATGAACGAGGCCCTTACAGGCGCGCGCGACTGGCTGGGCTCCGCCGGGGAGATCGCCGGCTTCACTGGTCGGATCGTGCGCGACGTGTGGACGCTGCGCGTGCTGCGCTTCTTCGGCGAGGGGGTGCGTCAGGCGGGTCTCATGATCGTGTCCTCGACGGCGGTCCTGTGGATCATGATCTTCATCATCGGCCTTGGTCCCTGCGGCATTCAGGGCGCCTACTTCGCCACGTCTCAGGGGGCGCCAAGCGTCGCGGGGGCTTTTGCGGCCTGGTGCGATCTGCGCGAGGCGATTCCCTACGCGTTCGGCTACATGATGGCGGCAAAGGTCGGCACGGGGATCGTCGCCGAGCTCGGCGCGATGCGTATCAACGACGAGATCGACGCGCTGGAAGTGATGGGCGTCGATTCGATGGTGTTCCTCTGCGCCACGCGCTTGCTGGCGGCTTGGATGGTGCTGCCGTTCATGTACATCGCCGGAATCGGGATGGGCTACCTGGCCTCCTACATCGCGGTCGTCAAGCAAGTGGGAGCGGTTACCTCGGGCGGCTACCTTCTGATCTTCTGGCAGTACCAGAACCCGGTGGACTACCTCTACAGCGTGATCAAGGCGATGTCGATGGCCACGGCTGTCGTGCTCGTGGCCAGTTATTACGGCTACAACGCATCGGGCGGGCCGGTGGGAGTCGGCAGGGCGACAGCCAAGTCGATGGTGCTCAACCTGGTGCTCGTGACGATGATCGGGATGCTCGGCACCGAGGTCTTCTGGGGCACCAGCCCGCGCACTCCGATCGGGGGTTGAGCGCGCGCGTGCGCCGGGTCGGGCGTACGCGCGCGCTTGGTCGGCCTCGTAGCTGTCAGGTGGAGTGCGACGGGTCCATCGGCCGGGTGCTCGGGCGGTCGATGGGGTTGGCAGGAGAGGTGGGCGGGACCTCGATCAACCCACCCGCTACGCTGGGCGCCATGTCAAAGACACTTGTGATCGCGGAGAAGCCCTCGGTCGGTCGCGACCTGGCGCGGGTGCTGCCTGGCCCGTTCGCCAAGCAGGAGGGGTATCTCGACGGACCCGACTACGTGATCACGTGGGCCGTAGGGCACCTCGTGCAGCTCGCCGATCCCGACGAATACGATGCCAAGTTCAAGCGCTGGCGGATGCCGGACCTGCCGATCGTGCCGTCGAAGTTCAAGCTGGTGGTGCGCGACGAGCGCTCGCGCAAGCAGATGTCGGTCGTCACCTCCCAGCTCGGACGCGAGGACGTCGAGCAGGTTGTCAACGCCTGCGACGCCGGGCGTGAGGGCGAGCTGATCTTCGCCTACCTGTACGAGAAGGCAAAATCGAAGAAGCCCGTGCAGCGCCTGTGGCTGAACTCGATGACCACGGCCGCGATGAAGAGCGCCTTCGAATCGCTGCGCCCTGCGGAGGACTATGCGTTGCTCGAGCAGGCCGCGCGCTCGCGCTCGGAGGCCGACTGGATCGTCGGCATGAACGCGACTCGCGCCGCCACGATCCGCCTCAAATCCTCCTTCGATGGAGCCGTATCGCTGGGTCGTGTGCAGACACCGACGCTTGCGATCGTCGCGCGTCGCGAGGAGGAGATCAAGGCGTTCGTGCCCGAGCCTTATTGGCTGGTGGACGCGCGCTTCGACGCGGGCATCGCCGCCAGTGCAGGGACGGAGGGCGATCTTGGGGGCAACGGTAGCCCTGCCAACGGATCTGGCCAGGGTGGAGCTGAAGGTTCGCGTGTCTACGCAGGACGCTTTCACGCCGGTGCTAAGCCGCGGCTGGCCACCGAGGAGGAGGCGCTTGCAATCGTTGCGGCCTGTGAGGGCAGGCAGGGCACGATCACAAAGCTCGACAAGAAGGAGCAGCGCGAGCGCGCGCCGATGCTGTATGACCTCACGACGCTGCAGCGCGAGGCAAACACGCGCTACGGCTTCTCCGCTCGGCGCACGCTCGCCGCGGCACAGCGGCTGTACGAGGAGCACAAGGCGCTCACTTATCCAAGGACCAACTCGCGCTACCTGACGACCGACATGGTCGAGGAGATAAAGCCCACCGCCGAGCTCGTGGGCGGCCAGAAGGAGTACGCCAAGGCCGCCGGATACGTGACAGGCCTCGACGTGCTGCCACTCGCCCGAGTGGTCAACGACGAGAAGGTCACAGACCACCACGCGATCATCCCCACGAAGGCCGAGCATGGCGTCGATCGCATGGGCGACGACGACAAGCGCGTCTACGACATGGTCGTCAGGCGCTTCCTGGCTGTCTTCCATCCCGAGGCGGTGTTCGAGAACACGCGTGTCGAGACCACGGTCGTGCCTGAGGCAGCGCAGAGCGGGGGGGAGAAGGGGACGGGCCATGTCTTCAGGACGCGCGGCAAGCTGCTGCTCGTCCCCGGCTGGCGCGGGGTCTACGGAGAGGTCCCCTCCGAGGCGAAGTCCGCCGCCGAGGAAGACGAGGGGGCTGACCAGCAGCTGCCGAAGCTGAACGACGGCGAAGACGTGCAGACGCTCGAGATCGCAAGCGAGCGCAAGGAAACCAAGCCGCCACGGCGCTACAGCGACGCGTCGCTGCTCGGTGCGATGGAGACGGCAGGCAAGCTCGTCGAGGACGACGAGCTGCGCGAGGCGATGAAGGACTCGGGCATCGGCACGCCGGCGACACGTGCGGCGATCATCGAGCGGCTGATCCAGGTGGGCTACATCGAACGCGACGCACGCGCGCTTGTGGCGACTGAGAAGGGGCTCAACGTGATCAGGCTGCTCGGCGAGCACGCGCTGACCTCACCCGACATGACCGGCCAGTGGGAGCACCGCCTGGACAAGATCGAGCGTGGCGAGGACTCCCGCGAGAAGTTCATGGGCGACATCGCCGGTTTCGCCGAGCTGACCGTCAAAGAGCTCGACGAGAAACTCAAGGACGTGCGCATCCCGCGTGCCAACCTCGGTCCTTGCCCGATCTGCGGGCACGACATCAAAGAGAATCGCAAGGGTTACTCCTGCTGGGCACGCGAGGATCCGGGCTGTGGCTTTGTCATCTGGAAGGGCAAGTCTGGCAAGCAGCTGCCGGTGGCGGTGGCCAAGGAGCTCGTGCGCGACGGCTACACGGCGAAGGCCGTCACTGGCTTCAAGGCGCGCAGCGGTCGCAACTTCCGCGCTCGTCTGGCCCTCAGCCAGAACGAGGAAGGCAAGTGGCGCGTCGAGTTCGACGAGGAGTGGGCGCGTGAGGGCGCAAAGCCGCCCGAGGCCGAGGCGGAGGCGGAGGCCGGGGCCGTGGCGGGCCAGGACGGGACGGGCCAGGAGGACGCGGTAGCCGCGAGCGCAGCCTGAGCGTTTTTGGCCGATGCCCCCCGCGCGCGGGGGCAATGCGTTTTTTTTCAGTGTCGAGCGGGCCTGTCGGCTCGGTGCGCCAGGATGGCAACATGCCAATCACGCTCGTAACCGGACCAGCCAACGCCGGCAAGGCGCATGTCCTGTTGGAAGCGGTGCGCGGACACGTGGCGCGAGGCCAGGAGCCGCTGCTGGTGGTGCCGACCGAGGCCGACCAGGCGCGCTACCGGCGCGAGCTGGCCGAGGGAGGGTTGGCGCTTGGCGTCCGTGTCGAGCGCTTCGAGGGACTCTTGGCGCAGGTGCTGGCCAGGGCCGGAGACGCGCGCGCACCGCTCGGTCCGCTGGCGCGGGAGCATCTACTGGGCCGTCTCGCAAGCGCCAGCCCGGGCATGGCCAGGGAGCTCGCGAGAACGGTCGCCGACCTCGAGACCCAACGCGTGACCCCCGCCAGGCTGCGTGGCGCGCTGCGCATGCTGAGAGCCGAGGGGCAGGAGCCTGGCGAGCAGGCGCCGCTCGAGCGTCTCTGCACGGTGTTCGAGCTCTACCAGCAGACGCTCGCGCAGATGCGCCGCTCCGACCGAGAGCTGCGCGCGATCGGGGCGCTGGACCAGCTGCGCCGAAAGCCCGCGTCTTGGGGAGCGGCTCCAGTGTTGCTCTACGGCTTCGACGACTTCACCGAGCTGCAGATCGACACGATCCTGACGCTCGGTGGCGTGGTGGGCGCCCCTGTGACGGTCTCGCTGGCATATGAGCCGGGGCGGGTCGCCTTCCTCGGTCGCGCCTCGACATTTCAGCGGCTTGCACCGGTCGCCGACACTCACACCGAGTTGGGCGCGCGCGCCGATCATTACGCACCGGTTTCGCGCGAGGCGCTGCACCACTTGGAGCGCTCGCTGCTCGGCGAGGACCCGCGGCAGGTCGAGCCGGGGGAGGCCGTGAGGCTGCTCGAGGGTGGTAACCCACGAGCCGAGCTGGAGCTCGTCGCCGGTGAGGTGAGGGCGCTGCTGGACGGCGGTGTGGCGGCGCAGGAGATCGCGATCGTGCATCGCTCTCCCGAGTCGATTTCCGGCCTGCTCGGAGAAGTGCTCGAGGACTTCGATATCCCCTATGCGCAGCGCAGGCGCGTGATGTTCGCCGACACCGGACTCGGTCGCGGCCTGCTGGGGATCCTGCGCTGCGCCGCCGCGACGGGCGAGCTGGGCGATCTGCTTGCCTGGCTTGGAACTCCCGGCGTGCTCGAGCGCCCGGAGCTACTCGATCGCTTCGAGCGCAGCGCGCGCCGCCAAGGCGTGCTCGACAGCAGCCGCGCCCGGATTCTGTGGGAGGCCGAGAACTGGCCGCTCGAGCGCATCGACCGCATGCGCGAAGCGGCCGCGACGGGCACGGCGGTGTTGCTCGACTCGCTCACGGCAGAGCTCCAGCGGCTGTTCTGCGCTCCCCGCGGCGGCAGCGCTTCGCTGCTCGACAGCGACGAACTGGAGGAGGCGCGCGCGTTGGTGCTCGCACGCCGTGCCCTCGAGGAGCTGCGCGAGCTGGCACGCGCGGCGCCCGAAATGGCGCCGAGCGCAAGCGAGCTGATCGAGCTGCTGGAGCGGCTCGAGTTGACAGCCGGCGAGCCCCTTGCGCCGGGGCGGGTCGCGGTTCTCGACCCCCTTTCACTGAGGGCACGCCGCGTGAGAATGGTATTTGCTTGTGGTTTGCAAGATGGCGTTTTTCCCTCGACAGGCACGCCCCATTCCCTGCTCCAAGAGCATCAGCGTCGCGAGCTGGCCCAGGGGTCAGGGCTCTTGTTGCGTGGCGAGCCCGACGTGCTTGCGGCCGAGCGCTACCTGCTCTACGCCTTGGCCTCGCGCCCTCTGGAGCGTCTGACGCTCAGCTGGCACATCGCCGACGAGCAAGGCACCCCGGTGGCTCGCTCGCTGTTCGTGGAGGACATTTGCGACCTGTTCTGCGCGACGCTGGGAGAGCACGTCACGCGCCGTGTGGCGGGGGCTGCCGATTGGCCTGGTCCTGGCAGGGCGACCGGGGCGATGGCCTCGCGTGCGATGGCGGTGGCCATGGCGACAGCCTCGGCGTCTGCGCCCTCCGACGCGATGGCCACGCGCGCGGCGACGCGATCCATCGCAGCAGGCTCGGTCGCGCCGCCGCCCGGCCCGATCGCTCCGCTGCGGGGCGAGCGCATGTTGGGGGAGATGCGCGAGCATGTGCTGTGGTCTGCCTCGTCGCTCGAGAGCTGGGCGGGCTGTCCGGTGAAGTGGTTCGTGGAGCGCCTGCTGCGCGCCGATGACATCGAACCGGACCCAGAGCCACTCACGCGCGGCGGATTGGCTCATGCCGCCCTGAAGGACACGCTGGAGCGTTTGCGCGAGCGCAGCGGCTCGGCGCGGCTGACTCCCGCGAGCGTGGGCCTCGCAAAGCGCCTGCTGGCAGAGGCCCTGCTCGAGCTGGAGCCCAGCTACCCGTTGTCGGTCGCGCCCGAGCGTCTGCCCGGAGCGCGCAGGCGGCTGCAGGTAGACCTGCAGCGCTACCTGGAGTGCGCCGCCGAGCAGGCCAGCCCGCTCGAGCCCAGCTACCTGGAGTTGGAGTTCGGCTTTTCGCAGTCGGGTGAGGGGTCGGGCGGGAGCTCGATAGGGGACAGCGCGGCGGAGGCAGGGAAGGCTTTGCCGGCGTTCGAGCTCGGCGAGGAGGTGCTGTTGCGCGGGCGCATCGACCGTGTCGATGTCGGCCCGGCCGGAGAGGCGGTTGTCTATGACTACAAGGGCCGCAGCGCCCCGCCGGCCGCCAAGTGGCTTGGCGACGGCGCCTTCCAGCTTGCCCTGTACATGCGCGCTGTGGAGGCGCTGCTCGGCCGTAGCGCCGTTGGCGGCTTCTACCAGCCGCTGACAGGCAAGGACATCCGCGCGCGCGGTGTCCTCGACGGTGACAGCGCCGTGGGGCTCGAGTGCGTGCGCACCGATCGCCTGCAGCACGAGCAGATGCGCGAGTTGATCGACCGCTGCGTGGCCGCGGCCGCGCGCGCCGCGGGCGAGGCGCGCGCGGGGGCGCTGGAGCCACGCCCTGACACATGCGCATACAACGGCGGCTGTGCGTACCCGACGATCTGTCGTTGCGAGCGATGACGGCGGCTTACACCGGTAGGAAGCGACGGATGTTCTGATGGCGACGATCTCAAATACGCAACAGCAGCTGGCGCTCGACTATGAGCAGCCTGTCCAAGTCGGTGTGTCGCAGCGGCGGCTGACCGAGGAGCAGGAGCGTGCGGTTGCAAGTCGCCAGAGCTCGCTGCTGCTGGCGGCAGGGGCAGGCAGTGGCAAGACCTCGGTGCTCGTCGAGCGCTTTGTGCGCGCGGTGCGCGAGGACGGCGTCGCTCCGGGGCGGATCCTCGCGATCACTTTCACAGAGCGCGCCGCAGGCGAGTTGCGCCGGCGGGTGCGTACGCGCATGTTGGAGCTCGGTGAGCGCGAGGCCGCGCGCGAGACCGAGGCCGCGAATGTGTGCACGTTCCATAGCTTCTGTGCGCGGCTGCTGCGAATTCATCCTGTGCAGGCAGGGGTCGAACCGGGCTTTGAGATCCTCGAGGAGGGGATCGCCACACGGCTGCGCATCCTCGCCTTCAACGATGCGCTGGGCGACTTCTTGGCCGGCGAGCACCGGGATGCGGTCGATCTCGTTGCAGCTTATGGCCCGGATCCGCTGCGCGCGATGGTGCTGGGCGCCTACGCCCAGTCGCGCAGTCAGGGCAATGCCTTACCGCGCCTGCCCGCAGAGCCGCGCCAGAGCGCTCTCGAGCTCTCGGATGCCGATCGGGATGCGCTTGCCGTCTGCAAACTCATAGACGAGTTGCTGGAGCGCTTCGGGAGAAGCTATGCCCAGCGCAAGCGCACGCGCGGGGCACTCGACTTCGACGATCTAGAGCTGGATGCGCGCGCGCTGCTGCAAGCCCACGCCGATGTGCGCGACTCCTGGGCAGAGCGTTTCCAGCTGTTGATGGTTGACGAGTTCCAGGACTCCAACCCGCGCCAGCTCCAGGTGTTGGCGGCGCTCGACCGCGACAATCTCTTCACCGTAGGCGACGAGCTGCAGTCGATCTACGGCTTTCGCCATGCCGACGTCGGCCTCTTTCGCGAGCGCCGCGAAAGGCTTGCCCTCGACGCCTCCAGCCTCGAGCTGACGAGCAACTTTCGCAGCCTCCCCCCGATTCTCGCGGCCGTCAAGCGGATCTTCTCCGAGCGGATCGGCGAGCACTTCACAGCGTTGACTCCGATGCGCTCTGCAGCTGAAGGACCCGAGGCCGTGAGCGAGCCGATCGTGGAGCTGCTGCTCTGCGACAAGCGCGGTTGGGAGCAACCCCCGGGCGAGGAGCAGTTCACGGCTTTGCCTCGAGCCACGCTGTGGCGCCAGGCCGAAGCGGATCAGCTGGCGCGCCGCATCGCGCAGTTGATCGCAAATGGCCAGGCTCGAGCGGGAGATGTTGTGGTGCTGCTGCGCGCGCTGGGAGACCTGCCGGTGTACGAGAGCGCATTGCGCCGGCGCGGCTTGCGCACGCTCGCCGGGGTCGGCGGCTTCTGGAGCCATCAACAGATCGGCGACTTGCTCGCTTGGCTGCGTGCTCTGGCAAACCCGTTGGACGAGCTTGCGCTGTACTCGACGCTTGCCTCGCCGCTTGTGGGTCTCTCGAGCGACGGTCTCGCGCTGCTCGCGCGCGCCGCCCGTGAGCACGGAGGTGGCGTGTGGCATGCGATCCTCGAGCGCTCCGCGGACCTCGAGGCGTTGCTGGCGGTCGCGGACAGCGAGCGACTCGGCGCTTTCCGCGAGCTGTTCGCGGCTGAGCGCATGGGCGTCAGCCTGCGCCCGATCTCCGAGCTGTTGCGCCGCGTGATCCGCGCCAGCGGCTACGACGTGCATGTGCTCTCGCTCGGCTGGGGCGAGCGACGGCTCGCAAACGTCTACAAGCTCATGGGCATGGCCCGCCGCTTCGAAGCGCAGGAGGGCCGTGACCTACGCGGATTCCTCGATCACGTCGCCCACCTCGAAGTCGCGCTCGCTGGGCGCGAGGCCGAAGCGCCGGTCGGCGACTCCCCTTCTCGGGGGCCAGGCGCCCACTCCGAAGCGGTGCGTCTGATGAGTATCCATGCGGCCAAGGGACTCGAGTTTCCGGTCGTCTGCGTGGCCGATCTGGGCCGCAAAGCGAATCTGCGCGTATCCGACCTCTTGTTCGACGAGGCAGGCGCACGCTTGGGACTACGCCTGCAGCGGCTGGGAGACCCGGAGTCGGTCAGCGCGCTCGCCTACGAGCAGTTGCGTGAGGAGCGTCGCCTCGCACAGGAAGAGGAGGAGGATCGTGTTCTGTACGTCGCCTGCACGCGAGCGGAGAACAGGCTGCTGCTGAGCGGCTCGGTGGCCTTCGAGCATTGGCCGGCCGTGAGGCCGGGCAGCGCGCCGATCGCGTGGATGGCGCCGGCGCTCGTGCCCGATGCACCCACACTCGCTGAATCCGGGCAGCCCCCAGCGGAAGCGCTGACGGTGGGCGTGGGCGGCGGATTGAGGGTGCGCTGCATGTTTCACTTCGCGGGTGCCGCCAAATCGCCGAACGGCGAGGGCTCTCACGCGGACGGGGATCCCGAGCGTGCCGCTGTGGCCGTCGAGGGGCCGCAGGATGCTCTCGCGCCAACGTCTCATCGTGCTGCGCGGGACTCGGTCGGAGCCGAGCTCGGGCCTCGGGAAAAGGCACATGTGCCTTTTCCCGAGCCTATGCCTTTTCCCGAGCCGGTCGAGGGCGGCGACCCCGCCAAATTCCACTCGCCGGCGCTCAGCGACCCCGACGCGACGATGAGCTACTCCTCGCTTGCAGAGCTAGAGCGTTGCGGCTACCGCTTCTATGTCGAAAGAGTCCTGCGTCTCCCAGAGAATCGCGCGGCCGCCCGCGCCGGCGGCGGTGACGGCGCCGGACAGGCCCGCCGACGCGGCACGATCGTGCATGGCCTGCTCGAGGCGATCGACTTCGCCCATCCCGAGCAACCGTCGCTCCAGGATGTCGCTGAGCTGGCAAGGCGAGTCGGCGCCGTCCTGAGCGCCGGCGAGCGCGAGGAGATCGCCGCTCTGATCGCGGCGGCGCTTTCCTCCGAGCAGGCTCGCCTGTTGGGCCAGGCGCGCCGGGCGCGCCGCGAGTACCCGTTCGCGTTCTCGCTCGGTGAGCGAGAGCCGCTGGTGACGGGCGTGCTCGATCTGCTCGTGGAACGGCCCGACGGCAGCGCCCTGATAGTGGACTACAAGAGCGATCGGCTCGCCGAGGACGAGGACTTGGAGCTGCTCGTGCAACGTGACTATGGCTTCCAGCGGCTGCTCTATGCCCTTGCGGCGATCGAGGACGGCGCTCCGCGCGTGCAGATCGTCCACTGGTTCTTGGAGCGGCCGAACGAGTGGGTCGCCGCCGGCTTCGAGTCTCGGGAGCGCGATGGCCTGCGCAAGCTGTTGCTGGAGAGGATCGCGCTCGTCAGGGCGAGGGGCTTCGCCGTCACCGAGACGCCCCATCGCGGCCTCTGCCTGACATGTCCCGCTCGCGGGGGATTGTGCTCATGGGGGGAAACCCGCACCATGAGTGAGCGGTCTACCACATTGGAATCCAGCGATTGAGGGGGTACCCTGAAGTCGAGCAGCGCAGTCTTGCAATTGGGCGAGGCCGAAGAGAGGGAAGTCATGGCAAGCGAGAGGACAGCGGCTACGGTCATTCAGATGCCGTCGTTCCTGCCCGACCTCGAGCTCTTCGCCCGAATGCGCCTGGAGGAGGATCAGCATGCCCGTGAGCTGCTCGTCGAGCGCTACCTGCCGCTCGCACGGCGTCTCGCGCGCCGCTACCAGCACACCGACGAGCCGATCGAAGATCTCATCCAGGTCGCCTCGATCGGGCTGCTGAAGGCCGTCGATCGCTTCGATTGCTCGCGCGAGGTGATGTTCTCGAGCTACGCGGTCCCCACCATCCTGGGCGAGCTCAAGCGCCATTTTCGCGATCGCACATGGTCGGTACGAGTGCCGCGCGATTTGCAGGAGCTGGCGTTGCGCGTCGACCAGACCGTCACGCGATTGTCGCTAGGGCAGCGCCACTCGCCGTCGGTGGGGGAGGTCGCACAGGCGGTCGAAGCCTCCGAGGAGCAGGTGCTCGAGGCGCTCGAGGCGATGGGCGCGTACCGCGCCGGCTCGCTCGATGCGCCGCGCTCCGTGCGCGACGAGGAGACCGAGACTGTCGCCGAGGGTATCGGCTCGGACGACGATGGCTTTGCCAGAGCCGAGGAACGGGCCACCTTGGAGCCGCTGATGGGGCAGATCGGCGAGCGCGAGCGCATCGTGTTGAGGCTTCGCTTCGGCGACGATCTCACACAGGCGGAGATCGGCGAGCGGATTGGCGTATCCCAGATGCAGGTCTCGCGTTTGATCCGTCAGGCCTTGGCGCGCCTGCGTGCGGGAGTGGACGCCTCCTCTTTGGACAGCCGATCGGGATAGCCCGTTCTCGCCCGGGATGGCGGCCTTCTCGACCCGGCTTGCCCCTCTTGACCCGGATAGCCCTCTTGCCCGGATAGCAAGCGCTCGACTCGGATAGCGCCTCTTGACCCGGATAGCCTCGCTCGATCCGGATAGCCCCTCTCGACCGGGTCTCGAACCGGATAGGCCCCTTCTCGACTCGGGTGGCGCTCCCCGATCCGGATGGCGCTACCGGCTGGGCGAGCGTGCGCGAAGGGTGAGAACCAGTTGCGAGCCCTCGCCGTCGGCGCCAGGCTCGATCGACACGCGCTCTGCGATCCGCTCGAGCACATTGCCGACGACCGGCAGCACCATCTCTTCGACGAGGCGGCTGGCGCCGTCCTCGACGAGATCGAGCACGCACAGCTCTGCCTCGTGCTCATCCGTCTGGATGCTGAAGGTCAGGGTTGTGTCGCTCGAGTGCGCGAAGGCATGCGCCGACAGGGCATCGCACACGAGCAGCATGTCGTCGAGTCGGTCGAGCGGCCAGTCGGCGCGAGCAAGCATCATCGATACGACTCGCCAGAGCGCGGGCGCGGCGAGCGGCCCGTCGGCGAGGCGGACACGCGCAAAATTGCCCTCTGCCTGCTCGGCCTGCTCGAGAATCGACTCTGTCACGCTCGACCCGGCCAGAGGGCCGGCGTCCAGCGAGTCCAACGGGTAGGCGCGGCTGGCCGGCTCGATCGTCATGTCTCTTGCCCGGCTGCGCTCGTTTGGGAGTCGGCGAGCGAGAAGGTCATCCGCACCTCTGTGTGCTCGATGTCGCCGGGGGCCAGTTGCACGCTGTCGGCGAGCGCCGCCATCAACGACAGGCCGAGGCCGAGGCCAGGGCTGTCGGGGCGTGACCCGATGCCGCGTCCCCAATCGCGAACGAGCACCGTCAGCGTGTCCTCGTCTCTGCTGGCCACGACCTCCATTGGCCCGTGATGGCCATCGGGGTAGGCATGCACCACTACGTTCGAGCATGCCTCGGTGACCGCGAGGCGGATATCCGAGAGCTTGGACTCGGGTACCGCGAAGGCCTCGCCGAGGCCGCCGAGGGCATACCGAACTACAGCGATGTTCTCAGCTCGCGCTGTAAGCGCAAGCTCCATGTCCGGCCTCATTGCCTCTCCTGGCGCCTTGCCGTACTCAGCGTGCCTTGCTGTCTCGTCAATGATGATCCCCGTCGAGGACGGATTTCACACCTCCGATGTCTCTCCAGAGGCGATCTCGATGCTACCCTTTCAGGCTCCGCCTCAGGTGCCGACCCCCCATGTCCGCGAGCGCGCCGCAGCCCAGAGGGGCGCGTCGCCTCAAGGCAGCACTCACATGACTTCGCAAACATTGCCATCCCAGGCCGCTGGACTCTACGACCCCCGCTATGAGCACGACGCGTGCGGGGTCGGAATGGTCGCGCGGTTGGACAACACCCCCACGCACGAGGTGGTCGCACGCGCGCTCGCGGCTCTCGAGAACCTCGAGCATCGCGGCGCCTCCGGTGCTGACCCTCTGACCGGCGACGGCGCCGGAATCCTGATGCAGATGCCCGACGAGCTGCTGCGCGCGGTAGCGGGCTTCGAATTGCCGCCGCTTGGCGCCTACGGGGTCTTCATGTGCTTCCTGCCGACCGACGTTTCCGCGCGGGCGCGAGTCGAGGGTCTGCTCGAGCAGACCGTCGCCGCGGAGGGTCAACGTCTGCTCGGCTGGCGTGACGTGCCGGTCTGCCCAGAGCACACCGGCGCCACCGCCGCGGCAACGCGTCCGGTGATCCGCCAACTATTCGTCGGCGCGGGCTCGCTGCCGACACCTGTGGCGGGGGAGGAGCCTGCCGGCGTCGGTGGCTTTGACCAGGACGCTTTCGAGCGCAAGCTGTATGTGATCAGGCGGGTCTGCGAACAGGCCGTTGCAGCCTGGCCGCTACAGGAGCGCAAGGGCTTCTACGTGACCTCCAGCTCATCGCGCACCCTCAACTACAAGGGCATGCTGATCAGCTATCAGCTCGGAGCCTTCTACCCCGACCTGCGCGACGGGCGCTGCAAGAGCGCGCTGGGACTGGTGCACTCGCGTTTCTCCACGAACACCTTCCCGAGCTGGGAGCTTGCCCATCCCTACCGCGTGATCTGCCACAACGGCGAGATCAACACGGTGATGGGCAACGTCAACTGGATGCGCGCGCGCGAGTCAGAGCTGGCCTCCGAGCTACTCGGCGAGGATCTGGAGAAGATCCTGCCGGTCGTCACGCAGGGCAATTCCGACTCGGCCACGTTCGACAATGTGCTGGAGCTGCTGCTACTTGCCGGGCGCAGCCTGCCGCACGCGGTGATGATGATGATCCCCGAGGCCTACCGCAACCGTAGCGACCTCTCTGAGGAGCTGAAGGGCTTCTATGCCTTCCACTCCTGCCTGATGGAGCCGTGGGACGGCCCGGCGGCGGTCGCCTTCACCGACGGCCGTGTGGTTGGGGCGACGCTCGACCGCAACGGATTGCGCCCCGGGCGCTGGGTCCTGACCAAGGACGGCCATGTCGTGCTCGGCTCGGAGGCGGGGCTGCTCGATGTGCCTGCCGAGGAAGTCTTGCGCCTCGGTCGGCTACAGCCGGGAAAGCTGTTTCTCGTGGACCTCGAGCAGGGTCGTGTCGTGGATGACGGGGAGGTCAAGCACCGCATCGCCACACAGAATCCCTACGGCGAGTGGTATGCCCGTAATGCCGTGCGCTTCGCCGAGATCGAGCCTTCTGAGCAGGTGACGCTCTCCGATCAGCCGCTACGTCGCCGTCAGCGCGCCTTCGGCTATTCCCAGGAGGATCTGCGCGTGCTGCTCGAGCCGATGGCGCGCGACGCCCAGGAGCCGCTCGGCTCGATGGGCAACGACCTGTCCTTGGCGGTGCTCTCCGACCAGGCGCCGCCGCTGTTCTCCTACTTCAAGCAGTTGTTCGCACAGGTCACGAACCCGCCGATCGACCCGATCCGCGAGGAAATCGTGATGAGTCTCTCGACCAGCCTCGGCACCGAGCGCAACCTGTTCGACGAGACGCCCGAGCACGCGCACAAGCTGGAGCTGGACCAGCCGATCCTGCTCAATCGCGAGCTCGAGACGCTGCGCCACATCTCGAGCGAGGTCTTCTCCTCGCGCACGCTTGACATCACCTGGAAGGTCGCCGAGGGACCCGAGGGCCTGACGGGCGCGCTCACGCGTGTCTGTGAGCAGGCGCACGAGGCGATCGCCGAGGGCGTCAACATCATCATCCTCTCCGATCGTCTGCTGGGACCGGCGCGGGCGGCGATCCCCTCGCTCTTGGCGGTCTCCTCGGTTCACCACCATCTCGTGCGCGAGGGCACGCGCCTGCGCGCCGGCATCGTGCTGGAGTCTGGAGAGCCGCGCGAGGTCCACCATTTCGCCACCCTGATCGGCTATGGCGCCTCGGCGATCAACCCCTACGTGATGCTCGAGACGCTCGACCAACTGGTTGCGCAAGGGCGCATCGTCCGCGCCGAGAACGGCTCTAGCGCTTCGCTTTCCCCCGAGCAGGCGGCGCAAAACACGATCAAGGCGATCGGCAAGGGGCTGCTCAAGACGATCTCCAAGATGGGGATCTCGACGATCCAGTCTTATCGTGGCGCGCAGATCTTCGAGGCCGTGGGCCTCGAGCCCGACCTGATCGAGCGTCATTTCACGGGTACCGCGTCACGGATCGGCGGTATCGGCCTGGACGTGTTGGCAGTCGAGGCGCTGGAGCGCCACGCGCGCGCCTATCCGACGCCGGGGGACGATCTGCTCCCGGTCGGCGGCGTATATGCATGGCGTCGCGACGGCGAGCATCACATGTGGAACCCCGAGACGATCGCGCTCGTTCAACACGCGGTGCGCTCGGCCAACGGCAACGTCGCCGCTGCGCTTGCGGGCGATGAGACCGCGAATTCCGAGGTGCGCGAGTCGCCGGCCTTCGCGAAGTACCGCGAGTACGCGGCGGCCGTCAACGAGGACGCCGCGCGTAAGGCAACTTTGCGTGGGCTGCTGCGGATCGGGCCGGAGCGAGACGCGAGGCCAGGCGAGATCGACGAGGCCGGCACGACCGCGATCTCGCTGTCGGAGGTCGAGCCCGCCAAGGAGATCGTCAGGCGCTTCTGCACTGGTGCGATGAGCCTCGGCTCGATCTCTCGCGAGGCGCACGAGACGCTTGCGATTGCGATGAACCGCCTCGGCGGGCGCTCCAACACCGGCGAGGGCGGCGAGGACCCGGCCCGCTTCACGCCCGACCGCAACGGGGACCGCCGTCGCTCGGCGATCAAGCAGGTCGCCTCCGGCCGCTTTGGCGTGACGATCCATTACCTCGTCAACGCCGACGAGCTGCAGATCAAGATGGCCCAGGGCGCCAAGCCCGGCGAGGGCGGACAGCTCCCCGGGCACAAGGTTGACGCCTACATCGGCTCGATCCGCCACACCACTCCCGGTGTCGGTCTGATCTCTCCGCCGCCCCACCACGACATCTACTCGATCGAGGATCTCAAGCAGCTGATCTACGACCTGCGCTGCTCAAACCCCGAGGCGCAGGTATCGGTCAAGCTCGTCTCAGAGGTCGGCGTCGGCACGGTCGCCGCCGGCGTATCCAAGGCGAACGCGGATCGCGTACTGATCGCCGGCCACGACGGCGGCACTGGCGCCTCGCCGCTCTCCTCGATCCAGGCTGCTGGGATCCCCTGGGAGATAGGCCTTGCCGAGACTCAGCAGACGCTGCTGCTCAACGACCTGCGCTCGCGCATCGTCGTGCAGACCGACGGGCAGCTGAAGACTGGCCGCGACGTCGTGATCGCGGCGATGCTGGGCGCGGACGAGATGGGCTTCTCCACGGCGCCGCTGATCGCGACCGGCTGCATCATGATGCGCGCCTGCCATCTGAACACCTGCCCCGTCGGCATCGCCACGCAGGACCCGGAGCTGCGCAAGCGTTTCAAAGGCACGCCGGAGCACGTCGTCAACTTCTTCTTCTTCGTGGCCGAGGAAGTCCGCGAGATCCTTGCTTCGCTGGGTCTGCGCACTCTGGATGAAGCAATCGGGCGGGTCGATCTGCTTGGCGCCGACACGGCGATCGAGCATTGGAAGGCGCGCGGTGTGGATCTGACGCACGTTCTGGCCCACGTCGAGCTGCCCGAGGGCGCCCCCCGCCACCGCGTCAAGCCGCCCCCGGGCGTGCTCGAGGACGCGCTCGACTGGGAGCTGGTGGAGCGCTCGCGCGCGGTCATCGATGCGCCCACGCGCGCGCCTGAAGCACAAGCGAACGGACAGGCCGACGAGGCGGACGTGAAGGCGATCGCGCGCGACGGCTCGAGGCGCGCGCGTGTGGAGATGGAGCTTGCGATTCGCAACGTCAACCGTTGCGTGGGCGGCATCCTCTCGAGTCACATCGCTCGCGCACACGGAGCCGAGGGCTTGCCACCGGACTCGATCGTCGTGCGCTTCAGAGGCTCGGCAGGGCAGAGTTTCGGTGGCTGGCTGGCGCCGGGGGTCACTTTCGAGCTCGAAGGCGATACCAACGACTACACCGGCAAGGGGCTCTCCGGCGGTGTCGTCTCGGTGCGCCCATCGCGCGAGATGGGCGAGCATTTCGTCGCCCAGGAGAATGTGATCGTGGGCAACACCGTGCTGTATGGCGCAACATCCGGCCGAGCCTTCTTCAGAGGGCTTGCCGGCGAGCGCTTCGCGGTGCGCAACTCTGGGGCTTGGGCGGTTGTCGAGGGAGTGGGCGATCACGGCTGCGAGTACATGACTGGCGGTCGCGTCGTCGTGCTCGGACCCACCGGACGTAACTTCGCCGCCGGCATGAGTGGTGGGATCGCCTACGTGCTCGACGAGACCGGCGATTTCCCGGCCCGCTGCAACATGGGCATGGTCGGATTCGACGAGATTTCGGCGGCCGACGCGATCGAGCTGCGCGCGATGATCGAGGAGCACGCGCGGCACACCGACTCGCCGGTGGCGCGCGACGTGCTCGCGCGCTTCGAGCAGCTGCTCGCGAGCGGCTCGCTCGTGAAGGTGATGCCCCATGACTACAAGCGCGTGCTGGGCGAGCTGGCGCGGGCCGAAGCTGGTGCGCCCGAGGGCGTGGTGGCATGAGTCCGCCCATTTGGATGGATGGACTGGGCGTGGGGCTTGGTGTGCTCGCGCCCGCGTGCACGTTCGTACGCCGTCACCGTCCGGGGGTGGCGTGCTGATGGGCAAGCTTGGCGGTTTCCTTCAGATCGAGCGCCACGGGATGACCTATCGCGATCCCAATGAGCGAGCGCATGACTACCAGGAGTTCGTGGTGGAGCGACCTGTCCAGGAGCTGCGCGAGCAAGGCGCGCGGTGCATGGAATGCGGCGTGCCGTTCTGCCACAACGGCTGTCCGCTTGGCAATCTGATTCCCGACTGGAACGATCTCGTGTACCGCGATCGCTGGCAGGAGGCGATCGCCCAGCTGCACGCGACCAACAACTTCCCCGACTTCACCGGTCGCCTGTGCCCGGCGCCTTGCGAGGCTGCCTGCGTGCTCGAGATCCGCGAGGGCGACTCGGTCACGATCAAGCAGATCGAGCTTGCGATCGTCGATCGGGCCTTCGCGGAGGGCTGGATCAGACCTGAGCCGCCCAAGGCCAAGTACGAGACCGGCCAGTCGGTCTCGGTCGTCGGCTCGGGTCCCGCTGGGATGGCGGCAGCGCAGCAGCTGCGGCGTATCGGCCACAACGTCACGCTGTTCGAGCGCGACGAGGCCGCAGGCGGGCTTGTGCGCTTCGGCGTGCCCGACTTCAAGATCGAGAAGCGGGTCGTGCAGCGGCGCGTCGAGCAATTGATTGCCGAGGGCGTGGATCTGCGCTGTGGCGTGGATGTCGGTAGCGACGTCACCGTGACCGAGCTGCGCGATCGCTTCGACGCGGTGGTGCTTGCGACGGGCTCTCGCGTCCCGCGCGACCTGCCTGTGCCCGGACGTGAGCTCGAGGGCATCCACTTCGCGATGGACTACCTCTACCAGCGCAACCGTTTCGGGGCCGCCGAGCACGGCCCCGAGTCGACCGTGCCTCAGCCGCCTGCCGGCGAGCCGATCAGCGCCGCCGGCAAGCATGTGGTCGTGATCGGCGGTGGCGACACGGGCGCCGATTGTGTGGGCAATTCGCTGCGCGAGGGCGCGCTCTCGATCGTCCAGCTCGAGCTTTTGCCCGAGCCGCCTGTGCACAGGCCCGACGAGCGCACGCCGTGGCCGGAGTGGCCGTTGAAGTACCGCCTTTCATATGCGATGGAGGAGGCCAAGACGGCGGCTGTGGGCGAGCAGGACTATTCGGTCACCACCGCCCGCTTCTTCGGCGACGAGCGCGGTAACGTCGCCGCGCTGCACATCGCCGCGGCCGAGGCGGCGCCTCCGTTCGCGCCGGTGCCTGGAACCGAACGCGAGCTGCCGGCGCAGCTCGTGCTGCTGGCGATGGGTTTTTTGCACCCTGAGCAGGAGCTACTGGACCAGCTCGGCGTGGAGAAGGACCCCCGTGGCAACGTTAAGGCGCTCAAGCCCTACACGACCTCGGTAGAGGGGGTCTTTGCCGCCGGCGACGCGCGTCGCGGACAGTCGTTGATCGTGTGGGCGATCAACGAGGGACGCCAGTGCGCGCGGATGGTCGATCGCTATCTTGCCGGTCTGCGAGTAGAGCCCTCGGCGGGAGTCTCCCCCAACGGAGGCTCACCCGAAGATGGCGGCATCGCCGGTCATGGAGAAGCAGACGAAGGCCCCGAGGGGCCACCGCAGCACGTCGGCCCCGGCGTGCCGGCCGAATAGCGATCGTCCCACGGAGTGTCGATTGTCCCCACGGAGTGTCGATTGTCCCACCGAGTATTGATCGCCCCATGGCGCTAGACTGGCCGCGTGGCCAAGCCTGGGCATAACGGACACAGCGGGTCGAGCGATGCGGCGGTCTTGACGATGGATCAAAGCTCCTCAGGTTGTCTGCCGCGTACCTGCATAATTGGCGCCGGCTCCTCCGGAATCGCCGCCGCCAAGGCGCTGCTCGATCGCGGCATCCCTTTCGACTGCTTCGAGAAGTCAGACCAGGTCGGCGGCAACTGGGTGTTCGGCAACCGCAACGGGATGTCAGCCGCCTACAGGGACCTGTTCATCAACGTCTCGCGCGAGCGCATGGCCTATGCCGACTTCCCGATGCCGAGCAGCTACCCCGACTTCCCGCATCACACCCACATCAAGGAGTACTTCGACAACTACGTCGACCACTTCGGCTTGCGCGAGCAGATCACGTTCGAGACGGGCGTCGAGCACGCGCGCAGGCGCGAGGATGGCGTGTGGGAGATCGAGCTAGACACGGGGGAGAGGCGCTCCTACGACGCGTTGATCGTGGCCAACGGCCACCACTGGGACCCGCGCTGGCCCGAACCGGCCTTTCCCGGGTCGGACACGTTCGCGGGCACGCAGTTGCACGCGCACTCCTACGAGGAGAACTCGATCTTCGCCGGCAAGGACGTGGTGGTGCTGGGCATGGGCAACTCGGCGATGGACATCGCGGTCGAGGCCTCCTACGTGGCGGCCAATACGTATCTGGCGGCGCGCAAAGGCGCATGGATCATTCCCAAGTACGTGTTCGGCAAGCCGGTCGACCAGCTGCCCAACAATCCCCGCATCCCGTTTGCGATCCGCCAGCGCATGATCCACCAGACGATCAAGACGCTGACCGGCCCGCCCGAGCGCTACGGGTTGCCCAAGCCCGACCACAAGTTCGGCGAGGCCCATCCCACCGTCTCGGGACGCATCCTCGACCGCATCGCCCACGGCACGATCGCGCCGAAGCCGAACATCGCCTCCCTGGAGGGCGAGCGGGTGCGCTTCACCGACGGCGGCGAAGTCCATACTGATGTGGTCGTTTACTGCACCGGTTACAAGATCAGCTTCCCTTTCTTCGACGCCGACTTCCTGACGGCACCGGATAATCACATCGAGCTTTTCCGCCGTGTCTTTCACCCCCAGATTGCGGGCCTCTACTTCGTCGGTCTGCTGCAGCCGCTTGGCGCGATCATGCCGCTGGCCGAGGCCCAGAGCGCCTGGGTCGGCGACTACCTGCGCGGCGAGTATGCGCTGCCCTCACCGGCCGAGCTGCATCGCGACATCGCCTCCGATCAGGCGGCGATGCGCAAGCGCTACATAGCCTCCAAGCGCCACACGATCCAGGTCGACTTCGACGACTATCTGCACGCGCTCGACGCCGAGCGTCGCGCGGGGGCCGAGCGAGCGCGGACGCGGAGCTTTGCGCCGCCGCTGGCGGTGCGTGCCTTGCAACCGATCGTCTAGCAGCTTCTCCTCAGTGCCGTTGTCTGGATTCGCGGGCCGTCCCGAGGCCTCTGCACGCCCCACGCTGGAAGGCGAGTGAATGGGGGGTTGACTTCTGCATCGAGAATAGTGTAACGTACCCATCTGGTCGCACTCATAGGAGGCGTCTACCAAACATAAGGGTGGGTCAAGCGGCCTACCTCGTCGCAACAAAAGTTCGAGGAGGACCCTGGGAGAGGAACCGGGTCGCTTCTGAGAGGGAGTTGTATTTCGCGTGCGTTCTTTGGGGAATAACGTCGTTGAGAGTCTGTGCCTTCACGGCGCCGGCTCCTTGCTCTTTTGCCGCCACGGGTTGTGTGCCGGTGGCGGTCTTGTCGTGCCCGCGGTCCCGCGGGTCTCGTGTGGATCGCTGCTCTAAGAGGGGATGGGTGTGATGGGTTTTCGTCGAATGGTTCTGGCATGCGCGGTGTTCGCTTGTTCGCTTGCGGGGTGCGTGTCCGTCGCGGCGCCGGTCGCGCTGGCGGCGACACCGCCCGTGATCGAAGAAGAGTCGGTGATGGAAGCGGCGGCCACGAGCGCGACACTGCAGACGACCATCAATCCCGAGGGCAGCGAAACCACCTACCGCTTCGAATACGGGACCAGCGAAGCGTACGGGTCGAGCATTCCCGTACCGGACGGGATCGTTGGCGCGGGCTCCACCGGGGTGACGGTGAGCGTTCACATCCAGGGACTGGCCGCCAACACCGGCTATCACTACCGGGTCGTCGCCGGCGTGCCCTCGCGCGGCGAATCGGTCGACGGCGCCGACGGAGCGTTTACGACACAGCGTCCCGGTTCGGCGTTCTCGCTGCCCGACGGGCGCCAGTGGGAACTGGTGTCTCCGCCGAACAAGCACGGCGCACCCATATTCAGCCTTGGGTACGGTGTGATGGAGGCGGCGGAAGACGGCGACGCGATCTCCTATCTGACGGAAGGGCCGACCGAACTCGAACCGCAGGGCTACGCCTTCGGGGTTCAGGTCTTCTCCAAGCGCGGCGCCCAGGGGTGGTCTTCCAAGGACATTGCCACGCCGCACAATGAAGAAACGGGAGCCCCGGTAGGGACCGGGCTCGAGTACCGGTATTTCTCGGCGGACCTGTCATCGGGCATTGTGGAACCGTTTGGACCGTTCACAAAGATCGCGCCCGAAGAGACCGCACGCACCCCTGACATTCGTCACGACTTCACTTGCGAAGCGA
Source organism: Solirubrobacteraceae bacterium (assembly GCA_036510155.1). Taxonomy (GTDB): domain Bacteria; phylum Actinomycetota; class Thermoleophilia; order Solirubrobacterales; family Solirubrobacteraceae; genus Palsa-744. The sequence goes on along the minus strand of DATCEK010000113.1, from coordinate 34,533 downwards.
CGCCGGCGAGCTGCTACACGCCGCTCGTGACGGCCGCCAACGTGCCCTCCGGTGCTGTGCTTGGAACAGCAAAATTCGTCGACGCAACGCCTGACGCGAGCCATGTTATTCTTAGCGGCGTCGGCGGCCTTTCCGAGTGGGCAGAAGGGCAGCTCCAGAAGGTGAGCGTCTACCCCGAAGCGGAAGGCGGGGGACCAATCGATGGCGAGATAGGCGACAGCGAATTCACCGGAGGGGCGCGGCACGCGGTTTCCAACGACGGTTCGCGTGTTTTCTGGACAGGAACGAGCGTGTCAGGTACAGAACGGCCTCTGTACCTGCGTGATACGCTGAAGAGAGAAACGCTGCGTATCGGCACTGACGAATATCCTGTATTCGAAAGCGCGAACAGCGACGGCTCGAAGGTGTTCTTCAGGAAGTCTTACTTCGCTGGAGCGCCGCTCGAAGAGTGCAACGTGGTCGAAATCGGCGGCAAGCTTGCCTGTGACATGACCCAGCTGGCGCCCGAAATAGAAGGCGCCATGACCGGCTCGAGCGAAGACGGCTCGTATGTCTACTTCGCATCGGATTTGTCGCTGGCGGCTGGTGCGGTCTCGGGAACTTGTAAAGCGGGAAATCATTCTGTAAATGAACAATGTAACCTTTATGTGATTCACGATAATGGTACCTCGTGGGAAGCGCCAAAGCTGGTGGCGGTGCTTTCCGCGGCAGACTACTCTGACTTTGCGAGTCAGCCTTCCCAGTTGATGGCCAGGGTGTCGCCCAATGGGATGTGGTTGGCCTTTATGTCGCAGCGTAGCCTGACCGACTACGACAATCGCGACGTTGCCAGCGGCAAGCCCGATGAGGAGCTCTACCTGTATGACGCCGAAACGGGAAAGGTCGTGTGCGCGTCGTGCGACCCGACCGGAGCACGTCCGGCAGGAGTCGAATATGAGAATTTTGAACACAGCATCGTGGCAGGAAAAAATCAAGAGGGCCAGGAACACACGACATCGTTTGCGGCCAATATCCACGGGTGGGAGGGCTACAACATAAGTATCGCGCTTTACCAGCCGCGGTACTTGTCTGACAGCGGCAGGTTGTTCTTCGACACGCCCGATGCGCTCGTCCCTCAGGACGTGAACGGCACGTGGGATGTATATGAGTTCGAGCCGGCGACTGTCGGCGGCTGTACGGTATCGAGTGCGACGTTCGAGGTGGCGACGGGCGGGTGTGCGGGGTTGATCTCGGAGGGCACTTCGCCCGAAGATTCGGCGTTCATGGAAGCCAGCGCGAGTGGCGACGATGTGTTCTTCCTGACGACCAGCCATTTGACCTCTGAAGATTTCGATACGGCGCGCGACATCTACGATGCGCACGCTTGCTCCCCGGCTGCGCCGTGCTATACGCCGCCGGTCGTGCCGCCGCCGTGCTCGACGGGAGACGGGTGTAAGGCGCCCCCGTCGCCTCAGCCGACGGCCTTTGGCGCGCCGTCGAGCGCGACGTTCTCCGGCGCCGGCAACGTGAGCGTCTCGCCGCAGTCGACCGGCTCCACGGCGAAGTCCAAGTCGCTCACGCGTGCGCAGAAGCTGACGCGGGCGCTGAAGGCGTGTCGCAAGGAGTCTCGTAAGAAGCGCGCCGGATGCGAAAGGCAAGCTCGCGGGAAATATGGCGCGAAGAGCAGCAATAAGTCAAAGGCCGGAGCTAAGAAGTCCGACAGGGGGGGTAAGTGATGAGGTCCTTCGAGATACGCCTCTCTGGGGTAGCGGCTCTTGTTGTCGTACTCGGTTTCGGGGTATTGGGTGCCACCGCCGCGTCCGCCAGCGCGGCGGAGGCGTGGTGGCAGTTGAGCTCGGTCTCGGTTCCGGGGAATCTGCCGCCGGGCGGACATGGAAGTATTGTCGTCACGGCCTCCAATCTCGGCGATGCGGAAGTCGAAGCATCGGCGGCGCCGGTCACGCTCGTCGAGAAGCTGCCTGCCAACGTCAAAGCGACGTCCGTCTCGGGTCAGGTGATCGGCTTGGGCGGCTACGCCGAAGTACGCGCGCCGGTGAAATGCAGTGTCGTGTCGGGATCCTTGGTGGAATGCAAGTTCGAAGGGCAGCTTCCGCCATATGAAGGTCTGGAACTCAAGATTGGCGTGGAAGTGGGAGCGAATGCCCCGTCGAGTGAAACCGCGGAAACGACGGTCTCCGGTGGCGGGACGCTCACCGTATCCTCGAAGCATGCGCTGAAGATAAGCGGCGAACCGACGCCTTACGGTGTCGAAGACTACGAACTCGGAGCCTTCAACGAGAATGGCACATTGGACACACAGGCCGGTTCGCACCCGTTCGAGCTGACCACTACGCTCGACCTGAACAGGACCGCCCAGAGACCCTACCAGCCGGAAATGCCCAAGGATCTGCAGTTCGCGACCCCCCCCGGCCTGGTCGGCAATCCCACGCCTTTCGCGCAGTGCACCGACGAACAATTCTTGAAAGAAGTCAACGGTGTCGTCAACGAATGTCCCAGCGACACGGCCATCGGCGTCGCGTCGGTGACGATCTATGAAAAAGAGATCTTCGGCACGGTGCTAACGCTTCCGGTGCCTCTGTTCAACCTGAAGCCGACCACGGGTGAGCCGGCGCGCTTCGGCTTTTGGGTGCTGGGCAACCCCGTGATACTGGACACCTCGGTACGCACGGGCGGCGACTATGGCGTGACGGTGACCGTTCACAGCATCACGCAGGGGGTCTCGTTCCTCGCCAGTCAGGTGACGTTCTGGGGCGTGCCGGGCGACTCCCGCCACGATTCTCAGCGTGGCTGGCAGTGCATCGGCGATGGCGTGTGGACATTGTTTACCTCCCTTCTGCCGCCGTGCAAGCCGCTGGGGCAGACCACGCCGCCGCCGCTACTATCGCTACCGACCTCGTGTACCGGTCCGTTGCAGACGACGATCAGCACGGATTCCTGGCAGAAGGAGGGCAGTTTCCTCCCACCGGTGCCGGCGGCGTTCGAGCCGGCGTTGGATGGTTGTAACAGGTTGCCGTTCAGCCCGTCTGTCAATGTGACGCCGGACGGGCAGGACGGTAGTACTGCCAGCGGATTGTCTGTTGGTATTCATGTGCCGCAGGATCTGGTGCTGAATCCGACAGGGTTGGCCGAGGCCAACGTGGAGGACACGAAGGTCACGCTGCCCGCGGGCGTCGCGTTGAATCCCGCCGCCGCGGACGGCCTGGAAGCCTGCTCGGAAGAACAGATTTCGCTCTCCAAGGACGTGTTTCCCTCCTGTCCGGAAGCCTCGAAGGTGGGAACGGTCGAAATCAAAACCCCGTTGCTGCCGAATCCGTTGACCGGCGCGGCGTATCTGGCGACCCAGGACGCGAATCCGTTCGGGAGTCTCATTGCTCTGTATATCGTCGCGCAGGATCCCGTCTCGGGCACATTGGTGAAGGTCGCCGGCGAAGTCAAACCGGATCCCGTGACGGGCCAGCTGGTCTCCACGTTCGACAATACGCCGCAACTGCCGTTCGAAGATCTGACGTTGCATTTCTTCGGTGGCTCGCGCGCGCCGTTGGCCACACCGGCCTCGTGTGGCGCCTATACGACTGTTGCGTCCATCGCACCGTGGTCCGGTAACGAAGCGGCTGAATCCTCTTCGACGTTCAACATCAGCTCGGGTCCGAACGGGAGTCCGTGTCGTGCTCCGTTGCCGTTCAATCCGTCGTTGACGGCCGGCACGACGAGCATCCAGGCAGGTGGCTTCAGTCCGTTCACGATGACGATGAGCCGCGAAGACGGGGAACAGAGCCTGCAGGCGGTCAAGCTGAAGATGCCCCCGGGCCTGCTGGGAACGCTCTCGACGGTCAAGCTCTGCGGCGAAGCGCAGGCCGACGCCGGCACCTGCGGGCCGGAAAGCGAGATCGGCGAAACGATCGTGAGCGTCGGCGTCGGCGGCGATCCCTTCTCCGTGAGAGGCGGCAAGGTCTATATCACCGGGCCGTACGAGGGCGCTCCCTATGGCCTGTCGATCGTGAACCCGGCGGTCGCGGGCCCGTTCAACCTGGGCAACGTGATCGTCAGGGCGAAGATCGAAATCGACCCGACGACGGCGGCGCTGACGATCACGACCGATAACACGGGCCCGTACAGGATTCCGACGATTCTCGACGGGATCCCGCTGCAGATCAGGCATGTGAACGTCACGATCAACCGGCCGAACTTCACGTTCAACCCGACAAACTGCAGCCCGTTGTCGATCGGCGGGAGCCTGGTCAGCAGCGAAGGAACCTCGGCGGCTCTCAGCGTGCCGTTCCAGGTCACCAACTGCGCGGTCCTGGCCTTCAAACCGAAGCTCACCGCGACCACTGCGGCCAAGACCTCTAGGAAAGCGGGCGCCAGCCTCTCGGTCAAACTGAGCTACCCGGCCGGGCCTTACGACGCGAACATCGCGAGGGTCAAGGTGGACCTGCCCAAACAGCTCCCCTCCAGGCTCACGACCCTGCAGAAGGCATGTCCGGCCGCCACGTTCGAAGCGAACCCGGCCGGCTGTCCGTCGGCCTCGATCGTGGGACACGCGACTGCGACGACGCCGGTGATACCGGTTCCGTTGACCGGGCCGGCGTATTTCGTGAGTCACGCCGGAGAAGAATTCCCGAGCCTGATCATCGTCCTGCAGGGCTACGGAGCCACCGTGCACCTGGTCGGCTCGACCTACATCGATCCAAAGACGAACATCACCTCCAGCACGTTCAAGACGATTCCCGACGTCCCCGTCGGCACGTTCGAACTGACGCTGCCGGAGGGTCCGTATTCGGCACTCGCCGCGATCGCGAACGTGTGCACGACGAAGCTTGCGATGCCGACGGCGTTCGTCGCGCAGAACGGCGTGGAAATTCACACGAGCACACCGATCAAGCCTACGGGGTGCGCAAAGAAAGCGACGAAGAAAGCGAAGAGCCACAAAGCAAGCAAGAGCCACAAAGCAAGCAAGGGCAAAGCGAAGAAATAGGCCCCTGCGGGGCTGAGCCGGCGCGTGGCCACCGGACGCGCGCCGGCTCGCTAGCGTAGTACGCGTGACACCGAGCTTCTGTCGCCACAACCGTTTCGTAGACCGCTGTCCGATCTGCCGCGAGAGCCTCCCGGGGCAGACCTCGACGCGCCCAGCAGCCAAGGGCAAGCGGCGCAAGAGCTCACACTCTGGGGCGCAGGCCGATGCCCGGGCAGGCGCCGGCGCGCGCCATCAGGCGGGGCGCACGTCGGCCGTTCGAGGACAGGGCGCACGGCGCAACCAGGAAGTTCGCGTCCGTCGCGAGGTCCGCGCCCAGGACGACGGCTACCGCTGCACGCTGACGCCAGGGCTTCACTCCTCCGAAGATGCCCGGCGGCTTGCTGTCGAGATCGGCTCTGCCGGCGGATGCCTGCTCGCGCTTGGCGTGACTCCAGCCGAGTTCTTCGCCGAAGCACGCGACTGTGGCGACATCGAGCAGGCCACCTGGATGTGCGTCCTGGCGGCTTACCTGTCTCCGCTGCAGGGAGATCGGCCGTTCGCGGGGATCCGAGAGGCGCTGCTCTCCGGCGATTGGGCATCGGGCTCCGTGCCCGACCTGCAGGGGATACCGCTGGGGCCCCGCACCGCCCACGATCCAGCCCGCGGCGCGGAGACGCTGAGTGCCTACCGACGCTTTGTCGAACATGCTGGCTCGCAGCAGCGAGCTTTCGCCGGTGAGCCCGAGTGGACGCCGCAGCGACGCTTCGCGCGGCTGTTCGAGCGCCTCGCGCTGCCCGGCTTCGGGCGTATGGGACGCTATGACCTGCTGGTCACCCTCGGGCGGCTCGGGCTCTACGACTTGCGCGCCGACTCTCTACAGCTCGTCACACGCTCTGGGCAGGCGGCGTCCGACCTCACGCCGCAGGCCGCCAAGCGGGTCTTCGGAATCGGCGATCCGCTGATCGTCGAGCGGCGCGCCTCCGCGCTTGCGCAGGCAGCGTCGATCCCGATCGAAGCGCTCGATCTGGCGCTTTACAACTGGAGCCTTGGGTCCCCGCTGCAGGAACGCGCGACGCTCGGCTTTCCGCCGGACATGGGCGATGCGGATGCGCTCGAGCGGGCCGAAGCAGCGCTCGGGCTCTGATCGAAAAGTTACGTCCACACCGGCCCCTAAAGTGCCGGTCATGCCGCTCTGCTTCATCGAGCCACACGATGCGATACGCGTGATCGCGGATTCCATTGGCCGTGAGGCCCGTCGGCAGCTCGTCGGCGAGGTCGTGCGCGCATGGGTCGACGACCTCCCCGACCGGGAGCTCACATTCCATTACGAGCGCGCGATCGCCGGTTTGGACCAAGACGACCTGCATCTGCTGGCCGCCTGGCACGCCTCGCTTGAGGTCGGCCATCCCGTCCCCAACACCGACTTCCTCGTCGGTGTCTTCCCGAGCCTCGGTGAGAATCGCCGCGAGGCGCTGAAGATCGCCGCCGGCTTCAAGGGCGAGGAAGCCTTCCAGGCCGGAGTCGCCGAGGAACAAGCGCTCGACACGGTGCTACCTCACCTGTCTCGTGAGCGGGCGATCGAGCTGGCTGAGGAGTGCATCCAGCTGTATCAGTGGGACCGCCTCGGCTCATATAACTAGACTGAGTGTCATGGAAGAGACGACGATCACCGTCGACGACGTGATGGACGCCCTGTCCAACGTGATCGACCCAGAGCTTGGCCTGGACTTCGTGGAGCTGGGGTTGATCTACGGAGTCGAGGTATCGGGCGGCGACGTGCACGTGACGTTCACGCTCACGACGCCAGGCTGCCCGATCGGGCCTCAGGTGATTGAGCAGATCGACGAGTTCGTAGGCGAACTCGACGGCGTCGGGGCGATTGAGTCGGAGATGGTCTTCACGCCTCCGTGGTCGCCCGAGAAGATGTCAGAGGACGCGAAGTTCGCGCTCGGCTACTGACGCCGCTGAGCGGCGCGGGGCGGCGTCCTCAGTCGCTCAGGCGCTAGTGCACACTACGTGAGTTGCCTGTGCCCCGAAGGGGTACGTCTTTGCCTCGCTTGCCCACCGACGCCAGTTGTGGCTTTGGCTTTGGCTTTGTCCTTGGTCGTCCGCTTCGCTGGCCTCTGTCTCTCTCGCCGGCCTGCTTTTCCTTGGCCAACTCGACCAGTTCCGCCAGCTCCGCTTTGATGCTCTCGCCGATCGAGTCGATGTCCGGCAACGCGTCGAAGTCGCCTAGCAGGCCGAAGTTCATCTCGCCCGCATAGGACATGATCGCCACCGCGAGCGCGTGATTTTCCGGCAGGAATGCCACCGGGAAGACGCGCTCCATGCGGCGTCCGAGCACGTACAGCGGGAACTGTGGTCCTGGAACATTGGTGACGATCAGGTTGAACAGGCGCGTTGAGAAGTTCAGGCGCGATGCCTGCGCGAGGATCGTGGGCGGCGCGAAGTTCTGCGCTCCGGCGATCACCTCGGCGCCGAGCGCCTGCTTGGACTCCTTGAGGCCGTCCATCGCGTGGCTGACGAAGCGCAGGCGCTGCAATGGGTCGGCGATGTAAACAGGCAGCGGGCCACGCATCACGACAATGCGGTTGCCACCCTCGTGGCGCTCACCGATCGTGCGCACCGATACCGGCACGAGGGCTCTCATCTCCATGCCCTCGGTGCGCACCCCGCGCGCGATCAAGAACGAGCGTAGAGCTCCGGTGACAACGGCGAGCACGACATCGTTGACCGTGCCGCCGAAGGCGTTCTTCACGAGCTTGAAGTCGTCGAGCTGCGCTGCGATCCCGACAAAGCGTCGGTGCGGCCCGATCGCCACATTCAGTGGCGTGTCGGGCGCCGGGTTCAGCCCGGCCCAGACGATCTCGCCTACGCCCTCTGCGGCCTCACGCGCTCGCTCGAGCGTGCGCTCGGGATGGGTGAGCGCATGCATCGCGCCGCCGAGCATCTCCGCACCGGCGCGCACCGCTCCACGGACGCCTGCGGCGACGAGCTCGGTCGCATCGGGTTCTGGCTTCGGTTTCCACGCTCTGCCCGAATGACGTAAAGGCTCGGGCTCGCGCTCGACATCGAACAGGACCGTCGCGAGATCGACACCCGCGATCCCGTCGATCAGCGAATGGTGGGTCTTTGAGATCAGGGCGAACTTGTCGTCCCAGAGGCCCTCGATCAACCACATCTCCCACAAGGGCTTGGAGCGATCGAGCGCCTGTGAGAAGATGCGCGCCGTCAGGTTGCGCAATTGTTCCCAGCTGCCAGGCGCCGGCAGCGCCGTGTGGCGCACGTGGAACTCCAGGTTGAAGCCGGGGTCGTCCACCCATACCGGACGGCCGCTGTCGAGTGCCGTGTAGGCAAGCTTGTGCCGGTAGCGAGGCACCAGATGCAGACGCTTGCGAATCTGCTCGAGGAACTCCTCCATCGCCGGCGGCGGGCCCTCGAGCAATGTGAGCCCGCCCACGTGCATGTGTGAGTTGCGCCCCTCCTGGTGTAGGAAGGATGCGTCCACCGCCGTGAGCCTGTCGAGATGTCGCTGCGCCATTCGCCAAGGGTACCGGCCAGGGGGTTCCATGCCGTGCCGGGCGCACTCTGGGTCACCGAGCTTGTTCTCCCGCGGTCCCTTACGCGATCTCGCGCAGGGCGCAGGGTCTCCAGCTCTACAATGAACGTGGTGTCCAGCGAGACGGCGACAGCGCCGAACACGGTCGAGAGACTCTTGCTTGCGGCTCCGCGTGGATACTGCGCGGGCGTCGATCGCGCCGTGCAAACCGTCGAACGGGCGCTTGACCTGCATGGGCCGCCCGTCTACGTGCGCAAGCAGATCGTCCACAACAAGCACGTGGTCGAGTTGCTCATTGCGCGTGGCGCCGTATTCGTCGAGGACGTATCGGAAGTGCCGGAGGGGGCGCTCACTGTCTTCTCGGCGCACGGCGTCTCGCCCAAGGTCCGCAGCGACGCGCAGGCGCGCGGGCTCGAGACGATCGATGCCACGTGCCCACTGGTGACGAAGGTCCACCGCGAGGCGGTCCACTTCGCGCAGGATGGCTACACGATCGTGCTCGTCGGTCATGCCGGTCACGAGGAGGTGCAGGGGACGATGGGAGAGGCTCCCGAGCACATCGTGCTCGTCGAGAACGAGCAGGATGTGGACGGGCTCGAGGTAGCGGACCCCGAGCGCGTCGCCTACATCACCCAGACAACCCTCTCGGTGGACGAAACCACCGCGATCGTCCGACGCCTGCACGAACGCTTTCCGTCGATAAAAGGTCCCCGCACGGACGACATCTGCTACGCCACCACCAACCGGCAGGCGGCCGTCAAGCAGATGGCCGGCGACTGCGACCTGATGCTCGTGATCGGCTCGCGCAACTCCTCCAACTCAGTGCGGCTGGTCGAGGTCGCTCGCGACTGCGGGACTGAGGCCTACCTGATCGATCACGCCGGTGAGGTGCGCGAGGAGTGGCTGGCGGGTAAGCGCGTCGTCGGTGTCAGCTCTGGGGCGAGCGCGCCCGACGATCTGGTTCAAGACCTGCTCAACTTCTTTCGCGCGCGGGGAGTCAAGGACATCTCCGAGTTCCATGTCGTGCGTGAGGATGTGCGGTTCATGCTGCCGAAGCCAATCCGCGAGGCAGTCGCCGCGGCGTCTTGACACGCACGCTTGTAGTTTCAGATCTGCATCTTGGCGCCGGCTCCGGCGCCGACGTGTTGCGCCGTCCTGGGACTCGCTCGGCACTGGTCGAAGCGCTCGAGGACATAGATCGGCTTGTCTTGTTGGGCGATGTGCTCGAGCTGCGCCACGGACCGCGTCGCGATGCGCTTGGCGCCGCACGCCCGTTTTTCCAGGAGCTTGGCCGAGCGTTTGCCGGGCGAGAGATCGTTGTCGTCGCCGGCAATCACGATCATGCGCTCATGGAGTCCTGGTCGCGGCACCGTGACGAAGCTTCAGAGCTCGTGCCGCTTGGCATGGAGCAGCGCTTCGCGGCCGGGGAAGCCTCGTCGATGCTCGCCACGCTTGCCGAGTGGGCGCAGCCGGCAAGCTTGAGCGCTGCATATCCCGGCTTGTGGCTTCGCCCTGACGTATATGCCACGCACGGCCACTACCTCGACTGCCACCTGTCGATCCCGACGATGGAGCGGCTGGGGATCGGTATGACCGCGCGCGTGCAGAGCCGACCGACCGACGCGTTCGCGACGGTCGCTGACTACGAGGCCGTCACTGCGCCTGTGTTCGCGTGGATCGACGCGGTTGCGCGCCAGGCCCCGACCGGGTCCACGCTCAACGGACAGTCAACCGTTCGCGCGTGGCGCGCGCTCGCGGGCAAGGGGCGTAGCGGCCAGGGCTTCGATTTGCGTGCACGCGCGCTGGCCGGCGCGTTCCCCTTTGCCGTCGCGGCCCTCAACCGGGCGGGCATCGGTTCCTTTCAAGCGGATATCTCCACGGCCGAGCTGCGCCGCGCGGGCCTGCGCGCGATGGGGGAGGTGGCCGCACGTCTCGGTCTCGGCGATGCCTATGTGATCTTCGGGCACACGCATCGCGCCGGGCCGCTCGCCGGAGACGTCGAGGCCGAGTGGCGTGGGCCAGGCGGTGCGCGTTTGCTCAACGCCGGCTGCTGGACCTATGACTCGTATTTCGTGACCGACACGCCTGGTGAGAGCCCTTACTGGCCTGGGGGTGCGGTCCTCGTCGACGAGGACGGTCCGCCTCTCTTGCGGCGGCTGCTCGACGATCGCTCAGCGGCGGAGATTCGTGCCTGATCAGGCGGTGTGGGCATAAAGCTTTTTTGGAAATTTGCGATAGCAGTCACAGACGTAGTCACTATGGCAAATTTCAAATGTACACATACCCTGCGCCGAGTCCGGTCGGATCAGCCGATTCGGACGTCAGGCGATTCCCGGCGTGAAGCAAGTTGCCAGGCACTCAACCCCCGCGCCGACCTCGAGGCCGAGCATCCCCTGGGTATGGCGCTCGTGCTCGACCAGCTTGTATGCGCCAGCACACTCGATGCTCAGCGTCCTCTCCTCAGTAGGCGCGTCCTGGCTGCTGCTCGCGCTGATCGTCACCGTGCCAGACCCGTCGAGCACGGCCCAAACGCTGCCGGCCTCGTAGGAGCCAGACCACGCCCCAGCCTGCTCCGCGGTCTGGGGCAGTAGTTGGGCGTTGGGTGCGTCCTCCGGGCGCAGCGGCTTTAGCGGCTCGCGCTCGATGCTCAACAACTCTTGTATTGCCAGCTCGGTTTCTACGTAGGCTCCCTCGCCGTAGTGGTAGTCAAACAGGCGTGCACGGCCGTCGAACAGATAGCGTGCGGGCCAGCCACGGTTCTCATACTCCTGCCAGACCTCGAACTCGCTGTCGATCAGCACTGGGTGGAGGATTTCCAGACGCTCGACGGCATCGCGTACCGCTTGCTCGGGGTGCGACGGCGCAAACCCGGGGCAGTGCACGCCGATCACACGCAGCCCGTCGTCCGCATAGCGCTCGTGCCAGGCCTTCACGTAGGGGAGCGTCCTGATCGAGTTGGGACGGCAGAAATCCCAGAACTCGACCAGCATCGGCCGTCCGCGCTGCAGGATGCTTTCCTTGCCGCCGGATGCGTTCGCCCACGGCAGCGTCGTGGGGAACAGCGGCGCGGCGATCGTATCTACCGGGGGTCTCACAGCCTCTGAGGAGTGTGAGTCGCAAGCCTTGAGAAGGACGTACCCCTTCGGGGGCACAGGCAATTCGCGCCGTGTCCTTTGCACACAAGCACTGAGGACGCCCTCAGGCGCGCGAATCGCGCTCCTCAGCCAATGCTGCCGACCATCTCCAACTGGATGAGCCGGTTGAGCTCGACCGCGTACTCCATCGGCAGCTCCTTTGTCACCGGCTCGATGAAGCCGTTGACGATCATCGCGGCGGCCTCGTCCTCGGTGAAGCCGCGCGAGCCCATGTAGAACAGCTGATCGTCGGAGATGCGCCCGACCGTAGCCTCGTGCGCGACGGCAACGTTGGGATTCTGGATCTGGATGTCAGGCCAGGTGTCCGAGCGCGATTCGCCGTCCATCATCAGCCCGTCGCATTGCACGCGCGACTTCGAGCCGGCGCTGTTGTTGCCCATCTTCACAAGCCCTCTATAGCCCATGATCCCGCCATCCTTGGAGATCGACTTGGCGAGAATGTTCGAAGTCGTGTTGGGTGCCAGGTGGACCACCTTGGCGCCCGTGTCCTTGTGCACGCCTTTGCCGGCCACACCGACGTTGAGGTGGTCGGCGCGTGCGCCCTCGCCCATCAGGTAGGAGCCGGGGTAGAGCATCACGTACTTGGCGCCCATCGAGCCGCCGACCCACTCAACGGTGCCCTCAGCGTCGACGATCGCGCGCTTGGTGTTGAGGTTGTAGACATCCTTGGACCAGTTCTGCACGGTTGTGTAGCGCGCCTTGGCGCCCTCGTGCACGAAGATCTCAACCACGGCGGAGTGCATCGAATTGACGCTGTAGGTCTGGGCGGTGCAGCCCTCGATGTAGTTCACATCCGAGCCCTCGTCGGCGATGATCAGGGTGTGCTCGAAGGTGCCCTCGCCGGCGCCCTCCATGCGGAAATAGGCCTGCAGGGGCAGATCGACCTTGACGCCCTTGGGCACGTACAGGAATGAGCCGCCTGACCACACGGCGCCGTGCAGCGCCGAGAACTTGTTGTCCTGCGGCGGCACGCACTTGTTCATGAAGTACTTCTGCACCAGGTCGGGGTACTTCGTGATGGCGGTGTCCATCGAGCAGAAGAGGATGCCGAGCTTTGCGTACTCTTCCTTCAGGCCCTCATACACCGGCTCCTGGCGCCACACGCCGACGACACCGGCGAGCTGCTCGCGCTCGGCCTGGGGGATGCCGAGATCCTCGTAGGTTTTCTTCATCTCCTCGGGCACGTCGTCCCACGAGTTGAAGCGCCCGGCGGTGGGGGGGGAGTAGAGCACCAGCTCGTCCAGGTTGAGTCCGCTCAGGTCCGGCCCCCACGTCGGGATCGGCTTGCGTTCGTAGATTTCAAGCGACTTGACGCGCTTCTCGGCCATCCAGTCGGGCTCGCCCTTGACCTTGGAGAGCTCGCGCACGACCTCGCGTGAGATGCCTTTGCGCGCCAGCAGCTGCCCCTGCTCGTCCTCGATGATCGGGCTGGGCTTTGCGATCTTGGTGCGGTCTAGCGTCGCCATATGGCTCCCTTGCTGAATCCTGTGCTGTGGACTAGGAATTGTATCGAGCTCATCGCCCCGTGCCCGAGGGTATGTGACAAATCCTCGTGGTCGCGGGCCGCGTCGCGTACTCGTGAACGACTCATCATCGAGTAGTAGATCCAACGGGCCAGCTGTTGTCGCCGGTGACCGCGCCCTTCACGACCTTCAACCCGAGCAACGCGCACTTGCGTCGTGTCGCGGAGACGGGAATGCCGAGCAAGTCGATCGCCCAGTCGGCGTCGAGCTTGCCGACCTCATCGAGATCCATCCCTACCAGCTCCTCTGAGGCGATCGACGCTGAGGCCTGGGAGATCGCGCAGCCGTGGCCGTGGAAGCGCAGATCCTCGATCTTGCCGTCCTTCACGCGAATGTGCACGCCAAGCTCGTCCCCACACAACGGATTGTGCTCGAGCGCCTCCATGTCGTGCGGCTCCAGCTCGCCAAAATTGCGGGGTCGCTTGTAGTGGTCGAGGATGTAGTCGCGGTAGAGGTCGTCCATCACAAACCAAAGACCTTCAAGCCGGCCTGAAGCGCGTCGATCAACGCGTCCACGTCACTTGGCTCGTTGTACACGCCCACGCTTGCTCGGGCGGTCGCTCCGACGCCCAGGCAGCGCATCAGCGGCTGCGCGCAATGGTGCCCGGCGCGGATGCACACGCCGCCGCGGTTGGCCAGCTCGGCGATGTCGTGCGCGTGCATGCCCTCGATCGTGAAAGACACCAGGCCGCCGCGATTCTCGGGCTCGGGCGGGCCGACGAAGCGCAGGCCGGGGACCTCCTGCAGGCGGTCGAGCAAGTAGCCGGTCAGCTCGCGCTCGTGTGCGCGGACGCGCTCCATCCCAAGCGCCGACAGGTAATCGACTGCCACTCCCAGTCCCACGGCCTCGGCGATCGGCGGTGTGCCCGCCTCGAACTTGTAAGGCAGCTCGTTCCAGCTGGCGCCATCGAAATCGACCGAGGCGATCATGTCGCCGCCGGTCAGAAACGGCTGCATCTCGTTCAGGATCTCCGCTCGACCGTGCAGCACGCCTATGCCGGTCGGCCCGAGCGCCTTGTGGCCGGTCCATGCGTAGAAGTCGGCGTCCAGAGTGCTCAGGTCCACAGGCATGTGTGGCACTGCCTGGGCGCCGTCGACCAGCGAAATCGCGCCCGCCGCGCGGATGCGCGCGCACATCTCCGTAACCTGCACGATCGTGCCGAGCACGTTCGACACATGCGTGAACGCGACAAGCTTCACGTCGCCCTTCCCGAGCTCCCGGTCGAGCTGGTCGAGCGACAGTTCACCGCGCTCGTCAACCTCCAGGTAGCGCAGCCGCGCGCCGCGCTCGCTGCACAGCACCTGCCACGGGACGATGTTCGCGTGGTGCTCCATCTGAGTGATGAGCACCGCGTCGCCAGGATCGACATTGGCGCGGCCCCACGCGTAGGCGACGAGGTTGATCGCCTCGGTCACGTTCTTGGTGAAGATCGTCGTCTTCGGCTCCCAGCCGACGAAGTCGGCAACCTTCCGGCGGGCTCCGTCATAGGCGGCGTCGGATTCCTGGGCCAGGGCATAGACGCCACGGTGCACGTTGGCGTTGCGCTCGCTCAGGTAGGAGGAGATCGCGTCGATGACGACGGCCGGCTTCTGCGAGGTCGCGCCGGAGTCGAGGTAGACAAGCGGCTGTCCGTCGAACTCGCGCGAGAAGATCGGGAAGTCGCCGCGCACGTCGAGGGTCCGGCCCGCAACGGCTTCCCTGGTTGAGGATATGGGTGCGAAGGTATATATACTTTTTGTGTCAACTACCATAGTGACTACAGCGAGTAGCTATTATCGTAGACTGAGCAAAAATTGACATCACATCTCCGCGTGGGCTCATCACATCTCCGCGTGGGCTTGCTCTCTACCTGGCGGTCGCATATGCCTCGATGTCGTCCTTCGCGCGCGCCAGCTTCGTCGCAATCTTGCCGCGCACCAGATCTTCGAGCGGCTCGTCCTCCAGCTGCCCAAGCACTGGCTCGAAGAAGCCCTCGACGAGCAGGCGGACCGCGGTGGGCCGGTCCAAGCCGCGGGTGGCCATGTAGAAGATCGCCGCCTCGTCCAGCTCTCCCACGGTCCCGCCATGTGACGCCGAAACGTCGTCGGCCGAGACCAGCACCGAGGGGATCGCATCCAGCCGCGCCTTCGGCGAGAGCATCAGCGTGTGGATCTGCAGGTAGGTGTGTGTCTGCTGGGCGCCCTGGTCGATCTGGATCAAGCCCTCGAAGCTAGCCCGACTGCTACCCGTGGCGGCGCCGCGCCAATGCACGTCTCCTCCGCTCGGCCCGGTCTCGTGAAGGTCCACCGCGAAGGTGTCGAGGTGCTCGTCGCCCTCGCAGAAGAACAGGCCCCTGAAGGCCATGTCGCCCCCAGGCTCCATCACCGCAAGCTCCAGATGGTGGCGCACGAGATGGCCGCCAAGTAGCGCCGGCAACCAATGGCAGTAAGCGTCGCGCCCGACCCCAACGAAGCGCGTCGAGGCGTCGAACACGTTGCCCGAGCGCCAATCCTGCACTTGAGCGAGGCGGGCACGCGCGCCGTCTTGCAAATAGAGCTCGAACGCGCCCGCATGCATGGATTGACTAGAGGAACGCCCATCCCCATCCCCAAAATCTGCTGCCAGATCGTGCTCGTGGACCTTGAACTCGCTGTGTGCGCCTCCAACGATCAGCGTGCGGCCATACTGAGCCACACCCGGGCCGCCGATCGCGTAGACGATCTCGAACGGGTCCTGCACAACAAGCCCCTCGGGTACGTACAGGAACGCCCCACCAGTCCAGAAAGCGGCATTGGCTGCCTCCAACTTGTGACGGTCGATGGTCAGACGCTTGGAGTACCACTGCGCAAACAACTCGCCGTGCTCGTTTGCCGCCCGTTCCAGCGAGCACAGGATCACGCCGCGCTCGGCCAGGGCGGGGTCGAGCTCGACGTGCACGACAGAGCTGTCAAGCTGGACGATCCTGCCTGCGCGGGGACGCTCGGGGATCGATTCGCTCACGAACTCGGGCACGCCGACCTCGGAGGAATGCTCGCGCGGGCCGACAGCGTCCAAGTCGAGCTTGGCGAAGCTCGTCGTCCAGAAGCCCGAACGGCGCCAGATCGGCAGATCCTCACGCTCGTATGCCCCCAGCGCATCCGCTCGCAGCTCGGCGAGTGACTTGTGTCCGTCGCCCGCGCCCGCGCCAGCGAGCGCATGGTAGAGCGACGCCTCGCGATGGCGCCCAGCCTTGACCGCCACTGCCTCAGGCGGCACTGGCGCCCACCTCCTGGCGGATCTGGTCGTAGCCCTCTCGCTCGAGGCGCTCCACAAGCTCCACGCCGCCCTCCAGCACGATGCGCCCATCCATCAGGATGTGCACGAACTCGGGCTTCACGTAGTGCAGGATTCGCTGGTAGTGGGTGATGATCAGCGCCCCGAGCTGCTGCTCGTCGTGCAGCTTCTGCACACCCTCGGCGACGGTGCGCAGCGCGTCGATGTCAAGGCCGGAGTCGGTCTCGTCGAGGATCGCGACGTCGGGGGAGAGCATCGCCATCTGCAGGATCTCCGCGCGCTTCTTCTGTCCGCCGGAGAAGCCGTCGTTGAGGTGGCGCGAGGTGAACGCGCGATCGACGTCCAGCAGCTCGATCGCGTGCTGGAGCTT
The DNA here is from genome assembly GCA_036510155.1 of Solirubrobacteraceae bacterium. Lineage (GTDB taxonomy): Bacteria > Actinomycetota > Thermoleophilia > Solirubrobacterales > Solirubrobacteraceae > Palsa-744. Next base: position 17,719 of record DATCEK010000113.1, on the reverse strand, counting down.
GGTGCCGAACTCCTTGACCTTGATCGGCTCGTCCTGCTTTGCGTTGATCGCCATGCGCAGGAAGTTGGCGACCGACACGCCGGGAATCGAAACGGGATCCTGGAAGGCGAGGAACAAGCCGGCCTTCGAGCGCTCGTGCGGCTCTGACTCGGTGATGTCCTCGCCCTTGAACACGATCTTGCCCTCTGTCACCTCATATGTGGGATGGCCTAGCAGCGTCTTTGCGAGCGTGGACTTGCCGGAGCCGTTGGGTCCCATCAGCGCGTGGATCTCGCCCTTGTCGATGTTCAGGTTGACGCCTCTGAGGATCTCGCGATCCTCGGTGCGCACATGCAGGTTGATGATTTCGAGATCGGCCATGGTTCCTTTGCTCTGAGCGGGACGGGGACGGGGACGGGAAAGCGTTTCAGGCGGGGATCGAGGGAAGCGGGGCAGAGGCGGCTATCGAAGAAGCGGGAAGCGGTGTGGATGTGGCGTCGTCCGCGCCGTTCGTAGTGGCCATGAGCGCCTGTGCTTCGTTGCCCGCCAAGAGGTCGGCGAGGGTGGTCTCGCGCAATGTGCGCACGATCGAGAAGCGCACGCGTGTCCACAGCAGCTTGGTGGGACAGACATGGTCGGGGTCGGACTCGCGCGAGCACACCACACGCCCGTCGGAGGCTTGAGAGATGCACTCGATCGGGGCGATCGAGCCCTCAAGCGCCTCGACGACCTCGGCCATCGTGATCTGCTCCGCGCCGCGCGCCAGCATGTAGCCACCGCGCGAGCCTCTGCGACTGTCGATCAAGCCCGCCTTGCGCAAGCGCGCGACCAGGTGCTCCAGGTAGGCAAGCGGTAGACCGTCGTGCTCGGCAATCTCCGCGAGCGGTACGACTGCTGTTTCGGCGCCATCAGCGATATCGCCGGCTCGCCGAGCCAGCTCCACCATCACGCGTACGCCGTACTCGGCCTTGGTTGAGAACATCATTTGCCTGAATACCTACCTGACGGCTAGGGTATCAGGCGCCCGCAAGCAGCCGAATATCGTGGGTGAGGCTTTCGGGGGTCATCTGTTCCAGTCCGAAGCCGACGCGCTCGACGCCGTTGTGGTCGATCAAGAGCACAGTGATGCCCTCCTCAGAGGCGGACTTGCCGGCGCTCACCGGAGCGATCGCGTAGGCCTTCCAGATCGGTCGCAGTTGCTGCGGTGTGCCGGTCAGGTATTCGACGTGTCCGCTCAGCGAGGTTTCGCTGAGGAAGCGGCTGACGCTCGCGCGCGTGTCGGCACGGGGAGCGGTGCTGACGAAGACAGTCGCGACACCATGCATGCCTTCGACTTCGTCGAGCGCGCCCCGCACTTGATCGGCGACCAGCACGCACGTGCGACAGGCGGAGAAGAGAAAGGCGAGCACCACCGTCTTTCCGCGATATGCGCTCAGCGACACGCGCTCTCCGCGCTGATTTGTCAACGTGAAGTCGTGCGCGCGCACATCGGGCGGGAGGGCCGCGCCGTCGAAGTTACCGTCGTGGTTGGCGTTGGACGTGCTGGGGGAGGGGCTGTGACCGCCGCCAAGGGCGATCACCACGACAAGCGTGATCGCCAGGATGGTCGAGATGACAGGAAGTACGAAGCGAGGTTGGAAGCGCACCGGCAGGCAAGGGTAGGGGACCAGGACCAGTCGACGCGCGGGGCCGCAGGCAGGCCGTCGGAGATCGCCGTGAACGCCGGGGGAGGAGCGGCTGGGACAGCTATTCAAATGCCGAGCGGTGGGCGCTATACTTTCTGAAGTTCCATGAATTCCGACCGCAATTCAGGAGATTTGAGATGAGCCCGTCGAGTGCGGACCTGCTGCGCCAGGTGAAGAGCGAGATAGACGAGGTCGACCCGTCCGAGGTCAAGGAGCTCTTGCAAGAGGGCGCGGTGATCATCGATCTGCGCGAGACCGACGAGCTTGCCTCCGGCATCCTGCCGGGCGCCAAGCACGTGCCGCGCTCCTACTTGGAGACGCGCATCGAGGGCATCGTGCCAAACCGCGACGCCCACGTGATCCTCTACTGCGCCTCGGGTAACCGCTCCGCATACGGCGCCCGCACGCTGCGCGATGACCTTGGCTATGAGCACGTCGAGTCGATGACCGGCGGCATTACTTTGTGGAAGGACCGAGGCTACGAGGTCGACGTACCCCGTAGCCTCACGGCTGAGCAGCGCGATCGCTATTCGCGCCATCTGCTGATCGGCGAGATCGGCATCGAGGGCCAACAGAAGCTGCTCGACGCGAAGGTCCTGCTGCTCGGCGCCGGCGGCCTGGGCTCGCCCACCGCCCTGTACCTGGCCGCCGCTGGTGTCGGCACGCTCGGGATCGTCGACGACGACGTCGTCGATCTCTCAAACCTTCAGCGTCAGGTGATCCACTCCACCCAACGCATCGGCATCCCAAAGGTGGACTCGGCGGAGGAGTCGATCCACGCGCTCAACCCAGACGTAAACGTTGTCAAGTACCCCGTGCGCCTGGACGCCTCGAACATCATGGAGATCATCGAGGGCTACGACGTGATCGTCGACGGCGTCGACAATTTCCCCACGCGTTACCTGCTCAACGACGCCACCGTGCGCTTGAAGATCCCAGTCGTCTCCGCCTCGATCCTCGGCTTCGACGGCCAGTTGTCAGTGTTCAAGCCCTACGAGGGGCCGTGCTACCGCTGCCTGTTCCGCGAGCCGCCGCCGGCCGAGCTTGCTCCTTCGTGCGGCGCCAACGGCGTCCTTGGCGTGCTGCCCGGCACGATGGGTCTCTTGCAGGCGACCGAGGTCGTCAAGCTGATCCTCGGCATCGGCGATCCGGCGATCGGGCGTCTGCTGCTCTACGACGCCCTGGCCGCGACGCTCACCGAGGTCAAGGTCCACCGCGACCCCGACTGCCCGATCTGCTCGCGCCCGCCGGATGAGATCTCCGATGAGGAGATGGGGGTCTTCCCTGACTACGAGGCATTCTGCGCGGCGGCAGGGTAGCCTCCTCGTTCACGATGGCCAAGATCAAGATCCCACCGGTATTGCGCCCCTCGGTAGGCGGCGAGCGCGAGGTTTCAGCCTCCGGCGAGAACGTCGGAGAGATCCTGCGTGACCTGGCCGACTCGCACCCGGCTACGGCAGACCAGCTGTTCTCAGCCGACGGCGAGCTCAATCGCTACGTCAACGTCTACCTCAACGACGAGGACGTGCGCGTGCTGGATGGGCTGGAGACGACGGTCGCCGATAGCGACACAGTGGTGATCCTGCCGGCGATGGCCGGCGGGCGCTGAACGTCCAGGATTCGCGCTTTGCGCTAAATATTCCGACCGGGCGAGCCAATATGTTCTCGTGCCAGTGAGAACCGGTCGCCCTCTCAGCCTGTGCAGCCTCACGAACGCGCTGTACGTGGCTCTTACAACGCTTGGCGCGCTTTGCGCCGGAGCGGCAATGACCGCGCCCGCCGTAGCGAACGACCGCGCGAAAGCGCCCGAATACTCGCTTGCGGTCGTCGAGGGGGCAGACACCCAGCCCGAAGACTCGATCGGCCACGTCAGCGCAAGCGTGCGCCCAGAAGCCGAAGTGACCGTGTCAGTCACTCACAACGGTCTCGTTGTGGCGCAAGACAAAGGCAAAGGAGGTGCCTGGCTCTCGCAGGTGCCCCAGGTCGGCGATGTGGTCACAATGGAATCTCCTGGCTTTGCGACGTCGGTCACCTACGACGGTCTGCCCTCCCTCGAACCCACAGTTTGCGCCGGCTCGACCAACTTCTCCGGACAACGCACTGCCGGGTACACCGTCGAAGGTGGCTACTACACCGTAATCCCTCACTCGCCTTACTCTCCGCAGCGCACCGAGGCCCAGGTGCAGGTGCTCACAGGGGCAAGCTTCGGCGGTGATTTCCTAAAGCCGCTGGTAAGCGGCGAGACCGTCTACTCGGTCGAGTCGCTGACGTCCCCGCTAGCCGGTGGAGCGACGTTCACGTACTCCAGCGAATACGACCGTCCGGTCGGCGTCTGTCCTCCGCCTCCTCCTCCGCCACCGCCTCCGGCGCCGCTCGCCCTTGCTGGTGCGTTCGCGAAATTCACGGGCATCTCGATTGCCAAACTGTTCCGTTCAGGATGGTCGACGCACGTAACGATCAATCAGCCCGGAACGATCGTCGAGGATCTCTACCAGCACGGCGGCGTCCTGCCTGCGTTCGCGGCGACGAGCAAACATGGCCGAGCACACAGAGAGCCCAAGGCGTTACTGCTTGCGCGGGGCACGGCCAACGCCAAGGCACCCGGCACGGTCACAGTCACATTGCACCTCACCTCCACCGGACGACGCCTGCTCAAGCACGCACACAGCGCCAAAGTCGTGCTGATCGCGACACTCACCGCCAGCTCAGGCGCAAAGCTGGCGCTCGCGCGCCACTACCTCACACTTCACCGCTAACACCCCAGGCAGGGAATCGTGAGGCGCGTACTGCAAGCCGCGTCGGTGTTGCTGAGCGCAATCGTCTGGTTGCAACCTCCCGCCGTGCTTCCCTTGCCCTCGCGCACCGGTGCCGACGGCCCGCCGCGGCCGTTCGGGGCCGAGCCGCCGGCAGGGCACGAACCCGCGAATACCTCACCGTCCTTTGTGCGGGAGCAGAACCGTGCCCTGCTGTACGGGCCTTTCCCGAAAGGGGGGCTCGCGCGCGGGGTGTCCGACGGAGACCTGATGCTCAGCGATAGCGCCGAAATCCGCATGCAGACGATGGACAGGACTCGGGCCCTTGGCGGGAGCGTGGCGCGCATACCTGTGGACTGGCGCAACGTCGTGCAAGCAAGCCCCCCGCCGGGCTTTCAGGCGCGCGATCCGGCCAGCCCCGCCTACAATTTCTCCCGGCTCGACGCGGCCGTCGAGAGCGCCGTAAGCGCCGGGCTGCAACCGTTGCTGGTCGTCTCTCACGCGCCGAGCTTCGCGGAAGCTCCCCATCGCTGGCCTGATGCGTACCCGGGCAGCTGGGCGCCCAGCCCAATAGCGCTCGAGGAATTCGCTACGGCCGTGGCCCAGCGCTACAGCGGTGCCTTTCCCGATCCGCTGCATCGCGGCGCCGTCCTGCCGCGCGTCCGGTTCCTACAAGCGTGGAACGAGCCCAATCTAGCGCGCTATCTGGAGCCACAGTGGGTGGCGGTCGGTCGGCGCTGGAGCGCCTTCTCACCGTTGCTTTACCGCCAGCTGTTGAACGGCTTCTACGCAGGTGTCAAGTCGGTGCAGCCGAGCGACACGGTGATCGCCGCCGGCATCGCCCCCGAGGGCGAACGGGCGGGCGTCGGCGCGATGGCACCGGTCACCTTCCTGGAAGGGCTCCTGTGCCTGGGCGCGGAGAGCGCGAACTGCCTGCAGAAGCCGCACCTCGACGCGCTGGCTTTCCATCCGCTGTCCGTCTTTGACCCGGACATTCCGGCCGTCTCCAAGCTCGATGTGGCTGTCTCTGACATCGGGAAGCTCACGGAGCTGCTCGCCCGGGCAGAGCGCGAGCACACGGTCTTGCCTGCCGGCCCTAGGCCGCTATGGGTCACAGAGCTGAACTGGGAGAGTTCGCCACCGACATCCAAGGGCGTGCCCAACCGGCTCCAGGCCGCGTGGATTGCGCGCGCGCTGCACCGTCTATGGGTCTCCGGGGTGAGCTTCGTCGACTGGCACTTCTTGATCGATCCGTACGGAGGAGCGCTACTCGCCTCGCCCAACGGCAGCTTGAATCGCTACCCGCGCCCGGCCGGCCTCTATTACGCCGGGCCGAATGGGAACACCGCACTAGCCCGGCCCAAGCCGTTCTTGCGCGGCTTCACGCTGCCATTCGACCCGCTGCGCGTGAACGCTCGGCAGGTACGTGTCTGGGCGCTCTTGATGCGCGGGGGTCAACAGGCCGTCTTGCAGCTCGCAGGCCACGGTGGGCGGTGGCACACGCTCGCCCGTCTCCGCGCTGATAGCTACGGCGTCCTCAACCGGCTGCTGCCGCTCAAAGGGTTTGCGAGCCTCCGGCTACGGGCCGGGACGCTTCTTTCGGCGCAGGCAACAGTACCGAGCACACGGAATACGCTCTAAACAACGCGATATACTTTTATATATTATGGATCCGGGCGATCTGGTGCAACGACACCGTCGAGAGCTGGGCCTGAGCCAGCGGTCGCTCGCGATCCGGGCAGGCACGACGCAGGCCGCTGTAAGCAGGATCGAGCGCGGCCTCACAGAGCCGACATGGGGAACCGTCTGCGCACTGCTCTTGGCGATGGGGCGAGAGCCAGAGCTGCGCGCGCTCAGGTTGTCAGGCAGGTGGGATCCGGTTCACATGGCGGTCTCGCGCAAGCGCACCCCCTCAGAACGATTCGCACTTGCCATCTCCGCGAATCGCTTGGCGGGGCGTCTGCGCCAAGCGGGACGGCGTGCCCGCGAAGGGTAGGGCGATGGATAGCGATATGCCACTTGATGCGGAGCGGATCCTCGAAGTGCTTGCCGAGCATGGGGTCGAGTACGTGATAGTCGGAGGCCTCGCAGTCCAAACCCACGGCCACGTACGCACAACCGTCGACATCGACGTCTTTCCGCTCCCCGAACAGGCCAACCTTGGCAGACTGGCCGACGCTCTGAACGCGCTCGACGCCAAGGTCCTCAACCCCGGCAGCGAGGGTCTGAAGATCGATGCGAAGATGTTGCCGCGGGCAACGCTGTGGCAGTTTGCCACCGCTCACGGGGCTATCGACGTGCTGCACGATGCACCAGGGGCACCCTCATATGGTGATCTCCGCGAGCGCGCGCTCGAAATCCGTCTAGGAAAACTGACCCTCGCAGTAGCAGGCCTCGACGATCTAGTCGGAATGAAGCGCGCGAGCGCGCGTCGCGTGGATCTCGAAGATATCGCCGCGCTCGCCGAGCTTGACGCCCCGGAGTGAGTCCTCACGCGGGCGCTGGGACCTGCTCACCCGATGGGACCGCCATCCCCGCCGCCGGCACATGGCTCATCGCATGCTCGGCAAGCGCCGTGATCGTGAGGCTGGGGTTCACCCCGACGTTCGCCGGGATCGCCGAGCCGTCGCAGACGAGCAGGTTCTCATAGCCGAAGACATGCTGATGAGCGTCGATGACGCCGCGCGAGGGGTCCGAGCCAATCACCGCCCCGCCGAGGATGTGGGCGGTCGTGGGGATGTTGAGCGCCGCCTCCATGACCGAGCTCTGCGCGATCCCACCGGTGCGCTTGGCAAACCATTCGGCGGCTTGGTTGGCGACTGGGATGAAAGTCGGATTGGGGCGCTCGGGATCTTGTTCGGTGCTGAGCCAAAGCGTTTTGAAGGGACCTTGTTTGGGACGCAGAGCCATGGCGTTGTCAAGCGTTTGCATTACGAGGATGATGATCGTGCGCCGCGACCAGTTCTTCGGACGCAACAGTTGCGCAAAGCGCTTGGGGTGGCGCAGGATCTGCCCGAGCAGCTTCAAAGGACGCGTAGCACGCGTACCGTCGCCGGTCAGCAGCGTGTAGAGACGATTCATCGAGTCGCCGTCGTTGCCATACGTGACCGTCTCGATGTGCGTGTTCGCGTCGGGATAGATGCTCGAGGTGATCGCCACGCGCTTGATCATGTCCTGCGGATAGTCCTCAGGGACCGTGACCGCGAGGATCGCCTCGCTGTTGGTGCGGACCAGCTCGCCGAGCCGGCTGGAGATGCGCGGCAGCGAGCCGCCGAGCCGGCAGCGCTGCAGCAGCGTGTTCGTGCCGAGCGGCCCGGCCGAGACGACGACGGCGCGGGCGCGCTGCACCCGGCGTTCGCGGCGAATCCACGCGCCCGAGCGGATGCTTTCGACCTCGTAGCCGTCTGATCCGTCGCCGGCTCCGAGCGGGCGGATGTCGATCACCGTACGTTCGGGAGATACGAGCGCGCCGCGCTTCTCGGCGAGGTACAGGTAGTTCTTCACGAGCGTGTTCTTCGACCCGTGCGGACAGCCGACCATGCAGCGACCGCACAGAGAGCACGGTGTGCGGTCGGGTCCGTCTCCTCCGAAGTAGGGATCGCGCACAGCCTCGAGCGGCTCGTTGCCGGCGTCGCCCACGGTGCCGGTGCCGGTGCCGCCGCCTACGCGCGCACCGCCCGACTCCCCGAAGTAGACGCCCACCGGGGTCTTTTTGTATGTGTCAGAAACACCCAGCTCCTCACCGAGCTCGCGTAGCAGCGCGTCGGCCGGGTCATCGTATGGGTTCATCGTCACGCCCAGCATGCGCTGCGCTTCCTCGTAGTGGGGGGCAAGCTCGCTCTCCCAATCGGCCATCTCCGACCATTGGCTGTCCTCGAAGAAGGGTTTCGGAGGCACGTACAGGGTGTTGGCGTAGCCGAGGCTGCCACCGCCGACGCCGCAGCCGCTGACGACCGACACGTCTTTGAAGGTGGTCAGGCGGAAAATGCCCTTCCAGCCGATCTTCGGGCGCCAGAAGTAGCGCTTGTAGTCGGCTGTCGACTCAGGAAACTCGTGGTCGGCGAAGCGCCGTCCACACTCCAGCACGCCGACCCGGTAGCCCTTCTCCGACAGGCGAAGCGCCGACACGCTCCCGCCGAAGCCCGAGCCGATCACCAACCAGTCGAAGTCGAAGCCCTCACCCATGTTCCTCTCAAGCATATTGGTTGCGCAGCCAGTCGAGCAACCGGGTGGGCGCCGGCGTCGTCCGTTTCACTCATCCCCACAATTCGACCGGCCGTTGCAATGGCGCTATATTCCGTGAAGTAATGGCTGCGGAGCGGGTCCAGAACAAGCCCTGCGGGGGTCGCTACGGCGACATCATCCAGTCGATCGGCAACACGCCGCTCGTGGAGTTGCCGCGCCTCTCGCCCAAGCCGGGCGTGCGCATCTGGGCCAAGCTCGAGTCGCGCAACCCCACCGGCTCGGTCAAGGACCGCGTCGCGCGCGCCCTGATCGAGGACGCCGAGTCCCAGGGCGCGATCATGCCCGGGCAGACGATCCTCGAGCCCACCTCCGGCAACACCGGCATCTCACTCGGGATGATCTGCCAGCGCAAGGGCTACCGCCTGAAGGTCGTCATGCCCGAGAACGTCACGCCCGAGCGCACCCAGCTGCTGAAGATGTATGGCGCTCAGATCGTCTACTCCGAGGGCTCCAAGGGATCGAACGGTGCGGTCGAGAAGGCCCTGGACATGGCCGAGAAGGACTCCTCCTACTACATGCCCTACCAGTACGGCAACATCGCCAACCCCAACGCGCACTACAACGGCACGGCTTTGGAGATACTCGAGGAGCTCGACGAGGTCTCCGCTTTCGTCGCCGGTCTCGGCACAGGCGGGACTCTGATGGGCAACGGCCGCCGCTTGAAGGAGGCCTTCGGCGACGCCTGCAAGATCGTCGCAGCCGAGCCGATGCAGGGCGAGCCCGTCCAGGGCTTGCGTTCGCTGGATGACGGCTTCATCCCTCCGATCATCGACCTCTCGCTGCTGGACCGCAAGATCTTCGTAACCAACACCGACGCGATCCTGTGGACACGCAAGCTGCTGGACGAGGAGAGCGTTTTCGCGGGCGTCTCGAGCGGCGCGATCGCGCGTGTCGCGGTGCGCATCGCCGGCGAGCTGGATGAGGGCAACGTAGTCTTCGTCGTCGCCGACGACGGCTGGAAGTATCTGTCGAGCGGCATCTACACGCTGCCCATTGAGGAGATCGAGAATCTCGACTCCACGGTGTGGTGGTGAACAACCGCCTGCCCAGGCGACCAGGCCTGCCGAAGCATCGCTGAAACGGGGGACAGGCGCGCATGGATATCTCGCAAGAGTTGCTTGAGCAGATCCTCGTGCACGCCCGTGCGGAGGCACCCAACGAGTGTTGTGGGGTGGTGGCGGTGGCGCAGTCCTCTGACGGCCGGCCCGTGCAGGCGATGCGCGTGCGCGCCGCGCGCAACATTCACGCGAGCCCCAAGCGCTTCGAGATCGACGGCAAAGACGTGATTGCGGCGATCAACGAGTTCGACGAGGCCGGCTGGGACATAGGCGCGATCTATCACTCGCACACGCACACGGCCCCCCGTCCGTCACAGACCGACATCAACTTCGCGGCCAGCTGGCCCGGCGTCGAGTGGATCATCGTCGGGCTCTCAGATCCCGGGGCGCCCGAGATCCGCTCGTACCTGATTGAGGGAGGCACAGTCCGTGAGGTGGAGATCGGGCAAATCGCGGTCTAGCGACCGCGTGCACCTCGTCAAGGTTGCATATGCGCGCAACCTGGCCGAAGCCGAATTGATTCAGGGCCTGCTGCGCCAAGAGCACATCCCGAGCATGCTCAAGCGGGGTGGCGGCGCCGACGTGCCCGACTTCATCGCCGCAGGCGGACGCGACGTGCTCGTGCCTGTCTCCCAAGCGGATCGCGCGCGGGAGCTACTCGCTTAGCAATCCATATTGCTGTTCGGGTCGGCACATGTGCCGACCCGCCGGACGGTGCATGCACCGTCCGGGACCGCGCCGCATGCGGCGCGGTCTTCCTGATTTGGACCCTGCGGGACGAGTGCTAGACGAGGACCGGCTGGCCCATCGGCTGACCGGCTTCGCGCGTGATGCCCTCGATCTCTTCGGCGGCTCGCTCGAACTCGCCGTCGGAGAGCACCGGCGTGCCCTCGAAGGGCAGTTCGCGCTGTAGCTCGAGCCAAGAGCTGCAAACGCCGTACTCATCCTTGACCTTGACGGTCACCGGGCGGGGAATCCGATAGGTGCGCAGCAGCAACACGTGCAGAGGGTGGCGACGCTTCCATTCCAGGCGCTTCTCGGCGTAGTCGGGCGTCCACACGTAGAACGGTGACAGCGCGTCGACGCAGCGGGGATCGGAGATCGTGAAGTGACCGGCCACTTCTGCCCAGGCCCTTATGCGCACTCGCTCGGGCTGCTGGATGCCACCTTCGACGCTGAAAGCGTTGACTGACGGCTCGCCATCGTTCCACACGCCTTCCTCGAGTGCCCGGCGCAGCTCCGGCTGGTGGGACTCGCGTACGAGGTCGTTGCGCTGGTGGTCGAACGTGGGGTACAGGAAAAAGCGGTCGTGATCGAGCTTGAAGTGCTTTTCGGGCTCGCGAATACCGCCCTTGCGCAGGGTGATCAGCTGCTCGCCTTCGGCGAGGGCGCGGACGGTGACCGCCCATTCCTTGAGAGCAATTGGCATTTTGAAAAGACCTGACTACGAGGGATCGTCTGAGAACCGTGCGGCCCCATCCATGCCGCCTACAAGGCCTTGGCACAGGGCACCGCTGCGCTTAAAGATACGAAATCCGAGCGAAAATCCCAAATCCCCTGCAAATGGAGGGGTTTTTTGGGTGGTCTGACGGTTACGACGCGTTTACAGCCGCCGCCCGGCGAGTCCCTCGACTGACTCGATCAATGCCGAATAATCATCTGCGCCGTGCCCACGCCCCATCGTCGCGGCCAGCATGTCACGAGCATGGGCGGCTGCCGGGAAGGGGATTCCGGCGGACTGTGCTTCCTCCAGGCACAGTCGCACGTCCTTGAGCAGGTGCTCGGTCTTGAACAACGTCGAATAGTCGTGGGCGCGCATCGCCCCGGACTTCATCTGCATCTGCGCCGAGGCCCCCGAGCCGCTCTGGGTCACCGCCACGAGCGCGTCCAAGTCCACGCCGGTCGCCTTCGCGAGCAGCAGCGCCTCGGCCACGGCGGCGGCGTTTGCCGCCCCGAGCGAATTGTTGATCAGCTTCAGCATCTCGCCCTGCCCGAGCTCGCCGACGTGCACGATCAGCTCGCCCATCGTCTCGAGCAGCGGCTTGACACGCGCGAACTGCTCGGTCTCGCCCCCAACCATGATCGTCAGCGTCCCCGCCTCGGCACGTGGCGATGAGCCGGTGACGGGTGCATCGATCATTCCTATCCGGTGCTCCCGCAAGCGTGCGGCGATGCGGTGTGTGTCTGTCGGAGCGATGGTCGACATGTCCACGCAGAGCAGACCGTCTATGGCGCCCTCGGCGACACCGCTCTCGCCGCACAGCACGCTCTCGACCTGGGCGCCGTCCACGACCATGCTCACGACGATGTCGCTAGCCGCCGCCACCTCTGCCGGAGTGTCTACCGCGGTGGCGTTGTGCTCCTCCGCCCAGCGCTGCGCCTTGCCCTCGGTATGCGTCCAGACCGTCAGCGGATAGCCTGCCTTGGCCACGTTCGCGGCCATGCGCGAGCCCATGATGCCAAGGCCGAGGAAGCCGATCCGCTCAGCCATGCGTCAACTCTCCGGACTGGTCGGGGCGATAGTCCGATCGGCCGCTCGACCGGATCGAGTCCTGCTCAGGCCGACCGTCGCTGGGATCGGGCTGCTCCGGTGGGGCACCATATCCACCGCCCCCGGGCGTTTCGATGCGAAGTCGCTCACCGACGCGAAGCCTACCCGTCGTCTTCGATGGCAACCCTCGAGGCTTGCCAGGCGTGCCCTTCGGGGTATCGACCCCGATCAATGTGTCGAGACCCGGCTTGCCGGCCTCGCCGCCGTTGGCGCCGGGGGGCGCGTGGCGGCGACGCTCGCCGATCAGCGAGAAGGTCATGTCGCTGAGGGCCACAAGCTCGCGCACGACGCCGTCGCCGCCCTTGTGCTTGCCCGCGCCGCCTGAGTCGCGTCGCAGCGAGTACTCGCTGACGAGCAGCGGCAGTTCGCGCTCGAGCGCCTCGATCGGGGTGTTCAAGGTGTTGGTCATCGCGACGTGCACGCCGCTGGGTCCGTCGGCGTCCGCACAGGCTCCCTGCCCACCGGCAAGTGTCTCGTAGTAGCTGAAGTCGGCGTTGCCGAGCGTCAGATTGTTCATCGTGCCCTGGCCGAGCGCCCGGCCAAAGGCAGCGAGCACGAGGTCGGCGACGCGAGAGGAGGTCTCGACGTTGCCGGCGGCAACGGCCGGGGCCGGCTCCCCGCTACCGGCGGGTGGCTTTGCGTTCAACAGCGAGCCGTCCGGCACAATCACATCCACAGGGCGATAGGCGCCGGCTGAGGGCGGAATGTCTGGGTCGGTGAGCACGCGCACCGCAAACCAGCATGCCGACAGCGTGACCGCAAGCGGGCAGTTGAGGTTGCCGGGATGGCGCGGGGCTGAGCCGCTGAAGTCGAGTGTCAGCCGTTCGCCGAGGACCGTCGCCTTCAGGCACAGCAGCAAATCGCCCTCAGGCGCCTCCAACACGTCGCGGGCTTCGCGCACCCCGTCCCCAAGCGCCGCGATGCAAGCGCATGTGCGCCGCTCCGCGTAGTCGAGCACCCCCTCCATCGCCGCAGCAAGACGCTCCTCGCCGACGCGCTCGGCCAACTCGGAGAGGCGCAGGGCGCCGATGCGATTGGCGGCGAGTTGTGCCCGCAGGTCTGCCCTGCGCTCCTGGGGCTGGCGCATCTGCGCCACGAGCTCCTCGATTGCCAGGTCGTTCAGCTCGCGAGGATGGATCACGACGCCCTCTTCCTCGAGCGTTCGGCTGTCGGCCGGCATCGAACCGGGTATGGCCCCGCCAACGTCGGCATGGTGGGCGCGGCTCGCGGCAAAACCGATCAGCGACCCTCTCTGGGGAGGCCCGGCAGGAGAAGGCTCGGTGGGGCTATTCAGGAGGGCGCCGGCTGGGGCGTGGGATGCATCGAAAACCCGATGCCCCCCGCGCGCGTACCCCATGCGGGGCATAAGCGGGGCATCGCTGAAAACGGGAGTCACGACCGTGATGTCCGGCAGATGCGTGCCGCCTTCGAAGGGATCGTTCAGCACCCAGGACACGCCGGGCCGCTGCTCGCGCTCGAGCACCGCACCTACCGCGGCAGGCATCGAGCCAAGGTGGACGGGGATGTGCTCGGCCTGCATCACCATCTCGCCGTGACGGTCAAACAGCGCGGTCGAGGCGTCGCGACGCTCCTTGATGTTCGCCGAGTGCGCCGCGCGAACGAGCGCGCCACCCATCTCCTCGCAGGCGGCCCTGAGCGCACCGACGATCACCTGCAGCTCGATCGGATCGAGCGAGCTCGTGCGCTTCGTCCCCTTCGCCTGCTCTGCTCCGAGCCTCGCACGCCGGCTGTCTCGTTGTAGCAAAGCCCTTTCCAGCGCGATCGTCCCATGCTCGTCCACCGCTCCGCTCCAACCGGGCGGCACGAGCAGCGTAGACTCGGGCATCGCACACAGAGCAGGCCCGCGCACCTGCGTGCCCACGGGCAGATCTCCCCGCCACAGCTCTGTATCGAGCCACTCCCCGTCGAATGTAACCAGCTTGCTCTCGCGCACCTGTGACTCATCGGCGGCCACATTCAGCCGCAGTGCTGGCCGTGACCCGATAGCCGAGACGCGCACATTCACCAGCTCAACCTCCGCGTCGGCGTCGCGATAGCCATAGCGCTGCTCGTGCTCGGCTTCAAAGGCTTCGCGCAAGCGCAGGGGATCGCACGACGGGTGGGAGTCGACCCAGGGAGTGTCAGTGGCGGGAACGCCCTTTCCTACAAAACCATTTCCAAGCTCGATCTCCTCGTCAACCGTCAACTCGAACGACTGCCCCAGATATCGCAGCTCGTAGCGCAGCCCGATTCGCTCGGCTGGCTCGTCGAGCTCGTCTGACGCCCGTGCGATCAGTGCATCCAGCGTCTTGGCGACGTTCTCGGCGGTGAAGCTCGCACCACTGAGCATGACTGTGCTCGATGCGTCGCGCCGCGGCGCAGCGGCGGCGAGGCCGAGCGCGCTCAGCACGCCGCTGGCGCGTGGGCACAACACCCGCGCGATCCCGAGCTCGTCGGCCATCGCGGCGGCGTGCAGTGGCCCGGCTCCCCCGAACGGCATCAGCGCAAAGCGGCGCGGGTCGATCCCACGCTCCACGGTCATCACCGCCAGCGCCCGTCTCATCTCGGCCTCGGCCACTCGCACGACACCCTCGGCGCAAGCGAGCCGATCGAGCCCCAGCTCATCCGCCAGCGCTTGCACAGCGCGCTCGGCTGCGATTCGGTCCAGACGCACGCCGCCTGCCAGCGGAGTGTTCTCGAGCAGCCTGCCCAGCAGCAGATTGGCGTCGGTCACGGTTGGGCGCTCGCCGCCGCGCCCGTAACAAGCAGGTCCTGGATCGGCCCCCGCCGACTCGGGTCCGACGCGCAGCGCGCCGCCAGGGTCGCGCCAGGCGATCGAGCCGCCGCCCGCGCCCACCGTGTGGATGTCGAGCGCCGGCAGCGCGAGCGGCCGATCGCCCACGCAGCGCTGCGCCGTCTCGCCCACCCGCCCCTCGCCTATGACGCACACATCGCAGGAGGTGCCGCCCATGTCGAAGCACAGCACGTCACGCTCGCCGGCGGCTTGGCTGAGCAGCAGCGCCCCGCCGACACCGCCGGCAGGGCCGGAGAGCACCGTAAGGGCGGGGTGGGCAGCAGCCCTTCGCGCATCGATGAGGCCGCCAGAGGACTGCATCACCTGGACCTCGGGGAGACGTTGCTCTGCTGCACGCTCGCCAAGCTTGCTCAGATAGGAGGCGAGCAGAGGCGAGAGCGCTGCGTCGACCTCGGTGGTGCTCGCACGCTCGTACTCCCTGAACGTGCCGACAAGCTCGTGCGAAAGCGACAGGTGCACGTCGGGCAGGCGCGAGGAGATCAGCTCGCCGAGCTTGCGCTCGTGCTCGGGATGGGCGTAGGAGTGCAGCAGCACGACCGCCACCGCGTCGGGTTGACCGGCTGTGAGCCGCGCAAGCAGCGTCTCTGTTGCCTCGAGGTCGAGCTCGCGCAACACGCCGTCTGGCCCGATTCGCTCGGGCGCTCCAAAGCGCAGCTGTGGCGGTGCCAGCGGCGGACCCCCCGCCTCACACAGGCGGTAAAGGCTCGGACGAGCCTGGCGCCCGAGCTCGACGATGTCTGTAAACCCGTCGGTGGCGATCAGCGCCGTGCGCGCAGGTGGGTGGGCGGGTGAGTGGGCTCTCGCTTCAAGCAGTGCATTAGTCGTGACAGTCATTCCGTGGGCGAAGCGCCTGACCTGACCGGGCTCGGCGCCCGCACGTCCCAGCACCGCAGCAATCGCATCCATCACGCCTCGCTCCTGCGCGGCGGGGGTGCTGGGAGCCTTCGCGGTGTGAAGGACCCCACCGTCGCCGATGAGCACCGCGTCGGTGAACGTCCCACCAACATCTACGCCGAGCAGCATGCTCGAGAAGGCTACTCAGAACGTCCTATGCAGCGGCGAGGCGCTCGCTGTGCTCGGTGTCGGCCAGATGCTGGTGCGATGGACAGTACCCGTTGTGCGGCAACGGCACGCGCTGGCAGGTCGAGCCCTTGCGCGTGGTCGCACGGCAGGTCGGCGGCTCGTCGGTGACGGCCGCATGCGCCTCCAATGGGTTCTCCGAGAGGAAGCGCTGGGCGAGCCCGATGTAACGGCAAACGGTCTGCAACACGCGCTCCTGTGCGCTCATCGGGAAATAGGTTCTGATGTCATAGAACAAGGTGCGAGCGGGCTTGGCGAAGTAGTGGCGGTCGGTTGCGAGTCGCTCGACGGCCGCCTCGCACGCGTCAAGCACGTGCTTGTGGTTGGAAGTGGCCCCGGCGTCGGGCCTGGACTCCGCTATATACGGCGCCAACTCCCTGTATATCGCTCGGCTGAACTGATACATAGTTCTGCTCTCTTCAACACCGGCCCATGCCAAAAGGACCGGACTCGTCAAGTATCCGAGCCATTCCTAAGCGGCACAGAAGTAATTGATTAAGCTCGGGTTAGTTTTTCGCCCATTACGGGTTTTTGGGGACGTCTCTCGATCACTTTGTGGCGCTGCGAGAGTCGGCTTCGCGGGTGCGCCGGCGCCGGTGGCGAGTCGAGCTCGGCTCGGGCTCTGCGCCGCTAGCGCCAATCTTGCGGTTCGCGCTTGGATTTGGCGTCCGCTAGCGCCAATCCTGCCAGTCGAGCTCAGACTCCCCGCCGCTGCGGGCCACCGCATGCTTACCGTCCAGGCGCTTGTCGCACTCCAGGTAATCGCTGCGGGCATGGGTGCCGCGACTCTCGGCGCGCATCAGCGCTGAGCGCGCGATCAGCCGTGCCAGGGGATGGGGAGA
Source organism: Solirubrobacteraceae bacterium (assembly GCA_036510155.1). GTDB lineage: Bacteria > Actinomycetota > Thermoleophilia > Solirubrobacterales > Solirubrobacteraceae > Palsa-744. The sequence continues at coordinate 711 of DATCEK010000113.1, read as the reverse complement.
GTCCAGAAGCTCCCTCAACCCGCCAGCCGAGCGCTCGATCCCCGCGTGGCGCCACAACGCAAGCCTGATGTCCTGCTCATCGGCGGGCGATCCCTCCGATCGCCAATCCACGCCTGTGTCGAGCTCCGGCGGAAGAGTGCCGAGGTCGATCGCCTCCTGGCCGACCCTGGAGGCATTGTCGCCCAGCGCGGGCTCCTGGAGCGCCGCCAACGCCGCCCGGCGGCCGAACACAAAGCACTCGCTCAACGAGTTCGAGGCCAGCCGGTTGGCTCCGTGCAGGCCGGTGCAGGCCGTCTCGCCGACCGCGTACAGTCCCGCCACGGCGGAGCGCGCATACAGGTCGGTGACAATCCCCCCAATCGTGTAGTGCGCGGCCGGCGCGACCGGCACCAGCTCGCGTGTCGGGTCGAGCCCGGCCTCGCGCAGAGCGCCGACCACGTTGGGGAACAGGGCTGGGTCGATCGCGCGCATGTCGAGGCTGACCGAGCGCTCCCCACTCTCGCGCAAACGGCTCTGGATCGCACGCGAGACCTCGTCACGTGGCGCCAGCTCGTCGACGAAGCGCTGCCCGTCGCCGTCGAGCAGCGTCGCCCCCTCGCCGCGGATTGCCTCGGTGATCAAAAAACCTTCCCTGCCCTCTACGCCGATGACCGCCGTCGGGTGGAACTGCACGAACTCGAGGTCCGCCAGCGTCGCCCCGGCGGCACGGGC
>DATCEK010000112.1:0-4125 GCA_036510155.1 Solirubrobacteraceae bacterium | reverse complement strand
GGCGGGCGGCGATGCCGTCGGCGTAGTCGCCCCAGCCGATCACGGCAAACAGCGTTGCCGAGAGCGCATCGACTCCGTCGTTGCTGGACAGAGCCACCGCCAGGAACACGGGAATCAGCGCCAACCGCACAAAGCCGATCGCGTTGGGAATCGTCCAGGGCCGCAACGGCTGGCCGGTGAGTGTTTGCGGTGGAGGCGGGCCGGAGCGATCCAGGCCGACCAGGCGGCGGAGAGTTATCCGGTCGTGTCCGTGCACGAGGGGAGGCTGTGGGACATTCTATTCATGAAATTCACAATCGTAGTTACTTTTGTAGTCACCCTAGGCAATTCGCAAAAGAGAGTTCTCCTACCACGGCCCCGCCCGGCGGCGTTGGCCCGGGGCAGCTCTAGGGCGTGCTCCGGCACAGCTCGTCCAGCGCCCGCAACAGCTCTGCCGGCTCGCCGCCTAGCGGCAGGCCGGGGCCGGCCTCGCGTCCACGCCGCAGCTGCACCTCGATCTCGCCCGACTCCAAACTGCGCCGCCCGACGGTCAGGCGCACCGGACAGCCGAGTAGCTCGGCGTCGGCGAACTTCTCCCCCGGCCCGGCTTCGCGATCGTCGTAGAGAACATCGACACGGCCTGCGTGCAACGTCTCATACAGCCCGTCGGCCGCGTCGCGCTCGGGCGTCCCAGGACGACCGACGGCCACGAGATGCACCGCGAATGGTGCAAGCGCTTTGGGCCAGGAGATGCCGTGCTCGTCGGCGAACTGCTCGACGGCCGCCGCCACGATTCGCGCCGGCCCGATCCCGTAGGAGCCCATCCAGATCGGCAACTCCGCCCCATGCTCGTCGCGGTATGTCGCACCTAGCGGCTCGGAGTAGCGAGTGCCCAACTTGAAAATGTTCCCGATCTCGATCGCCGGCTCGACCGTCAACCGCTTCTCGCCCAGCATGTGAGTCTCTCCGTCCTTGCGGTAATCCGGGCTCTGCTCGACAACCTCCATGTTGGCGGCATACCCGTCGCCGAGCGCGACCTCGTCCTCACCGGCCGGACACGGCGCCATGTACTCGTGCGCGCCAAGCCCACCCATCACCCCGACGTCCGACTCGACTCGATAGAAGCGCAGCCCGGTGCGCTGCATGATCTCGTCGTAAGCCCCGACATGCAACGCATAGTTCTCCTCCAGCCCGGCCTGGTCGCGGTCGAAGCTGTAGGAGTCCTTCATCACGAACTCGCGCGTGCGCAAAACGCCGGCACGCGGCCGCGCCTCGTCGCGCTCCTTTACCTGGAAGTGGTACAGAATCAAGGGAAGGTCGCGATAGGAGTTGATCGTCTGCGCGACATGGAAGGTGACCGCCTCCTCATGGGTCAGGGCAAGCACGAGCTCTGAGCCCTTGCGATCTTGCAGCTTGAACAGCTCTTCGATCCCAAGGCGCCCGGTCTTGCGCCATAGCTCGGCCGGTTGCAGCACGGGCATCAGCATCTCGCGCCCGCCGATCGCGTCGATCTCCTCACGCACGATCTCAACCACACGCTGGTGGACCTTCCACCCGGCCGGCAACCAAGTCCAGATGCCGCTGCCCATCTGCCGGACCAGCCCGGCGCGCACCATCAGCTTGTGCGAGATCGCCTCGGCGTCGGCGGGCGCCTGCTTCTCGGTCGGCAGTAGATACTCGGTCAGTCTGGTCATGGCGTGTTCGGCATCCTACGCGTGATCCCGCTCCTGGGGGTGTTGCGCGCGGCCAAAGCGGGGTAGCCCAAAAAATCGAAGTCGTAGGGCGCGCACCAATCGGTCACGCCTCGGGCGCCCGCGCACGCTATGAATTACATCAACGACCCGTCCCCAACTCCAAGGAGCACCGATGGCCTACTCCGTACCGCCGCTTCCCTATGCATACGACGCGCTGGAGCCCCACATCGACAAGCTGACGATGGAAATCCATCACGACAAGCACCATCAGGCCTACGTCGACAAGGTCAACACCGCGCTCGAGGGCACGCCGCTGGCCGACGCCCCGATCGAGGACGTGCTCAAGGATCTGGACAAGGTGCCCGAGGCCAAGCGCACCGCGGTCCGCAACAACGGCGGCGGGCACTACAACCACAGCCTGTTCTGGGAGCACATGATGCCGGATCCTGCTCACAACAAACGCCCGAGCGGGGTTCTGGCAAATGAGATCGACAATGCGTTCGCGTCGTTCGAGGACTTCAAGTCGAAGATGAAGGAAGCCGCTGTCAACCAGTTCGGCTCAGGTTGGGCGTGGCTCGTACACGACGGGTCCGGCCTCGCGATCGTCGGAACTCCCAATCAGGACAATCCGATCTCCGAAGGCAAGACTCCGCTGCTCGGCGTCGACGTGTGGGAGCACGCCTACTATCTGAAGTACCAGAACAAGCGCCCCGACTACATCGACGCTTGGTGGAACACAGTGAACTGGGAGGTCGTTGCCGAGCGTTTCAAATCCGCAAGCTGAACACCGCTGGAGGGCCGGCGCTTCAGGTGCGTCTGAAGCGTCGGCCGGCTACCGGCGAGGCCGACTCGTCGAGGGTCACACTCGTGCCGTTGGCAACGCCCACACCAGTGCCGTTCGCGGCGCCGGCGGGCGCGAGCATCGACTCGAGTACAGCGTCGGCCTCGGTTTCCTGCTCGGCGGCAGCCGCCTCGAGCGCCGCAAGTTTCTCCGGCGTCATCGCCGTGGCATCCTCGTTTGCCGCGAGCCACTCGCGCGCCTCGGCGGCTTCGCGCTCGTCGCGTTGAACGGTCTTGCCGGCCGCGTAGTAACGGTCGATCTCCTTGAAGAGCTCGTCGACGAGTTCGTGCGTCGGCACCTTCTTCAAGGGCTCGCCCTTTGAGTAGATCATGCCCATGTCCTTGGCCCCGGTGATGCCGAAGTCGGCATGCCGTGCCTCGCCGATGCCGTTGACCGCGCAGCCAAGCACAGACACCTCGATCGGATCCTCATACGCTTCCAGGCGCCGCTCCACTTCCACGACGACGGTATCCATGTCGAACTGCAGCCGCCCGCAGGTGGGGCAGGCGATCAACACCGGACCCTTCTCGCGCAACTTCAGAGCCTTGAGGATCTCCCAGGCGACCTTGACCTCCTCCTCGGCGTGGAAGGTGGACAGAGAAATGCGGATCGTGTCGCCGATGCCGTCGGCCAGCAGCGTGCCAAGACCGACGGCGGACTTGAGAGATCCCGACCACTTGGTGCCGGCCTCGGTCACCCCGAGGTGCAGCGGATAGGGAATACGCTCGGACAGCAGCCGGTTGGAGGCGATCGTGTTCGGAACGGAGGTCGACTTCATCGACACCTTGAAGTTCTCGAAGTCAAGCCGCTCCATCAGCTCGACGGTCTCTATGGCAGCCGTCACCAGCGCCTCGACAGGATTCTCGTACTCCAGGTCGCGCAGGTGCTTGGGGAGGGACCCGCTGTTGACGCCGACACGCAGAGGAGTCCCGGTCTGCTTGGCCAGGGCGATCACCTCGGCCACCTTCTCGGGTCCGCCGATGTTGCCGGGGTTCAGACGCACACAGTGCGCCCCGGCTTCGATCGCCTTCAAAGCAAGCGTATGGTTGAAGTGGATGTCGGCGATCACGGGAATCGGCGAGTCGAGCACGATCTGCTTCAGGGCATCCACGTCCTGCTCGCGCGGCACGGCAACGCGCACGATGTCGGCCCCGGCCTCGGCGACTTTGCGGATCTGCTCCATTGTGGCCGAGAGGTTGGCCGTCTCGGTCTTGGTCATCGTCTGCACGGCCACGGGCGCCCCGCCGCCGATGGGCACGGACCCGACATGGATCTGACGCTTTGAGGACATACGCACATTGTATGGGGCAGCCCTGCCCGATCCGTGAACGCGGGTAGTACGTACGGCGAGTCGCCTAACCTCAGGTGCGCGTGCCCCCATCCCGATCGACACCCACCTCCCAGCGCTCAGACCCTTCGACGTCGAGCTCACCCGCTCGATCGTCCTCCGCAGAGGTCTACGCCACCGCGCGCGGCCCGCTCGCGCGGATCGCCTCGCCAGTCGCCGCCCGCGCCCGGAGCCGCCGCCACGAGCGCTTCTTTGCGATGTGCGGGCTTTCTGAGGGCGCACGCGTACTCGACGTCGGCTGCGGCGCGCTCGGCCTGCGCGCG
>DATCEK010000111.1:0-29214 GCA_036510155.1 Solirubrobacteraceae bacterium | reverse complement strand
CAGCGCGTCGCCCAACTCCGGGTTGCGCAGTAGCTCTCCCTCCCTCAGCACTGTGCCCTGAGGCGCCCAGAGCGCCGCGCACTCCGGCGTCGAGCAGAGCAGGTCGCTGAGGATCTTGGCGATATAGGCCTGACCCTTGTTCAGCACGACTCCCTCGCGCGCGAGCGTCGCCGCTGGAGCCGCAAGCTCGGACAGCTCGATCGTGCCCCAGCGCTTGATCGCCTCGCAGGCGCCCGCTGGCGCTCCGTATATCCCACACGAGGCTGGCCCGATGTAGAACACCTGCACGGCGTCTCCGAAGGAGACGTCAACCGCTTCCAACTCGGCTGCACTGCCGTCCGTGGCCCGCTCCGGGGCTTGCACGAAGAAGTCGAGCAGCGCCGGCTGCTCATCCCCGCCGGCCACCATCATGTATCCCCCGGCGCCGAGCCCGGTCAGTAGCGACTCTGCGGCAAACGAGGTGAGCATCGCCGCCACGGCCGCGTCGACGGCGTTGCCACCCTCACGCAGCACGCGCGCTCCAGCCTCCGCGGTCAGCGGATGGCCCGCCGCCACAACCCCCTTTCCAGCTGCGCTCATATCAGAGCGATAGCACAGCAACCCCTCCGGCGGTCCGCCGGTACGAGCAAACGAACAGCTCGCGTGAGTGCGCCGACTAGAAGTTCGGGATGAACTCTGGGACGTCCATATCCGAGACGGAGAGACCTCCGCGACGGGACTGCCTGTCTCCGCGCGGAGAGCGAGTGTCACGGGCTGACGGGCCGGTGCGCTTCACCCGCGGCTCACCATCGGGCTCGCGCATCTGCGGGCGCGAGTTCTTGACGCCGTAGCCGGTGGCGACGACGGTCACCCACACCTGGTCGTCTAGCTTCTCGTCGACCATCGCCCCGAAGATGATATTTGCGTCTGGATGCGCCGCCTCGGAGACTGCCTTTGCCGCCTCGTTGACCTCCCACAGCGACAGGTCGCGGCCGCCAGTGATCGACAGCAGGATCGAGCGTGCGCCCTCCATCGAGGTCTCGAGCAGCGGCGAGGCGACTGCTTGGGCCGCCGCCTCGGAGGCGCGGTTCTCGCCGAAGCCCATGCCGATTCCGAGCAGGGCGTTGCCGGCGTCGGACATGATCGTGCGCACGTCGGCGAAGTCGAGGTTGATCAGACCCGGCAGCGTGACCAGGTCGGAGATGCCTTGGACGCCCTGGCGCAGCACGTCGTCGGCGACACGGAAAGCCTCGACCATCGCCGTCTGCTTGTCGAGCACGGTCAACAGACGGTTGTTCGGCACCACGATCAGCGTGTCGACCTCCTCGGCCAGCGCCTCCACGCCGTGGTCGGCCTGCTCGGCGCGACATGAGCCCTCGAAGCCAAAGGGCTTGGTCACGATCGCGACGGTCAGCGCGCCTACCTCACGTGCGATGCGCGCCACGATCGGCGCGGCGCCTGTGCCGGTGCCGCCACCCGCCCCCGCAGTGATGAAGATCATGTCCGAACCCTTCAACAGGGCCTTGACGCGGTCGTAGTCGTCCATCGCCGCCTGCCTGCCGACGTTCGCATCCGAGCCCGACCCGAGGCCACGAGTCAGCTCGGCGCCGATGTGCAACGTGATGTCTGCCGTGGACTGCTGCAGCGACTGCAGGTCTGTGTTGATGGCGAGGAACTCGACGCCCTCGACCTCGGCCTCGACCATGCGGTTGACCGCGTTCGTGCCGGCGCCGCCTACACCGACGACGCGAATCACCGGCTGGGCCACCGGCATCGCGGAACCGAACGGACGCGGCTGCTGCTGGTCTTGCATGTGCGTCGCCCGCCCATAGGCGTCCGTGTCGTGCGGAAGGTCCCGTTCACGAGCTACACCCGGACGCTCCATCAGGTTCTCGGGGATCTCCGAGGAGAATGCATGGCGCAAGCGCTCCTGCGGGCTGGGGATGCGCGCGGCCTCCTGATCCTCCTCGACGCTCGGGCGAAGAGACGGGTGCGGCACACCACTCTCGCGCGGATGCTGTGCCTGTGGCCGCGGCGGTGGCTGGCTCACAGCGGACGTGGGCTCGGCGGTGCCGGCAGATGCAGTCGTCTCGGCCGCTGACTCGACAGCGCCTGCGGGGGTCGCCGCCTCGGCGACCGGCTGCTCAGATGATCCGTCCTTCTCGAGCTCCTCGGTCTTGCGGAACAGGGCCGCAAGCGGCCCTTCGCGCATCGATGCTCGCTTAGGGTTTGCCATTAGCCAGAACCTCCTGTGCCAGCTGCCGATAGGACTGCGCAGCGACACCATCCGGCTCGTACTTGAGCACCGACATCCCCTTCACAGGAGCCTCGGCGAAGCGCACCGTCTTGCGGATGCGCGACGCGAACACGCGGTCGCCGAAGTTCTCCTCGAGGATCTCGATCGCCTCCTTGGCGTGGATCGTGCGCGAATCGACCAGCGTCGGGAGGATACCCTCGATATCGACGTCCGGATTGAGGTTCTCGCGAATCATTGCCAGGGTGTTCTGCAACTGGATGAGCCCACGCATCGATAGATACTCACACTGCACGGGCACAATAACCTTGTTGGCGGCGGTAAGGGCATTGATGGTCAAAAGTCCGAGGCTCGGCGGAGTGTCGATGCAGATGAAGTCGTAGTCCTCCATGATCGGCTCGAAGGCCTTCTGCAGCGAACGCTCGCGACCGATCATCGTGGACATCGCGATCTCCGCGCCGGCCAGATCGATCGAGGCGCACGCGACGTCGATCTCGCGCTTGCGGATCACCTCTCTGATCGTGGCGCGCTGGGTGAGCACGTCGTACATCGACAGCTCCAGCGTGTCCGGGTCGATGCCCTGGGACATCGTCAGGTTTCCCTGCGGGTCCATGTCGACGCAGAGAACGCGGTGACCCTCCTCCGCGAAGGCGGCCGCCAGGTTGAGCGTCGTTGTTGTCTTTGCCACCCCGCCCTTCTGATTGGCGAACGCGATGACCTTGGCCCGTGCAGTCACGGCAGGCTCCGATGGTCGAATTTGGAAAGCCGTCGAGCTTCACTATTCGTAAGGCATCACGCGATTCCTGCACTGTTGATGGGGATTGCTGCGTGCCTATCGATGCTCGCCGGCCCATCCGACGAACGCTTGCCCCCTGAGACACCGCAGCGGCGTGCTCGTCGGTGTTCCTCGGCCGACGATTGCACGACTTCCTCGAAACGCATGCCCTCCTGCACGACCATCCCGTCCCCCAACATCTGGCTCACCGAGCACACCCACCCAACCGCGGAGCTACGCATCGGCCAACTCAGGGCGGGTTACTGACTCTGTCCCTCGAGAGGCGTTTCTGTCAGAGGTGATCGAGTGCGAGAGCGCGTCCAAGACCGGCATCGACCTGCGCCATCAGCCAGTCCGGCAGCGTGCTGATGAGGCCCTCGAGGGCGCCTCGGTCGATCGTAGCGATCTGTGTGACGTTGACGACCGAATCGGCTTCGATGTTGGCGACATCCGCCGGCACCGCGACATTGCCTGGGAGCGCAGCGAGTTGAGCGTTGCTCGTAAGCACAACCACGGTGATGGTGCGTAGATTGGAGCGGTTGTACTGATCGGCGCTGACGATCAGCACAGGACGCCGTAGCGCAGGAGCAGAACCCCTCGGCAAGCCGAGATCGGCCCACCACAACTCGCCCCGCACCATCAGGTCTAGTGTCCAGTGGCCAAGGCTGCAGCAGCCGCATCGGTGAACCCATGATCGTCTGGGAGTCCAGCGATTGCACGATTGATCGCCTCAGTGGTGCCATCATCCTCTAGAGCACCCAGCCAATTCTCCGCCGCACGAACGAAGAACTCGCTACGTGACACGCCCAGGCGCTTGGCGGCAAGGTCCACGCGACGAAAGGTGTCATCAGGAAGCGAGATCGCCGTCTTCATCTCGCACAGTATAACTCGGTTATACCCGGCTTGCCAATGCGCCGCTTACTCATGGGCGTCCAGCGCATGCGTTCGGCCCTCGGCCATGCGTGCCCCTACGATCCCCGGGTGTCACAACGTCACATTCCTCTGCAGAAGCGCCTGAAGGGAAAGCAAGTGTGCGTCTGCGTTGGCGCCGGCGGGGTCGGCAAGACCACCGTCTCGGCAGCTCTCGGTCTCGGGCTGGCGCTGCGCGGCAAGAAGGTGGTGGTCGTCAGTATCGATCCGGCCAAGCGACTTGCCGGAGCGCTCGGTTTGCGCGAGCTTCCGGGCGAGCCACACCGGATCGAGCCGCACACGCTCGCCGAACACGGGCTTCATGCGCGCGGCGAGCTGTGGGCGATGATGCTCGACTCCAAGCGCACCTTCGACGATTTGATCGCGCGGCTGGCGCCGGACGAGCGTACGCGCGACGAAGTCCTTTCCAATCGCATCTACCGCGAGCTCTCCTCCGCCGTCGCCGGCTCGCAGGAGTTCACAGCTGTAGCCAAGCTGTTCGAGCTTCACCGCAGCGGCGATTGGGACATGATCGTGCTCGACACGCCGCCTTCCCGCGACGCGCTTGACTTCCTCGATGCGCCCGACCGGCTCACCCAGTTCCTCGAAGGGCGAGCATTGAAGGTGTTGCTCTCCCCGCGCGGCCTCACGCGCGGACTGTTCGGGCGCGGCGCCGCGTTGATGTTCTCGGTATTCGCCCGAGTCACGGGCGTCGACCTACTAGGCGAGCTGTCGGGATTCTTCGGCTCGCTCTCATCGCTCACCGACGGCTTCCGCGAGCGAGGGCGAGGCGTAGAGCAACTGCTGCGCGATCCGACAACTGGGTTCTTGATCGTCACCTCACCCGAGCGCGAGCCGGCGCAGGAGGCGGTCTTCCTGCATACCCAGCTTGCCGGCGAGCAGATGGCCTTCAGCAGCCTTATCGTCAATCGCGTCCACGACTGCGGTCTCGACGGGCACACGCCAGAGCAGGTCACGCAGCTGCTCTCGCCCGAGCTCGGAACCTCGCTTGCCGTGCGCGTGACCAGGAACCTGGCCGACTTCGACGTGCTGGCCACGCGCGATCGTGCGAGCGTCTGCGAGCTTTCGCAGACGCTCGAGGAACCCGATCCGCTGCTCGTGCCCCACCTAGACGGCGACGTGCAGGACCTCGGCGGCTTGAGCCTCATCGCCGAGCGTCTGTTCTCCTGAAGATCCTACGAGACGCCCGGTGCGCGGCGCGCTCGTTCCCGCTGCCGCGACAGGCGCTTGCCTCACACCCTCGCTTCCCTTGCTCGCGCGAATCTCCTCGCCTGGGTCGCAAGTCTCTTCGGCCGGGTCTCCGCCGCCGGGCTCTGCTTCGGTGCCTGGCTCGACTCCGGCGAGCAGCAGCTCGTCGGCCAGCGAGCCCAGGTCGGCCGGCAGGTGTCCGCACACCACATCGCGCAAGAGTGCCCGTAGATGGTCTGAGAGCTCCCGCGCCAGGTTGATAGTGCTCATACGCTCCTCTGCGACGCCGGCGATCGCTCGGCGCTCGAGCGCGATCGCCTTCAAGGTCCGCTCGGCCAGCATCGTGCGGTGCTCGGGCGTCGCGCACAATGCCGCCAAGCGCGCGGCAAGCAAACCGTCTGGCGGGCCGGCAGGCTCAAACTCAGACGGCGCGCCAAGCAATGCGCGCAGGGCAAGCAAGTTGTCGCTGATCGCCTCATACTCCGAGGCCCGCTCGCAGCCCAGCTCGAAGCGTCGCAGCGCCCATGCCAAACCGCTTGCGTGTGGCGCTCGACGCGAGACCAGATTGCAGAAAGCGCGCAGCTCATCCTCCTGCTCGGCGCTCACCATGAGCATGCCGTGCGGGCGGCCTCCCGTGCCGAGTGCAAGCGCGGTCCACGGTGCCGAGCCCGTTCGCGCCCAGGCGAGCGTGCCCAGCGCTATGCGGCCGTCGCCGAACAGGCGCAGTGCGCGCAACAGCTCTCGCAGCACGTCCTTGCCCTGGGCGACCGCTGCGCGCGGGTCGGTTGCCTGCGCGCTGAAGACGACGAGCAGGTGGTCCTCCTCCCCGCTCGGTGCTTCGCCCATCGCTTGCTCTGGCGCTCCCTGAAGTGCGTCGGGATGAGCGATCAACAGGCCACGCGCCAGCGCCAGCTCCGGCGAGGCGATCGTCAAACCGTGCAGGGTTGCTACCAGCGTGACCTCACCAGCTGCCGCGAACGTCGAGTCCTCCAGGCGCGTGAGCGCACGCTCCAGACGCTGCTCGTATTGATCGATCTTCGAGCGGTCGAAGTCTGTCTGCTGGTCGAAGACCTCCTGCAGCAGCATCAGCAACGCGGCGTCCGCGCGGCCGCGGCTCGGGCGGTCGCTGTCCTGCTCGCCGCCGCGAGTCCTGTCTCGAGCTCGGCCACCACTGCGGCCGCGGCCGCGGCCCGGCTCCACGCCGCCCGCGATCAAGTAGCGGTCAAGCGCCTCGAAGCCGTCGAGCAAACCCCTGGCTTGGGTATAAGCGTCGAGGCGGCGCAGCTCCCCGAAGCGCTCGGCGACGAATGTGTCGGTGAGCGGGCGGTAGCTGTACAAAGAAGCGGAGCCACGCCCGCGACCGGACTGCGAGGCAAGCTCGAAGGGCACCTCCTGGCCGGCAGCGACTTCCGCATGCAGGCTGTCGGCTGCTTGAGCGATGAACTCGGCGAGCGCGGCTTGCAATTGGAGAGAGCGCACGATTGGCTCACTTCGCCACCCTCCTCACGGCTCCTGCCGGCGCACTGATCGTTGCGTGGGCTACGCGACCGCGGCGACCAGCGCGCCAGCGACTATCTCTTCGCAGCCCATGCCGAGCCAGCGCTCTCCGTAGGAGCGCATGTCCTCGATGATCGGTAGCAGCGCCAAGCCCTTTTCGGTGAGCGCGTACTCCACACGCGGCGGGACCTCGGGAAAGGTGTGGCGCTCGACGATGCCCTCCTCCTCGAGCGCGCGCAGGCGCAGCGAGAGAGTGCGCGGACTGATTCCCGCAAGCGAGCGCTCCAGCTCACAGAAGCGGCTGCGCCCCTCCGCCAGGTCGCGGACGAGAAGAAGCGTCCACTTACCGCACACCACCTCAGCGGTGCGACATACCGGGCAAGTGTCGTCAGCGGCCATTCCAACCGTTACTTTACCAAGTGAAGTAGCGCAACCTCGCCCTGCTAGGGCACCATCGACCCAGTCGAGGAGTGCCATCAGACCTATGAAGGAGCGCAATCGACCCGCGATGGGGTCGACCAATCAGCCGACGGGCGCGGGAGCGTTCGGTGTCCCCACCGGGGGTTGCGGCGGAATATGCGGAGCAGGGGCCTCGGCGCCGTCGCGCCGGGCCTGGGCCTGCGCGACGTCCTCCATCGTGGTGCCCACGCGGCCGTCGGCTTGCAGCAGCAGCTTGAAGTCGTGCGGGCTGCTTGCCACCCTCAGGGCCTCCTCGGTGGTGACGCGTCCGGCCTTGACGTGATGGAACAAGGCCTGGTCGAAGGTCTGCATGCCGTAGTAGGCGCCGCCGGAGATCGCCTCGCCCAGTTGCCCCGTTTGATTGGGGTCGACGATCATGTCGCGCACGCGTCCGGTCATGCGCAGAATCTCGCAGACCGCCACACGACCGCCTTTGGCACCTGGAACGAGCCGCTGGGAGATGACGCCGCGAATCGTGCCGGCGATCATCGAGCGCGCCTGGTTGTGCTGGTGGGGCGGGAAGAAGTCCAACAGGCGGTTGATTGACTCCGGGGCGTCCACGGTGTGGACTGTGGAGAGCACGAGGTGACCGGTCTCTGCGGCAGACAGAGCTGTGCGAACGGTCTCCTCGTCGCGCATCTCTCCCACCAGGATCACATCCGGATCCTGGCGCAGCACACGACGCAACGCGCGCTCGAACGACTTTGTGTCCATGCCGACTTCGCGCTGGTTGATGACCGAGTTCTTGTCGCTGTGCACGAACTCGATCGGGTCCTCGATCGTGACGATGTGCTTGCTCATCGTCGTGTTCATGTGGTCGATCATCGCGGCCAAGGTCGTGGACTTGCCAGAGCCGGTGGTACCGGTGAGCAGGATGATGCCGCGCTCTTCCTCGGCGAGGTCGCGCACCACGGAGGGCAGCGACAGCTCGTCGATGCTCGAGATCTTCGCGGGGATCGCACGGCAGGCCATCGAGATCAGGCCGCGCTGACGGAAGGCGTTGAGACGGAAGCGAGCCAGCTGCGGTATTTCGAAGGAGAAGTCGACCTCGTGGTCCTCGGCGAACTCCTTCAGCTTGGCCTGATCGTGGAGCAACTCGTGTAGAGCGTTTTCGGTGTCCTCTGTGCTGAGCGGCGGCTCGCTCTTGTCGGGTCCCAAGACTCCTTGCACGCGATAGAGCGGTGGGGAGCCGACCTTCAGGTGCAGGTCGGAACCATCGCTGGCCACAAGCTTTCGCAGCGCTGCGTGCACGTCGAACATAGACACAGCATCGGCAGGTGATCGATGCTGCTTGAGCAAGGCATCCGGTGCTGGTTGAGCGAGGTGATCAACGCTGCTTGAACAAAGGTGACCGAGGCTAGGCGCTCGATACTGCTTGAAACGAGGCGCGGGTATTACATATGTTCATTTTGAACCGACTACGATGATAGCTACAATATGTAGTCACTATGGTAGTCTCCATTAAAGAGAACTGCTACTTCACCAACCGCTCCCCACCGGGCACTCGTTCGCACGCCAAAAACCCCCGACTTCGGAGCGACTACGCAACGTCGCGGAGCTTCTGTGCCTCCGCGAGACTTTGCAGCTTCTTCAATGACTGGTTCTCGATCTGGCGGATGCGCTCGCGCGTGACGTTGAACGTGCGCCCGACCTCATCCAACGTCCGCGGGTGCTCGCCGCCGAGCCCGTAGCGCAGCTCGAGCACGCGACGCTCGCGGTAGGAGAGGTTCTCGAGGGCCTCGCGTAGCGCCTCCTTCGTCAAGATCTCCGCGGCGCGCTCATACGGCGACTCTGCCCGCTCGTCGGCGATGAACTGTCCGAACTCCGACTCCTCCTCGTCGCCAACAGGCTTCTCCAGCGACACCGGCGCCTGCGCCGAGCGCTTGATCGAGTCGACCTCTTCCGGGTCGATGCCGGTGACCTCGGCGATCTCATCCGCCGTCGGCTCGCGGCCTAGCTCGGTGACGAGCTTGCGCTCGGCGCGGCCGATCTTGTTGAGCTTCTCAACAACGTGCACGGGGATGCGGATCGTGCGCGCCTTGTCGGCCAGCGCACGCGCAATCGCCTGGCGGATCCACCAAGTGGCATACGTGGAGAACTTGAAGCCCTTGCGGTAGTCGAACTTCTCCGCGGCGCGCACCAGGCCGAGCGTGCCCTCCTGGATCAGATCGAGGAACGGCAGGCCCTGGTTGCGATAGTTCTTGGCGATCGAGACGACCAGGCGCAGATTCGACTCGACCATCTTCTGCTTGGCATCGAGGTCGCCGCGCTCGATGCGCTTGGCCAAGTCGACCTCCTCTTGGGCGGTCAGCAGGCGCACCTTGCCGATGTCCTTGAGGAACAGCTGCAAACTGTCGGTGGTCATGTCCGGCTTGAGATCGAGCGCGGTCTTGGCCTTGCGCCTACCCCGCTTGTCGGGTGCGCGTTCGACCTGAGAGCCGGCAGCCGTCGCGGGATCGATGTCCTCGACGAGCTCGATCTCGGATTTCTCGAGGTAACCGTGCAGCTCCTCGACGTCGGACTCGTCCAGATCGAGATCGGAGGTCGCCGTGGAGATCTCGGCGAATGTGAGCACTCCAACCTGCTGGCCCTTGGTCAACAGGTTCTTGACCTCTTCCAGCTCTTGTAGTTCCACCACTGACATGCTTTTCCCGTTTCCGTCGTAAGGCGCTTCGAAGGCGCAGGACCCGCCGACGGGACCCCCTCGGTGCGCTGTTAGAGGACTACCTTAGCCGGGGTTGTGGCCGAAACCCGCCCGACAGTACAACTCAGATGTACGTGCTTATCCTAACGCCTTAACGTGGCGAGGCAGCCGAAAATCGCTCGTAGCCGCACGCGACTCTTGGGTGCGCGATGATTGCAGGACGATGAGCCCCAGCGAAACCCGCAATGGACACGAAGCCGACTCGATTCCCGAGGGCGGCATTCTCGCTGCCTTGCCACGAGCTCGACCCCAACGTGCGAGTGCCCGTAGAGCTGCCGCCCGGACGAGCGCGTCAGCCAGGAAGGGCAGGACAGCGGCCAAGACGGCCACCACCACCAAGACGACCCAGGCCACGAAGGCACAGGGCGCTCGGCCGGCTGCGAACAAGAAGCCCGTCGCGGGGAAGCGTCTTGCGGCGGCCGGGCCAGCGGCAGCCAAGGCCACTGCCGGGAAGGCCACAGCCGGGAAGGCCACAGCCGGGAAGCCTGTCGCAACCGATAAAGCCGGCTCGACCAAGAGGGGTGGGAAGAAGCCGGTCTCAAAGCCGGCCGAGCCCAAAGCCCCCAAGCAGGGCTATGAGCCCGAGGAGGAGCTAGAGCTCGGCAAGAGCGTCAACCCCCCGAGCGGGGCCGAGCTGGTTGAGTCCGTGGCGGACATCATCGGAGAGCTTGCCAACTCCGGGCTCACGGCCGGCGGGCGCCTTCTCAAGGACGCCTTCTCGCTGCTGCGTCGTCCCTGAGCCGCCCGCCCAGATCCCATCTGCCTGCGCACCCCAGACCCGCCTGCCCGGTTTCGGCGAGCAGATCGTGGGCCAGTGCCCGCGCGGAAAAGACGCCATCGCACACAGGATGCCAAGGGGCAAGTCTGTATACTGGCGCCGACGCCGAGTTCTCGAGACCCAGGTCTCGAGGAGCGGGGGACCCAATGTGGCCCAGATGCATCCCGTAAGGGAGCAGGTGGGTCGCGGGGGCGAATCGGCCTGAGTCAGGCCGTAGCGCAGAAGTGGAGCGCGAGCCCGTCAGCTCACCCCGTAGGCGACGCGAAGCAACACCGACATGAACCGCACGCCTGCGAAAACAATGCTGCTCGTCCTCGCCATCGCGCTTCTCTGCGCTGGTGCCGGCAGCTCTACTGCACTCGCCGCCACAGGAGGGGCCAGCGCTCCTGGCACAACCACCGCTGGCGCACCGAGCGCGCCCAGCACGAAGGCTCAAATCGCCACCTGGTTCGGTCCCGGCTTCTACGGTCAGAAGACCGCTTGCGGTCAGACGATGAGCCCCGTGATCGTGGGAGTGGCGTCGAGGACGCTGCCGTGCGGGACACTC
Organism: Solirubrobacteraceae bacterium; assembly: GCA_036510155.1. GTDB lineage: Bacteria > Actinomycetota > Thermoleophilia > Solirubrobacterales > Solirubrobacteraceae > Palsa-744. The sequence goes on along the minus strand of DATCEK010000111.1, from coordinate 18,103 downwards.
GTGCTCGTCGACTACAAAAGCCACCACCTGACCGTGCCGGTGATCGATCGCGGACCCTACGGAAATGGGGCGACCTGGGATCTGACCTCCGGAGCTGCCAGCGCGCTGACGATCACAGAGACTGTGCACATCAAGACGAAGATCGTCGGCCAGGCGCCCAACACCCCGCTTTTGGGGATGCCCGCCGAAGTCCAGCCGACGCCAGAAGAGGCCGCCAGCGGCGGCACCACCGCCGCCTGAGAATTCAGCTGGCGGTAGGCGGATCAGTGTGGGCGATCGAGCGCCCTGTCGCCCGGGCGGAATAAACGCCGAGGTCGGCACGCGCGGCCAAAGCCGGCGCCTCGGTGCCGTCATCGGGACAGACTGCGATGCCGATCGCGACCTCCATCGGGATGTTGCGATGTGTGGCGGAGGTCCGCACCAGGCGCGCCAGGCGCTCCGCGAGCATTTGCGCGCCGGTGCCGTTCGTCTCAGGGGCAACCAGCCAGTAGCGACCGAGCGTCTCGCGCGAGAGTCGATCGGTGGCACGCATACCGCGGCCCAACGCCGTCTCGACCTGGGCCACTAGACCGTGCAGATCGTGGGGTGTCTCCGAGCGCTCCAGGCGCGCGACGTCGACGATCTCGACAAGCAAGACTGCGAATGGCAGGCCGTCCTCCGCATGGCGGGCAAGTAGGCGCCCGACCGAGGAGACCCAAGCGGACGGTCCCTCTTCGCGGCGCACGTCCCTGATCTCGATCTCGGGCTGAATCGGCTCTACCGAGGCCAGCGGCTGCTGCTCCGCGGCCTGCTCCTGCTCGTCTACGAGCTTCGTGAACGTGTAATCGCCGACGCTCGCAGGGATCGACTGCAACGCTGCGGGGGTCTGAGCCTCTGGCCGCGACGGGGCCGGTGGCTTGCGACGCTCGATGGGGGGCTCCTCGGAGGCGCCGGCGCCCCTTCGTTTGCCGACAGCCGGCGGGCCGCCTGACACCTGACCCCCGGTGGCGTCATTTGCCTCGAGCGCTCCGCCGGAGGCGATGACCTCCTGCTCCTCGCGGCTCCCTGCCTCATTCGCGGAATCGCGCTTTGAGCCTGAGGCGACCGAGCCGGTGGCATCCTCTCCGGATGTGGCGGCCAACAGGACGACCGTGGATGACACCTCCACGAGCCGCTCGGAGAGCTCCTTGACTCGCCCAGCTCGTGGGCTGCCGGCGAGCTCGTCTTGCACTGTCTCCCAGAGAACATCGCTGAGCTCTCGAGCGGCGCGTGAGGCACGCGCCAAGCGCTCGGCCGCGGTCGATGATGGAGTCGATTGGTCGGGCTGGTCTTTCACAGGAGGTTGATATCAGCAGGCAAGGACAAGATGCGGGGCGATCTGCAGTTGGTCGGCCATTCTCGCGACCATGTCACACTCCATACCAACGCTCGAGCAGGCTCACTTCATCCGCGGGATAGCCTTTGCGGGGTGAGACGCATGCCGAAGCTTGCTCAGGTGTCGGAGCTTCTCGACCATACGACCGAAGACCGGGCGAGCGGCGCGATGCGTTCGGTGCAGAGCGCCGATATGACGCTCGCGCAAGCAGAGCTTCAGAAGTTGTGGACTCCTGGAGACCTGGAGCGCCTGGCCCGCACCTACTGGCGCTTCATCACGCATGTGACGCTGGGACTGATAAGGGTCATTTACAGCGAGTCCGAGCGTTCGGTGGTCCTGCTGGAGCGTCATCTGAAGTTGCTGACCTTCGAGGCCCCCGAATACGAGATGGATGCCGAGCGCGGGGTGGTGCGCTGGAGGATCAAGCGCGGGCTGCTTGTTGCGCGCAGTGGGCACGGCGGCCTCGGGCACCTACAGATAGACGTGCGCCGCCTGCCGATGCAAGCAGACGGGTGGGCGCGCTTGCGCATCGAGGTGGAAGTGGCGAACTTCCATCCCGCGATCGCTACGAGGCTTGGCAAGCGCATTTACAACGCGACCCAGTCAAAGATCCACGTGTTCGTGACCAATGGCTTCCTGCGCTCGCTCGCTCGCCTCGACCTCGCCGAATCGCGTGTGGGACAGTTTGCGGGGGCTGACGAGCCGTAAGACACCTTCCAAAAAACCCGCATGCCCCCCCGCGCGCGGGGGGCATCGCAAAACGAAGACCTCGAAGACCTCCGAACCCGATAGCTCTAGCCGGATCCGATAGCTCTAGCCGGATCCGATAGCTCAAGCCGGACCCGATAGCTCAAGCCGGACCCGATAGCTCTAGCCGAACCGGCCGTTTCCTGCCAGCGCGCGCAGCTTCTCGCGGTCGTGCGTTGCTCGCACGCGACGCACGGTTCCCGAGCGTGAGCGTGTGACAAGCGATTCGGTCGTGGCCCCCCCAGCCGAGGGATATCGCACGCCCTGCAGCACATCGCCGTCGGTGATACCCGTCGCCGAGAAGAAGACGTCCTCGCCGGCCACCAGATCGTCGCGGTCCAGCACGCGCTCCAAGTCATAGCCCGCCTCCAGGGCCGCGGTGCGCTCGGTCTCATCGCGTGGCCACAGGCGCCCGAGCAGCTGACCGCCGAGGCACTTGATCGCGGCGGCCGATATGACGCCCTCGGGCGTGCCGCCTATCCCCCACAGCAGGTCGACCGGAGAGCGCTCGGTGACGGCCAGCAGCGAAGCCGAGACATCGCCGTGGGGGATCAGTCGTACACGCGCGCCGGCCTCGCGAATCTCTCGGATGGCGGCCTCGTGGCGAGGACGGTCGAGCACGACGACGATCACCTCCCCCACTGGACGGCCCTTGCGCTTCGCGATCAGCTTGACGGTCTCTGAGAGAGGGCGATCGAGGTCGAGCAGGTCGGCGATCTCAGGGCGGCCGGCCATCTTTTCCATGTATACGCACGGGCCTGGGTCGAACATGGTGCCCTTGCTCGACAGCGCGATCACCGCCAGGGCGCTTGGCATACCGTGGGCGGCCAGCGTGGTGCCCTCCAGCGGATCGACGGCGATGTCGACCTCCGGCGGGCTGCCGTCGCCGATGCGCTCGCCGTTGTAGAGCATCGGCGCCTCGTCCTTCTCGCCCTCGCCGATCACGACCGTGCCGTCCATCGCGACCGAGTGCAGCGCGTAGCGCATGCCGTCGACCGCCGCCTGATCGGCGGCCTCCTTGTCGCCCATGCCGACGAGCGGAGCGGCCGCCAGGGCTGCGAACTCGGTGACGCGCACGAGCTCCAGCGCGAGGTTGCGGTCTGGGCGCGTGGGGGTACTCAAGAGCGGTCTCCTGGGTTGTGGATGCTCGGGCGCGCTGACGCGCGATCGAAGGTGTTTTTTGGGGGATTTTTTGGCGTTCCCCTAGTACACGGAAGCCCGTGTGCTCGCAACGATACCTATGGTCCCACTGAGCAGCCTCGTGCCTGGACGGCTAGGATCGTGCTGTGAGCGAGATCGGATTCGTCGGACTGGGCAAGATGGGCGGCAACATGGTTCATCGCATCCGGCGCGACTCCGAGCACGAGGTGGTCGCCTTCGATTTCGACAAGAAGGCAGTCACCCAAGCTCAGAAAAACGGCGCGCGCGGCGCGAGCTCGCTGGCCGATCTCGTCAAAAAGCTCGAGGCGCCGAGGATCGTGTGGATCATGGTGCCGGCCGGCGATCCCACCCAGCAGACCGTCGACAAGCTGGCGAGGCTGCTCGAGAAGGGCGACACGATCGTCGACGGCGGCAACTCCAAGTGGACGGACGACAAGCGTCGCTCCAAGGAGCTTGCAAAGGGCGGGATCCGCTATGTCGACGTGGGCGTCTCCGGTGGCGTGTGGGGGATCGACGTGGGCTACTGCATGATGGTCGGAGGCCCGCCGGCAGCGGTCAAAGGACTGGCGCCGATCCTCGACGTGCTGGCGCCGCCGACTAGCGCCGACAGCGTCGCCGCGCTCGGCAAGCGCGGTTGGATGCACTTCGGGCCCTCCGGCGCTGGGCACTACGTGAAGATGGTGCACAACGGCGTCGAGTACGGGTTGATGCAGGCCTATGCCGAGGGCTTCGATGTCTTCGACAAGTCCGAGTACAAGCTTGACAATGCGAAGATCGCGCACCTGTGGAACCAGGGCTCAGTCGTGCGCTCGTGGCTCTGCGAACTTGCCGCTCGCGCCTTCGAAGCCGACGGCAACGAGCTGCAGGCGATCGAGGGGTGGACCGAGGACTCCGGCGAGGGGCGCTGGACGATCGAGGACGCCACTGCCAAAGACGTGCCCACGCCCGTGATCACCGCATCGCTTTACGAGCGGCTGTCATCGCGTGGCAACGGCGAGTTCGCGCACAGGGTGCTGGCGGCGCTGCGCAACCAGTTCGGCGGACACGCGGTCAAGCAGGCCCCGAAGAAGTGACCGCCGTCGCCGTCGAGCCGGAGAACCCGCTCACGGCAGGATTGGAGCGTCTGCCGGTCGCTCCGACCACGCTTGTCATCTTCGGCGCCACGGGCGATTTGGCTCGGCGCAAGTTGCTGCCGGCGCTGTACAACCTGGCCCACGATGGCGCGCTGCCCGAGCGCTTTCATCTCGTCGGCGTGTCCCGGAGGGAAAAGGAGAACGCCGACTACCGTCAAGAGTGTGAGCAGGCGATCCGCCAGTTTTCGCGGCGCACACCCGATCCAGACGTGCTGGGGCGCTTGCTCGAGCACGTGAAGTATGTGCCGGGAACCTTCGACGACGAGCGCGTGTACTCGAAGCTCGAGAAAGTGCTCGACCGTTTCGAGGAGCGCGATGGCGAGCCGTTGAACAGGGCGTTCTACCTCTCCACGGCGCCCTCGTTCTTTCCGGTGATCGTCGAGGCGCTCGGCAAGCAAGGGCTCGACCGCCACGAGGGCAACGACGTGCGCGTGATCATCGAGAAGCCGTTCGGGACGTCGCTGGAGGAGGCGCGCGAGCTCAACCGGCGCGTGCTCAGCGTGTTCGAGGAGCAGCAAGTCTTCCGCATCGACCATTACCTGGGCAAGGAGACGGTCCAGAATATGATGGCGTTCCGCTTCGCCAACGGCATGTTCGAGCCGCTGTGGAACCGCAATTACATCGACCAGGTGCAGATCACCGCGGCTGAGGACATCGGGATCGGCACGCGTGCCGGCTACTACGATCATGCTGGCGCGCTGCGTGACCTGATCCAGAACCACATGCTGCAGCTGCTCTGCCACGTGGCAATGGAGCCGCCGGTGAGCTTCACCGCGGATGAGGTGCGCAACGAGAAGGTCAAGGTGCTGCAGTCGATCGCCGAGCCGATCGAGGCAGAGATCGAGCAGATGGCGGTCAGGGCTCAATATGGCAAAGGCCACGCGGGCGGCGAGGACGCGGCGGCCTACCTGGAAGAGCCCGGCATACCGCAGGACTCGATCACCGAGACCTATGCGGCGCTGCGCCTGGAAGTGGACAACTGGCGCTGGGCCGGAGTGCCTTTCTATCTGCGCACAGGCAAGCGGCTGGCGCGCAAAGTGACCGAGATCGCGGTGACGCTCAAGCCGGTGCCACACCTTGCCTTCAGCCAGGACGGTTCGCTCGGGGTCCTGCCCAACCAGCTGATCCTCACCTTGCAACCCAACGAGGGAGTCTCGCTGCGCCTGGGTGCGAAGATCCCGGGCTCGCGCATGGTGATCAGGCCCGTGCACATGGAGTTTCTCTATGGGACCGCGTTTCTCTCACAATCGCCTGAGGCCTACGAGCGCTTGATCACCGACGCGATGCGCGGCGACGCGACGCTGTTCACCCGCGACGACGAGGTGGAGGCGCAGTGGCGCATCTGCGATCCGGTGCTGAAATATTGGGAATCCACCGACCCGCACACGCCAGGAACCTTGCCCCAGTACGAGTCGGGCTCGCAGGGTCCAATCGAGGCGAATCAGATCCTGCTGGCCGAGCACTCGTGGCGCGCAATTTGACCCTCGCCGCTGCGGCTCAGTGTGTGCGGGAGGACCGAGTGTTGTATTCCATTTGGCTCTGCCTACAATAGTTCCTACAGATCGTATTCACTATTGTATCCAACACAAAAGACATATATCCCTCCCCCTCTTTAACTTTCTGCGGATACAACCCTCTCGGAAATAGGTCCCTCCCTACTTCAAGGCCCCTCCCCTGCTTCAACCGAGATCCCTCCCTCCTTCAACCGCCAGATATGCCCTCCTCTCCCCCTTCAACCTCCCTACCGGATGCGGTGTGGAGCGCGCAGCGCACGACTCCAGACGCGATCGAAGCGGCGCTGCGAGGACTTGTCAACCAGCGCCACAGCGAAAACGGCGGGCTGGTTCCGGCACGGGCGCTGAACATGGTGACGTTCGTCGAGAGCAGCTATAGCGGCGAGATCGCAAACCGTTTGGCGGCCGTTGGTCGCTACCACGCCTCGCGACTGGTCGTGCTCTCCTATGACCCCCACCGCACGACGCTCGACGCCCGTGCGGTCGTCTCCTCCGAGGGCGAGCCCGGCAACGACGAGATGGGGCTGCTGCGAGAGACGGTCACGGTCGAGATCGGCGAGCGCCATCTCGACGACCTCGTGACGATCGTGGACCCGCTGGTCGTCACCGACCTGGCGACGCTGCTGTGGTCGCCGCACGGACATCTCGAGGCGGTCGACGCCCTGCTCGAGCTTGCCCAGGCGGTACTCGTGGACTCGCTCGACGATCCCTCATGGCGCGAGGCGATCGGACGGGCTTGTGAGCTGCGCGGACGTGCCTATGTGGTCGATCTCGCATGGCTGCGCAGCACCCCTTGGCGCGAGCGGGTCGCAGCCGCGTTCGACTCGCAGAGCATGCGCGCGGAGCTGCAGAGCATTGACACCGTCTCGGTTCGCCACCATCCCGACTCGACGGTGGCGGCGATGCTACTGGTGGGTTGGCTGGCTTCGCGCCTGGGCTGGGAGGTGAGCCCCATGCGATCTGGCAGAGGCGCACTGACGGGCATCGCCCAGACTGCCGGGCAGCCGGTCGAGGTCAGGCTGGAGCAAGCGCCCGAGCTCGAGGTCAGGGGCCTGGACAGCGTTGCGATCGCGACCGCGACAGGGCGCCGCCTGGCACTCAGGCGCGGCACCGGCGGCCTGCGCGCGCGTAGCCGGGATGCCAACCGCCGCGAACATGAATGGACGATCCTTGGCGCCTCGCGCGGCGAGAGCGGGATCCTCGGCGAGGGCATTCGCCAATCGCTGCTGCGCGACCCCACATACGGGCCGGCGCTGGATGCGGCAGAGACAATGACACCCTGACCGCCAGGCGACTTGGCACCGCTGCGCCACCGCGCTAGACGCCTACTTTTGCATGGCGCATCGTCAGAGTCACTCGGCGCCCACCATGTCGGCCGGTGAGAAATGTCCGCGACGATGCCCATGACCTTCTAGAGTGGGCGGGCGAAGCTATGGCTACGATCGCTCCCCGCGACCCCATCGCTCACCATCGCCGGCTCCCAGGGCTGGAGGAGGCGCTGGCGGTGCTCAACGGCGTCAGAGAGCGCACCCTCGCTCTCGTCGCTCACCTGAGCGACGATCAGCTCAGTCGGGTGCTTTCACCGATCATGAGCCCACTCGTATGGGATCTTGCGCACATCGCGGCCTACGAGGATCTGTGGCTTGCCCACCGCCACGGCGGCCTCGAGCCGCTGCGGCCCGACTTGGCCGAGCTGTACGACGCGTTCGAGACGCCCCGCTCGGTCCGGGGCGAGATCGAGCTGTTGGATCCGGCGCAAGCGCGGGCCTACCTGAGTGCGGTGCGTCAGCGCAGCGTGCTTGCGCTCTCACAGCAAGGTGTCGGCGATGGCACCATCTATGAGCTGGTGCTGCGCCACGAGCTTCAGCACACAGAGACGATGCGCCAGACGATGGCGCTTGCCGACCCCCTGCCCACGGGCGAGCCCACGCTGGGAGCGGTGACCGACGAGGACACCCATGCCGCCTCACATGGGGACGGTCGGTCATGCGCCTGGGTAACTGTGCCTGCCGGCCCATTTGAAATGGGCGCCGCGACGGACGTGTTCGCCTACGACAACGAGCGTCCTCGTCACACCGTCGAGCTGCCCGCCTTCCAGATCGCCGCCCAGCCGATCACAAACGCGAGCTGGGACCGCGTCATGGGCAGCTCATCGGAGGGGCGCTCGGATGCGCCCGTCTGTCATGTGAGTTGGTTCGAAGTACAGGAGTTCGCGCAGGCGCAGGGAGCACGACTACCGAGTGAGGCGGAGTGGGAGAAGGCTGCTTCGCTGGGATTGCTTGCGGGCGTGGGCCAAGTGTGGGAGTGGACTAGTAGTTGCTTCAACGGGTATCAAGGCTTCGTGGCGCATCCCTACAAGGAGTACTCGGAGGTTTTCTTCGGCGAGGACTACAGAGTCTTGCGGGGCGGCTCCTGGGCTACCAGCCCGCGCGTGAAGACGATCACGTTCCGCAACTGGGACCTGCCGATCCGCAGCCAGATCTTCAGCGGCGTGCGTCTGGCCAGGGACGTGGTTTGATGAGGCACTCGCCCGAAGACAGCGAAAGGACACTGTGATGGAGCCGATCATCGACCCGCCGCTCGAGCAGAGCACGATCACGATCGACTCCTACCTGCACGAGGGCCAGGAACGCTCGTTGGCCGACGACGTGCTCGACGGGTTGACGAGGCCCTTCAAGGAGCTGCCCCCCAAGCACTTCTATGACGCGCGCGGCGCCGAGCTGTTCGACCAGATCTGCGAGCTGCCCGAGTACTACCCGACACGCACTGAGCGCTCGATCCTGCAAGAAGCGGCCGAGCGGCTTGCGCAGACCACGGCCGCCGAGGAGCTGGTGGAGCTGGGCTCGGGAACCGCGGCCAAGACCAGGGTGCTGCTCGACGCGCTGCACAGAGCAGGCACCTTGAAGCTGTACATCCCGGTGGACGTGACCGAGGGCATGGTGCGCGACTGCGCGAGGGAGCTCACCGAAGAGTTCCCGGGGTTGCGCGTGCACGGCGTGATCGGCGACTTCGAACGCCATCTCGACCGGGTGCCCGCAGCCGAGGGACCGCGGGTGGTGGTGTTCTTGGGCGGCACCATCGGCAACTTCCCCCCCGGCTCACGTAGGCGCTTGTTGCGCGAGATCGCAAAGCTGCTCGGGCCAGAGGACCATCTGCTGATGGGGACCGACCTGGTCAAGGACCCGGATGTCCTGACCCAGGCCTACGACGACGCCCAAGGAGTCACGGCCGAGTTCAATCGCAACCTGTTGACGGTGCTGAACCGCGAGCTCCAGGCCGACTTCGACCCCGAGGACTTCGAGCACGTGGCGCTGTTCGATCATGAGCACGAGTGGATCGAGATGCGCCTACGAGCCCGTCGCGCGCACACCACGACGGTGCGCGATCTGGGGCTCTCGGTGCGTTTTGAGAAGGGCGAGGAGATGCGCACCGAGATCAGCGCCAAGTTCACCCAAGAGCGCGTCGAGGACGACCTCTCTGCGGCGGGCCTCGAGATAGTCGACTGGTTGACAGACCCGCACGAGCTGTTTGCCATAACACTGTCCCGCCCGTCCTCTGGCGCCACAGGCGTCTAGCCGAGCCGCCACCCCTTCCTCACCCGGCCAAACCCGTTTCCTCGCGCGTGTAGACGCCGAAGGGGCGACTGGCTGTAGGGTCTGCTCCCATGCGAATCGATGCAAGCGGAACCCTGGTTGTGGGCGGAGCCTCGGGACTCGGCGAGGCGACCGTCAGGCGTTTGCACGAACTCGACGCGAAGGTCACGATCGCCGACGTCAACGCCGAGAAGGGCCAGGCGTTGGCGACCGAGCTTGGGGGCGAGTTCGCGCCGTGCGACGTGCGCGAGGAGAGCCAGGTCCAAGCCGCGGTCGAGCGGGCCGCGGCAGCCCCCGGCGGCTTGCGCATCGCGGTGTGTTGCGCCGGCATCGGCTGGGCCCAGAAGCTGGCCGGCTCCAGGGGGCCGCACCCGCTCCTGCCGTTCGAGACGACGATCCAGATCAACCTAATCGGCACCTTCAACGTCCTTCGCTTCGCCGCCACCGCGATGATCGAGACCGAGCCCGACGAGGACGGCGAACGCGGCGTGTGCATCAACACCGCCTCGATCGCGGCCTATGACGGACAGGTCGGGCAGATCGCTTATTCCGCCTCCAAGGGCGGCATCGTCGGCATGACCCTGCCCGCGGCACGCGACCTCGCAAGCCAGGGCATCCGCGTCAACACGATCGCCCCAGGCCTGTTCGATACGCCACTGCTGGCAGCGCTACCTGAGGAGGCACGCCAGAAGCTCGGCGCCGGCGTGCCTTTCCCCCAGCGCCTTGGGGCGCCCAGCGAGTACGCCCAGCTAGCCTGTCACATCATCGAGAACCGGATGCTCAACGGCGAGGTCATCCGCCTCGACGGCGCCCTGCGGATGCCGCCGCGCTGAGGCTTCTCAGCTGGAGGGCTCGGGCCAGTCGATGTCCCCCGCCAGCTCTTCCTTGCCATAGTCGATCAGAGCGCTGCGCTCGATCGGCCCATACTCCCCACCGCGCAAGCCAAGCCAATGGACCTCGCGCTCCAGGGGATCTACGATCAGCACCTCCTCGACATCGTGGGCAGCGTAGAAGGGCAGCTTCTTCCAGCTCTCGTCGCCCGGCGAGACGATCTCCACCGCAAGCGCCACAGTCGGATAGAACAGCTCATCGGGGCCGGGCCGGTGCAGACCACCGTCGGGCGCCCGATAGTTGTCTTCATCTCCGATGTTGAAGTCCCCGAGCGCCGGCACCAAGCCAGCTGCCCGAGCCGGCTCATCGAGCAAGATCGCGAGCTGGTGTTGGATCCGGTGATGGCGGCCATGCGGGCTGGGGTTCACGTGCAGTACCCCGTCCCACATCTCATCGCCACGGTCCTGGCCCAGCCGGCGCCGGCGCTCGAGCAGCGACTCGATCTCCACAGGCAGAGGATCGAGCACGACGAGCGGCATAGCGTCGAGTCTAGTGCGACACAGCGCTGAAGACAAGAGGCTTCATTCTCAGATGCGGATGACCATGCTTCCACGTCCTCCTATCCGACTTCGCGGCCCAAGCGGGACAGAGTTGACCGCCCTGTACCGCCTGGTCCCGCGACCAGCACCGGCGCGCTCAGCAATTGCGCGCCGACCTTACCTTTCGTCTAAGAGAGCCGTTCCACCAACATCGCCATGCCCATGCCGCCGGCAACGCACATCGACTCGATGCCGAACTTGCCGTTCTTGGTCTCCAGGTTGTTGAGCAGGGTGGTCATGATGCGCGCGCCGGTCATGCCGAACGGGTGACCGAGCGCGATGGCGCCGCCGAACGGGTTGAGCTGCTCCTCGGTGATCCCGAGCTCGGCCATGCACGGCACGATCTGGGCGGCGAAGGCCTCGTTGATCTCGACAACATCGATGTCCTCGATCTTCTTGCCCGTGTTCTCGAGGAGCTGCTTGATCGCGGGGATCGGTCCCAAGCCCATCACCTCGGGGCGGATCGCGGCGACCGTGGAGGCGATGATGCGAGCCTTCGGCTGGAGGCCGAGGGCGGATGCCTTCTCTTCGGACATCACCAGTACCGCGGCGGCCCCGTCGTTGAGCGGGCAGGCGTTGCCGGCCGTCACGGTCCCGTCCGGCTTGAACACCGGCTTGAGCGCGGCGAGCTTCTCCAAAGTCGTGCCGGGTCGCGGCCCGTCGTCCTTGGTGACGACGGTCTCGGGCACGTCGATCTCGTTGCCTTCCTTGTCCACGTCTTTGTGAGCGGGCACGGTGACCGGGATGATTTCCTTGTCGAAGTGGCCGCTGGCCTGGGCCTCGACCGCGCGCGTCTGGGAGATCAGCGCCCACTCGTCTTGGGCCTCCCGCGAGACTTTGCGTTCATCGGCCACGTTCTCGGCGGTCATCCCCATCGGGATGTACACGTTGTAGAGCGAGCCCTCGGAGCCGTCCACGAGCGGGTGGAACTCGAACTGCGCGCTGCCACGCCCGGCGCGCGAGACAGCCTCTACTCCCGCGGAGATGTATGTGTCGCCCTCGCCGGCTTTGATCGCATGGAAGGCCATGCGGATCGTCTGCAAGGAGGAGGCGCAGAAGCGGTTGACGGTCGTGCCGGGCACGCGATAGTCGATGCCGGCGATCAAGGAGGCGATGCGCCCGATGTTGTAGCCCTGCTCTCCCTCGCCGTATCCACATCCCATCATCACGTCGCCGATCGAGGTCTGCTCCACTTGCGGGTTGCGCTCGACGATCGCCTTGAGCGGGATCGAGGCGAGGTCATCGGCGCGAACGGACTTGAGCGAACCCTTCACAGCGCGCCCGATGGGCGTGCGGATGGCGTCGACAATCACAGCTTCAGGCATTTGGTGCAATCTCCTTGGTTGGGGGACCAGGAGACTATAGGTCCAGCCGAGACACTCCAAGCTCGTCAAAGCCGACGTGATGGGCCAGCTCGTGGCGCACCGTCTTGGTCACCTGCTCGCGCAACAAATCCGGATCGTGTCCAAAATCGCGCCGGATCGTGTCGCGAAAGATCACGATGCGGTCGTGAACGTCCTCGCGCGCCACCGTGGCACCCTGATAGAGCCCGTAGGCGCCACGGGCACGGCCTCCATCGGAGATCACGACCGCGACATGGGCGAGCGCGTTGCGCAGCAGGTCCGGCAGGTCGTCGAGCGCGTCGCGCACGAGCTCCTCGAAGTCCTCGTCGTTGAGCGGGTCGAGCGCCATGAACTCGGCTTCGTCGGGGTCTACTACGAGCCCTTCACGCGCCAGCTCCTCGGAGTGGCGGATCAGCTCGTCGAACTCGAGCTCGGACTCGGGGTCATGCCAGTTGGCAAGCCGCACAGCCACGAACGCGACGGCACCCGACAGTACGGCGACTACCAGCGCGACCAGCGCGACCTCCTCGATCGCTCGCACCAGGCCGATCGAGCTCAGGCCCTGCCCGAGGACGAGCACGACCAAGCCGACCGCAAACGCCACCAGCGCTGCCACAACGACGCGACGTGCGTGGCCGGAGGCGCCTGGCAACCTCGACACACGCATCCCATGCCTACTTCAACGTACGGGCGATGACGAGCCTCTGGATCTCGTTCGTGCCCTCGTAGATCTGGGTGATCTTGGCGTCTCGCATCATGCGCTCGACCGGATACTCCTTGACATAACCGTAGCCGCCCAGCACCTGAACAGCCTCGACCGTGACCGCCATCGCGGTGTCCGAGCAGAAGACCTTGGCCATCGATGAGTACTTCGCGCTCTGCGGATGACCCTGGTCGGCCATCGCGCATGCCTTGTAGAGCAGCTCGCGCGCGGCCGCTGTTTTGATTTCCATGTCGGCGAGCTTGAACTGGATGCCCTGAAACTCGTTGATCGCTTTGCCGAACTGCTTGCGCTCGCGCGCGTAGGCGACGGCGTAGTCGGTGGCTCCCTGAGCGATGCCGACCGCTTGCGCCGCGGCGCCCAGACGCGTGCGCTCCAGGGTGCCAAGCGCGACTCGCAACCCTCTGCCGACCTGGCCGATCACATTCTCGGCGGGGACGCGTACGTCCTCGTAGATCGGCTGTCCCGTCGGCGAAGCCCGGATGCCGAGCTTGTGCTCGAGCTTGCCGACGCTGAAACCGGGACGGTCGGCCTCCACTACAAAGGCCGTGATTCGTTTGCTTTCGCGATCGGTGACGGCGAAGGTGATGTAGAAGTCGGCGATACCGAGGTTCGAGATCCAGTTCTTGGTGCCGTTGATGACCCATTCGCCGTCGCCCTCGCCCGGAGCACCTGAGCCGTCCCAGACCGCAGTCGTCTGCATACCCGCCGGATCTGAGCCCGCTTCGGGCTCTGACAGGGCGAACGCCGGCGAGAACTCGCCGCTGGCGCACTTGGGCAGGAAACGAGCCTTCAGCTCCTCGGAGCCGAACAGCTGGATCGGCAGCGTGCCGAGCTCTTGCACCATCAGGATCAGCGCGCAGGCGGCATCGACCTTTGCGATCTCCTCTACCCCCATGTTGAGCATCAGGGTGCCTGTGCCGGTGCCGCCGTACTCGATCGGGAAAGGCAGCCCGAGGATGTCCTGCTCGGCAAGCACCTTGCGGATGTCCCAGGGATACTCGGCCTGCTCGTCGATCTCCGCCGAGCGCGGCGCGATCTTCTCTTGGGCAATCTGTTTGATCGTGGCGCAGAAGTCGAGGTGCTCCTGCGGGATGGTGTAGGTGTCGTTGAGGGTCACGTGCATTGTGTTGATCCTAATGGCCCCGCTCGGGTGGCGCGTCATGGACGTGATGAACGACGCCGCGCTGTGTCCCCACGGCAACGCGCCGCCTTACCGCGCGCGCGACGCCGCTTCGGCCGCCAAGGCGGGACCGATACCCTCCCCAGGATGGGCGCACCGGTGGACTCCAAACAAACGGACATCGACCCCGAGCAGCTGGCTGAGTGGATGAGCGCCGAGCCCGATCTGCAGGTGATCGACGTGCGCGAGTCCTACGAGCGCGAGGCGGGCTACATCGAGGGTTCGCGCCACATACCGCTGGTGGAACTATCGACTCGAGCCGCGGAGATCGAAGGCGGGCGTCCCGTTGTGTTCTACTGCCGCGTGGGCGCGCGCTCGGACATGGCCGCCCAGGCGTTTCGGGCAGGTGGCGCGCAGGCGCTTTCGATGCGTGGCGGGCTTTTGCGTTGGGCAAACGAAGATAGGCCGCTCCTTCCCGAGGGCGGCGTCGTGGCAGACCATTGACGAACAGCTAAGGAGATCCAGATGGAGGCATCCGAGTACCCCAAGGTGACCGTGGGCGAGGGCTACGCAGTAGCCGAGGATCTCGACGCGCTCGGTGAGGGCTACGGCTTTCGCAAGATGCGCAAGGGGCTGGGCGTAACCGCTTTCGGCGTCAACGTGATCACGATGCCGGCGGGCTTTGCGACCGGGAGTCACTACCACGACGTCCAGGAGGAGCTCTATTTCGTACACGAGGGCACGATCGAGATGGAGTTCGGCGACGGCAGCACGCATCGCCTGCAGGAGGGCGGCTCCGCGCGCGTAGATGCCGCGACGCTGCGCAAGGTCCGCAACGTCGGCGAGGGCGACGCCACGTATTTGTGCGCAGGCGGCAAGGACGGCTACGTTGGGCGCGACGGAAGACTCCCCGACGGCGAGTCGCGCGTGAGCGGACCACCCGGGGCCGCCCAGAGCTGAGCGGGAAGGGCAGGTGTAAGTCATCTTTTCGAGAAGCCTTACCGCCGAAACAGTTTACGTTTGAAACGTTTCGCTATTTACGAATACCCACCGCACCCCCGGGCGCTCCTCAGTAAAGAAGTTCCTTGACATAGCGCTGGTGCAAGCGCCCGAGCGCCGTCTTTTCCGGGTGAAAGCCGATTGCGTTGAGCGCGATGCCCCCGGCCGGAGCCCACGCCAGGATCATGTAGACGCCCACGAGCACAGAGGCGATGCGCAAACGGCGCGAGCTTGAGAGGGCCGCCAGCGGCAGCAGCCACAGCACATACCATGGCAGTACCCAGCTGAGCGTGACGAGCAGCGCGATCGACGCCCAACCCGCGGCGGTGATCGACTCCCGCCGCCGCCATGCCAGCAGCGAGCAGGCCGCCACCGCTGCGACCAGCACAAGGCTGAGCAGCACGCGCATCGTCGTCGTCTCTCCCCCCTGACCGAGCGCCAATCCCAGCAGGTTCGGCAGGCTGGTCATCGTGACGAGGCGGCCCTGGGTGGCAAGGTCGGGGAAATGCGGGCCGAACGCGGCCACGCTGGCGACGCCTAGGACCAGTGCGCCCAGCGCGACACCCACCACTACCTGCAGTAGATCGCGACGTCTGCTCAACAGGCCGGCCAGCACCACCGGCAGCAGGATGCCCGCCGAAGCCTTGATCGCAATCGCGGCCACGAACGCGGCGCCGGCGGCGATCAGAGCCGGCGACCACAGTGGCGCTTCTGGCGTCTCGGCACGCGAAGGAATCGAGACAGCCGCTCCTTGGCGCGTCGATGCATCCGGCCCGGCGACTGCTCCCGCGAGCTCTCCCTCCGGCTCCTCGCGACCGCGCGCGCCTGGCATGCAGCCTGCTTGCAGCAGCAAATAGAAGCCGAGCACGGCGAAGAACATCATCAGGAAGTCGTTGTGATCGCCGCCGAGGCCCCAGATGAGCACGATCGGGTTGAGGCCGACGAAGACGATCGCGGCCACTGGGTCCCGGCCCAGCAGTCGCGCCGCGCGCCATACCAAGAAGACGACGCCAAGGCTTGTCAGCATCAACAGGCCCTTGAGCGTCCAGAAGGAAGCCGCGATGCCGAGCGGGACCACCACGAACGTCATCAGCGTGAACAAAGGGCCGTATGGGCTGAGCAGTTGATGCCAGTTGCTTGGCGCATAGCTCGGGTCGCTGTGCGGCTCGAGCACCGGGATGGTCGTGTACGGGTTGAGGTTGTGGACTGCCTCCATGCGCCCGTAGTTGATGTAGTTGAAGATGTCGGTCAGCGCCAGCGGTGGGGAGAGAAACATGATCACGTGGGCTGCCACCACGGCGGCTATCGCCCAGCGGGCGCGCAGGCGCGGCACGTAGCGCAGGGCGAGGAGATAGCTCACATACATGAGCACGATCGGCGCGCTGAACAGGTACTTCAGGCCGGCCGTGCTGCGCGTCAGTGACGGCCACAGGCCGCCGAGCGGACCCGCCATCCAATGTGGGAAATAGTGGCCTGTGCTCGTGGCCGCGAGCAGGCTGGGCCGGTCCGCGGCGGCCAGCACCACCAGCAGGCAACCCGCGAGGATCAGGATCAGCATGACGGCGCCGAGGGCCTTCTCGACCCGCTCGCTTCCCGTGCCGGCCTCAGAGCGCGTGCGCCTTGCGCCCCGAACGTTGTCGGGGTCCCGCAGGACCCCGATGACATGCTCGCTACTACTCTGGGCGTATCCCGTCATGGACGCTCGTTCCCGGCGGGATCGGCCCTGCCAAGGCCGAACGGCCTCAAATGCTTCAGCGGCTCAGACGGTTGTGACGTTTACGGCCTTTGGGCCCTTGTCGCCCTGCTCCGCGTCATAGGACACCTTCGTGCCCTCCTGGAGCGAGCGATAGCCTTCGCCGTTGATCCCGGTGTGGTGTACGAACAAGTCCTTGTCGCCGTCATCTGGGGTGATGAAGCCGAACCCCTTGTCGTCGCTGAACCACTTCACTGTGCCGGTAGGCATGTGACTTCCTCCACATATGTGCGTGCTGCTACGCGGAGGATGCTGCTAGAGCTTCGACCTGCGAGCCTGCACTGCTTTTCGCCGGTCTCTTTGGCCGGCCAGACCGCACGACGGTAGCACGTCGATCCGCCCATGTGTTAGCAAGTGGTATATGCCTAGCAATCCGGAGCAGCAGCCAGAGCAGGCCGTGCTGAGCCTCGAGCGCCTTCTTCCGACCGGTAGTCCGGCAACTGTCGAGCAGTTCGTGGACGAGCTCCAGCTCATCGCGGCGGCCGCAGGCGAGCCGCGGCGGCGGCCGTACCTGCTGCTCAACATGATCGCCACCGCCGACGGTCGAGCGACCCTGGGCGGGCGCTCAGGG
This sequence comes from Solirubrobacteraceae bacterium, assembly GCA_036510155.1. Classification (GTDB taxonomy): domain Bacteria; phylum Actinomycetota; class Thermoleophilia; order Solirubrobacterales; family Solirubrobacteraceae; genus Palsa-744. The sequence continues at coordinate 661 of DATCEK010000111.1, read as the reverse complement.
CCGCTCGGAGGACGCGCCGACAAAGAGCTGCTGTTCGGCCTGCGTACGGCGGTGGACGCGGTCATGGCCGGCGCCGGCACCGTTCGCGCAGAGCGTTACGGACGGCTGATTCGCGACGACCGCGGACGACAGATACGGCGCGAGCGTGGCCTTGCCGAGGAGCCGCTGGCGTGCATAGTCTCCGGGCGTCTTGCCCTGGGCAGCGAGATTCCCCTGCTCTCAGAGCCAGGCACGCACGTGGCGATCCTCACACCTTCTGAGGCGAGCCTGGCCCAGGACTGCCGCGCCGAGATCTCCTATGTGCGCAGCGCGCGCGGCGGCCAGCTCGATCTGCCACGGGCAATGACCGAGCTGTACGAACGTCTTGGCGTGCGCACCTTGTTGTGCGAGGGCGGACCCCACCTGAACGCCCAATTGCTGGCGCATGGGCTCGTCGACGAGCTGTTTCTGACTCTCTCACCAAAGCTGGCGGGCGGAGATGCGGTGAGCGAGACGCTGCGGATCGTGAGTGGGCCGCAGTTCGATCCACCACTCACACTTGAGTTGGCGGCGGCGCTAGAGCACGACTCCTTCCTGTTCCTGCGCTACCGGGTGATAAACGAACAATCCTCTTGAGCGAGTCGGCGCATGCGCCGACTCGGACCGGGGCGCATGCGCCCCG
>DATCEK010000110.1:0-21544 GCA_036510155.1 Solirubrobacteraceae bacterium | reverse complement strand
GATCTCTCCTCCACGACCGTCAGTGGGCTGCAAACGTTCAACGACTACGGCAGCCGGCTCTCCGAAAACACGACCGCCACCCATCACCTGACGCTCTACAAGGCGCCCAGCGGCGCGCTCGTGTTCGGCGCCGGGACCGTGCAATGGGCCTGGGGGCTTGCAAACTTCAACGCTTGGGAATCGCCCAGCACCGAGCCTGCCAAAACGGCGCCAGACCCCAATCTGCAGCAGGCGACCGTCAACCTGTTCGCCGAAATGGGGGTCCAGCCCGGATCGTTGACGAGCGGGCTCGTGGCCGGGACCAAGTCAACCGACACCACTCCTCCCACCTCCACGATCACCTCACCAACGCAGAACGCGACGCTCACCGACGGCAGCGCGGTCACGATCACAGGCAGCGCGACCGATAGCGGCGGCGGCGTGGTCGCCGGCGTTGAAGTCTCCACCGACGGTGGCGCCACCTGGCACCCGGCGACGCTCACCACGCCTGCCGAACAGACCATCAAATGGTCCTATACCTGGGCCGCGCATGGCAATCCCACGACGACGATCCGCTCGCGCGCTGTCGACGACAGCGCCAACCTGGAGAAACCGTCCACCGGCATCACCGTCAACGTGTCCTGCCCATGTTCGGTCTGGGGCTCTGCGCTCACCCCCGGCACGCCGGACTCCGGCGACGGCTCATCTGTCGAGGTTGGACTCAAGTTCACCTCTGACGTCTTCGGCAGCGTCACCGGCGTGCGCTTCTACAAGGCGGCTGCCAACACTGGCACGCACATCGGCAGCCTCTGGAGCTCCACCGGGACCCTGCTCGCATCCGCCACCTTCGCATCTGAAACTGCCTCGGGCTGGCAGCAGGTCAACTTCTCCACACCGGTCCAGATCTCCCCGAACACCACCTATGTCGTCGGCTACCTTGCTCCCAAAGGCCACTACTCGGCCGACTCCTACTACTTCTACTCACCCTCGCCGACCGGTCCGAAAACGCTCAACAGCCCGCCGCTGCACGCTGTTCCTGCCAGCGCCACGACGAGCAACGGGCTGTACTCCTACACGACGGCCTCGAGCTTCCCCAACAGCACCTACAACGGCACCAACTACTGGGTGGATCCCGTCTTCTCGCCAGCCGCTCCTCCCGGACAGGTGACCGGCGTCACCGCTACCGCCGGCGCGGGCTCGGCGCGCATTTCCTGGTCTGCACCCACTACCGGCGGCATCGTCACCAGCTACACGGTCACGCCCTACATCGGTAGCGCCGCACAGACGCCGACTACGGTGAATGGATCGCCCCCGGCGCTGAGCACGCGCATCACCGGACTGACGCCCGGCACGGCCTACACGTTCAAGGTGCAGGCCTCAAACCCCAACGGGTCAGGGCCTGTGTCGGCGGCCTCCAACCAGGTTACGCCGCAAACCTATGTGGCGCCTGAAGCGCCGAGCAGCGTCTCGGCGAGCGCGGCGACCGCGCAGGCGCTCGTGAACTGGACGGCGCCGACCGAAGAAGGCGGCACGCCGCTCACCGGCTACACCGTGACCCCCTACATCGGCTCGGCCGCGCAGCCCTCGACCAACGTCAGCGCGTCGAGCACCTCGACCAAGATCACCGGGCTCTCCAACGGGACCACCTATACGTTCAAGGTCACGGCAACCAATGCCGTGGGTACCAGCGAAGCCTCGCAGCCCTCGGCTGCCGTGACGCCGCAGGACACGATCTTCGACTTCGCGACGCCGAACATGATCGACTCGGGCGACGGCAACTCGGTCGAGCTCGGGGTCAAGTTCACCGCCGAAAAGGGCGGCTCGATCACCGGCATCCGCTTCTACAAGGCAGCCGCCAACACTGGCACGCACATTGGCAGCCTCTGGAGCTCCACCGGATCGCTGCTCGCCTCCGCCACCTTCACCAGCGAGACCGCCTCCGGCTGGCAGCAGGTGACCTTTGCCAAAGCGGTGAGCATCACCGCCGGCACCACCTATGTCGCGGGCTATTTCGCTCCCAGCGGGCACTACTCGGCGACTTCTGCCGCGTTCGCGTCCGCCGGTGTAAGCAACCCGCCGCTGAAGGCACTGGCCAACACAACCAGCGCCAACGGTGTCTACGCCTACGGGTCGGCCAGCGCCTTCCCATCTAACAGCTTCAACTCGACCAACTACTACGTCGATGTGACCTTTGCGCCCACGCCGCCCACCGGGCCGCCCACGGCGCCCACCGGCGTGTTCGCCGCGGTCGCCTCAGGCCAGGCCTCGGTGAGCTGGGCCACTCCCGCCGAAGAAGGCGGCGGTCCGATCACCAAATACACCGTGACGCCCTATATCGGCTCGACCGCACAAACGCCTGTAAGCGTGACGGCGCCCGCCAACTCGGTCACGTTGACCGGGCTGACGAACGGAACCGCCTACACCTTCAAGGTGAGCGCGACCAACTCGGTCGGCACTGGTCCTGTCTCGGCCGCGTCTCCCGCGGCAACGCCCCAGGACACGATCTTCGAACTCGGCACGCCCGCGATCGTCGATTCCGGTGACACCAGTGCCGTGGAGCTTGGCGTCAAGTTCACCGCTCAGGAAAAAGGCACGGTCACCGGCATCCGCTTCTACAAGGCTGCGACAAACACAGGCACGCACATCGGCAGCCTCTGGAGCTCAACCGGCACGCTGCTCGCCTCGGCAACCTTCACGAACGAAAGCGCCTCCGGATGGCAGCAGGTCACGTTCTCGAGCCCGGTAGCCGTCAAGGCTGGGACCACCTATGTCGCCGGGTACCTCGCTCCCAACGGGCACTACTCGGCCACCTCCGCCGCGTTCTCGCCACTGGGTACCAGCAATCCGCCGCTGCAGGCGCTTGCTAATGAAACGAGCGCCAATGGTGTGTACGCATACAGCGCGACACCCACCTTCCCCAGCAGCAGCTTCAACTCGACCAACTACTGGGTGGACGTGCTGTTCGCGCCGTCCGCGGCCAGCGCGCCGGAAGCGCCCGAAGGCGTCACGGCGAGTCCCGCGACAGCGCAGGCGTCGGTGAGCTGGACGGTGCCGAACAACGATGGCAGCCCGATCACCGGCTATACGGTCACCCCATACATCGGCTTGACGGCGCAGACGCCCGTTAGCGTCGGCGCCTCGGCGCAGAGCGCTGTCATTACCGGGCTGACCAACGGCACCGCCTACACGTTCAAGGTCGCCGCGAGCAACGCGCTCGGTACCGGGCCACAGTCGGAAGCGTCGAAAATAGTGACACCGCGTAACACGATCTTCGACTTCACCACACCGGAAACCCTTGAAGCGAACGATCCCAACTCGATCGAGCTCGGCGTCAAGTTCAACTCCGAAGTAAACGGATCCGTCACAGGCATCCGCTTCTACAAGGCTGCCGCCAACACCGGCACGCACATCGGCAGCCTCTGGAGCTCGACCGGAACGCTGCTCGCCTCCGCCACCTTCACAAACGAAACAGCCTCCGGCTGGCAGCAGGTCACGTTCTCCGAACCTGTGCCGATCACGGCCGGAACGACTTATGTGGCCGGCTACCTTGCTCCCAACGGGCATTACTCGGCGACATCCGCCGCGTTCAGCTCAGCCGGACTCAGCAACCCGCCACTGGAAGCGCTCGCCAACGGCATCAGCCCCAACGGGGTCTATGAATACGCCACGAGTTCTACCTTCCCGGGCAGCAGCTATAACGCCGCGAACTACTGGGTCGATGTGCTGTTCGCGCCGGGCTCGTGAGCACGGGCTCTGGCGCGGGGCTTCCCGGCCCTCGAGCGCGAGCGCGGGTCCGCACGACTCAGAGCCGCAAGGCTCGGGGCCACGCGACTCAGGCCACGGTCGAGACGCCCCGTGGCCGCCAACCTGCGAGCGGCCTTGCTCGTACGGGAACAGGCGTCCTGCTCGCCGGAGTCGCTGCGCTGCTGCTGAGCGCGTGCGGCGGCTCTTCGCGCAATAGCTCCTCGAGCACTACGGGCACTGCTTCGGCCGATAACGGGCATGCGCCTGTGCAGACGGCGCGTGACGTTCGTCCGGTGCCACGGTCCCTGGGCGCCGGCAAGATCATTCCCAGCCAGAGTAGTCCGGTGAAGGCACGCAAGCCCTCGGACAGCATCGACGACGAGATCAATGCCTCTGGTGCGAAGACCGTCGATCCCTGCACGCTTGTCACGCGCGAAGAGGCCCAGGCGATCGTCGGCAAGCCTGTCGGCAATCCTGTGGACGCGCCTCAAGGGCCGACCTGCATCTACAGCGTCCAAGGCGCCAAGGCTCCGGTCACGCTTGCGGTGCAGTCCCTGCACTTCTCGACGGTCAAGCCGCAATCGCAGCTGCGGGACCGGATCACGCTTACCATCGCCGGCCACAGTGCCTATTGCGGCGTGGCCGGCACGCCAACATTGATCGTTCCGTTGAGTGCCGGGCGCTTCCTCAGCGTCGTGGCGCCCTGTCCCATCGCCGCCTCGTTTGCCGGCAAGGCACTCGGGCGTATTGGTTGAGGGCTGAGAAGGTCTGCCAGAGACTTGACGCTGCCACGTATTATACATATACTTGTCTGACATTTATCTGGGGAAGGCCGAGGGCGCCCGATGAGCACTATCAGCATCCGTGATCTACAGCGCAACACAAGTGGCGTCGTCGCCGACGTCGCCGATTCCAAGCACACCGCCCTTGTCACGCGACACGGCGAGCCTATCGCTGCCCTGGTGCCGATCGATGCTCAGGATCTCGAGGACTACCTACTCTCGAAGGTCCCGAGCTTCGCCGAGGACATGGTCGCCGCCGATCAGGCTCATGCACATGGCCAAGCGCGCTCCGCTGCCGATGTGTTCGCGGAGCTGGACGCGCAAGACGCTGGGCAATAGCGTCTACGCGCAGGAAGCGGATCGTCGTAGATGACGGACCCGCTGAACGACGTCAAGCTCGGCCCCCGAGCGGTCCGCGACCTGAAGGGCTTGGACCGCCAGACTCGCAAGCGGGTTCAACAGGCATTCCAAGCGTTGGGGACAGACGCCGCGAACCTCGACGTCAAGCTCGTGGCCGGACATGCCCCTTGGCGCCGTCTGCGAGTCGGTGAGCATCGAGTGCTCTACCGCGAACTCGCCGACGAGCCCGATGCGCGCTACCTGGTGGCACGCGTCATCGACCGTCGCGACCTACACCGCGCCATCGACAGGCTCTGAGCCCACCCGAAACAGCAACCGGCAGCTTCAGCCAGCTTGGTCGCCGGCGCCGCTATGAGTGTAGGCCGACTCCGAGGTAGAGGCCAAGCCGGGTTCCCGTACCAGCAGCCAACCGCTGACGAGCGGGATACGTCGGATACCAAGCTTGGAACCGTTGCCGGGGCGTATGACGATTCCCCGCACGCGCTCGCGCAGCGGTTGCACGTTGCCCTCCGGACCTGCCGAGGCTATGACCGTGAAAGCGGCGATGAAGAAGAACATGTATGGGGCCTGCGGGAACGAGAATGCGTCGAACAGGGCGCTGACCACCAGATAGGCGATACAACCCGCCGAGGATGCCAGCGCAAGTGACGCTACGCTCGGATCTCGGCCACGGATCGCTCTCCTTGCCGTGAATACCGGCGCGAGGACCATGAAGATGTATGCCATCAGGCCAAAGACGCCGACCTGCCAGATCTCGTCGATGTACTCGTCGTCGTTGATGCGGAACTGGGTCTCCAGGTCGGAGTCCAGCGTGCCGAAGCCGCGTCCGAACAGCGGGTGCGCGTATACGTCCGGTGCGACGTTGGTGAAGTCGCCCAGGCGATGTTCTGTCGAGCTGCTTTGGAAGCCTGCCGTCGGCGTGAAGATCGTGCCCAGCGCGCCCGGGGATGCGACGTGCACAAGGCCTACCAGCAGCACAAGACCTATCGGCGCGAGCTTCAAGACTTGGCGCGGGCGATAGCAGGCGATGTAGAGCACCAGCGCTACCGGCACGAGCAAAGCTGTCTTGCGATCGGTGGAGGCCGCCGCCGCGAGCATCAGTACGAATGCGAGCCCGTTGAGCAACCACGACCTGCGCGACTTGGCGTCGAACATTCGTATCAGCGCGAACGGCATCACCAGTACGAGCATCGTCGTTGCCGCCAAGCCGTGAATCGTCGGCCCGACGACCGTCACTCGGCCGTCGCTGCCGAATGCCGGATGGATGACGGTCGGAGACGGCGCGACTTTGGCGATCGGGTCGAGGACCTTGGCGCTCCAGTTGTAGAAGATGTTGTAGCCGGTGTGGCGCTCGACGATCATGCCGAGCGCCATGAAACTGGCCAAGCCGATCAGGTAAGTCGAGAAGCCGCGCAAATCCTCATAGCGCAACGCCGTGAGCGTGAACCAGGACAGGACCAGGAACGAACCGAGCAGGCCGAAGCGCTTCTCTGCCAGGCTGAGCTCGCCGACGTTGACGATCCGACCGGCGCCGAGCAGGATGCTCGCGATCGCCAATCCTAGGAAAACGCACACCGCGCCGACGTACAGCTTGGAGCGCCGCGTGCGCAGGAAAGCCCGCTGATCGCCGCCGAAGATGACCCACGCCATCACCATGCCCACGATCGCGAAGCGGTCGATGTCCGAGCCTACTGGCAGGCTCAGCTTCAGTTCGGTGGAGTCCACCGGGACGATGAACAGCATCGCCAGGAACGCGGCCAATATCCACGGCAACGGGCGCCGTGTGTGGGGGAATGCGTCGCGCTGGTCGTCCTTGCGGCTCATCGGCCCAAGGCCTCCCTGTTCAGTCTCTGTGTTGTGAGGGCGAGCGCAGCGCGGCCAGCGTTGCCTCTTCGGCCTGCTCATCGCCGTGAGCCGCGCCATTGCTGCTAGGGCGGCCCTGGCTCTCGTCTTTGCCGGACGGGCGCCGAGCGTCATAGACGTCGGCTGTCGCACGCCAGCTCTCGACGAAGCGTCCGCCTACCAGCACCAGGACACACCACAGGAAGAAGACGACGATGAATGTCAGCAAGGCGATCGACTTGCTGATGCCGCCGTCTACCACTCCGCCGCTTGCACTTCCCAGCTGGCGGATCACGACTCGCTGTGCCGGCGGCGTGTTGCCGGTTTTCGCGAGCGTCGCCACGTACTGAGCTAGGGCGGCGGCCGAGGCGTTTGCAAGCGCCATCGCCTGGCGTGTATTGGGGGCTTGCGCAAAGATGCCGATCGTCGGAAGGTTGGGATCGTCGTTGAAGTTCAACCGGTACGGGGTGGATTCTCCGGTTATCTCCACATTGCGCTGCACCGCCGTCGGCTCCTCGACCACGCGCGGCACGGATGGGTCGACCGGGCCGGCGGCATAGATCTGGCTTCCCGGGATCCCGGACTTCTCGCCGACGAGGGCGAGGAATGTCGGGCTTGCCATGAAGTTGGCGTAGACCGTCGCGCGTGCTTGCAACGGTTCGAAGGAGGGCTGCAGATCGCCGAGGACAGAGGAAGGGGTGTCCACGAACACCTGGGTGCTGGCGCTCGAATACTGCAGCGAGCGCGCCTCGAGGCCCGTGGAGGTCAAGCGGTAGACGCTGAAAATCGCGGCGATCAACGCTACGACGACGCCAACGCCGAGTGCTGCTCGGCGCCTGGACAGCTCTCGCAATATCAGCGCAAACTCCATCTGGCCTGTCCTTCCTGCTTGGTTGCGTACCTCTAAAGCCCATCGTGGGCAATCCAGAGGGCCGTGACAATGTCCTCATTTGACGGCCTCGACGTCCGTGTGAAGCCGCATCACCAGACCGCTTGCTTCTGGTCCTCACTGCAAGCAACGATCACACCCCGCTGTTTTTTGCGGCACGAGAACTTCCTCATCTGGGCGGGCGCTGGGGTGGAGCGAAGTTCGCGTGGGCCTGCTCCCTCGCGCTTGACACTCAGCCACACCCGAACACGTATCTCGGCCTGCTGAACGGCATGGCCGCTTGGACCGTGCTGACATGGATCGTCCAGCGCGAGAAACGTCTGGCGGGTCCGTTGCTTTTGATGAATGAGCCCGAGCGAGACCTCCAATCGTCCCGACCTCAGCGTGATCGTGGTGACGCACAACCGGCCCGAGCTGGCGCTGATGACACTGCGCTCGGCTCTTGCCGCGATCAGCGAGATCACGGTCGAGTGGCTGTTGATCGACAGCGGCTCGGGTGACGGCACGCCCCAGGCGATCGAAGACGCCTTTCCGGACATGTCGGTGCAACGCGAGCCCAACATCGGCTTTGCCGCGGCCAACAACCTTGGTCTTGCCCGCGCGCGCGGACGCTATGTGCTGCTGCTCAACCCCGACGTGGAGACTGACCAGGGCAGCTACGACGAGCTCGTGGCCACGCTCGACGCACAACCGGAGATCGGCGTCGCCAGCGTCGTGCAGAACGCGCCCGACGGGTCGTTGCAGTATTCGATCCGGCGCTTTCCCTCGGCCTGGCTGTCGCTCGGCGAGGCGCTTGGCGCGGCTCGCCTGAAGCCGCTGCGCGGTTGGCGTGAGGAGAAGCACGACCCCGCTTGCTATCGCCGGGAGTCCGCTGCCGACTGGCTGGTCGGAGCTTTCCTGATCGCTCGCGCGGAGGCGGCCGCTCAGGTTGGCGGGCTCGACGAGCGCTTCTTTCTGTACTCCGAGGAGACAGACTGGTGCTATCGCTTCCACCGGGCCGGATGGAAGGTTGTCCACCTGCCGGGCATGAGCGTCACCCATCACACCGGGCACGCTCCGGGGGCCGACCTCTCGGCCCAGCTCAGCTACGCCAAGATCCTGTTCGCGCGCAAGCACTATGGGCACCTTCACGCGAGCGCGATCAAGGCTGCGCTTGCTCTGCGCCATGGGCTGCGTGCCGTCTTTGCGGCGGCCGCCGGCAAGCTGCGGCCACGCTGGGTCCCGCGGGCGGCCGTCGAGCGGCGTGCGCTCGGGGTCGTGCTGGGCACGAGTGAGCCACCCTTCGCTCGCAAAGCCTAGAGAGACGAGCGAGGCGTCCGTCGCGCTCGAGCCACAGCGCGCAAAGGCCCCGCCGGACTTCGCTTCGCTCGAGACCCCGTCAGGCTTCCCCTTTGCACAACGACCCAGACGAAAGGCCTCCGCACACGCTTCCCGACTCGGAACCCCGGGCCTCGAGGTCACTGGGCGAGGCGCTGGTAAACCGCGCGCAGCGCGAGCTCGGAGCGCTCCCACGTCAGCTCCATCGCGCGCTCACGCGCCATGCGTCCAAGCCGCAGTCGGCGCTTGCCGTCGTTTGCGAGCTCGCCGATCAGCTCTACGAACGCACCGGGCTCGCCGCAAGGGGCATATAGCGCCGCGTCGCCTGCCGTGTGGCGCGTCTCGCGCAATGCGTAGGCCACCACCGGCCGGCCGCTACCCATGTACTCGGCAACCTTGATCATCGTCGAACCGTGATTCAGCTCGGTGCCTGGGGCTGGGTCGATGCCTATGTCGGCCTCGGCTATCAACTCGGGGACACGCTCGTGCGGCACGTGGCCTGTGAAGGTGACGCGATCCTCGATTCCGGCTCCGCGACAGCGTGCCTGTAGCTCCTCGAGGGCCGAGCCTTTGCCGACGATCGTCAGGTGTGCGGCCTGTAGCGCCGCTGCGCTCAGGATCTCGGGCAGCTCGAGCACTCCGTCTTGCACGTCGAGCGTGCCGACGTAGATGAGCTTCGGCGCCGCCAGCGAACCCGCATGCGCCTCGGGCGGGTCGGGAAACTCGCTGAGGCGCGGGCCGTTGCGCACGACTGTCACATCCTCTGGGGAGCGTGGGCCGCGCGCTATCGCCAGCTGACGCTGAGTCTCGTTGGTGACGATCACCTGATTGGCACAGCGGATCGCGGCCTTTTGCGCCAAACGCAGCGCTCGCACGAGCGTCGAGGAGCCAAACTTGGCCGCGAACAGCTCTGGGGCGGAGTCGTGCATGTCGTAGACAACCTTGCGGCGCGCCAGCCGTGCCAGCAAGCCGGCGATGGCCAGCGTGTCCGGAGGCCCGTTGAAGTGCAGGACATCCGCGCCCCGCACAAGCGCCACCAGCGAGCGTGCGAGCAGTTGGGCGTGGGCGATTCCGTACTCCAAGAGATATGACCACGGTGAGCCCTCGGCCCAGACGATGCGATAGCGCTGCACCGCGACGCCCTCGATCCGCTCGCGCGCGCTTTGGCCTGGGCCGCGCGGGGCAAGCACGGTCACGCGATGGCCTGCCGCCGCAAGCGACTCGGCCTCGTTGCGCACACGCGTGTCCTGCGGATAGGTGAAGTTCTCCAGCAGGATCACGATGCGCTGAGATACTGAGCGCCTACCGTTGCTGGCCGCGAATGATTGTTGACCGACCACTAGATATGAACGAGGGGCCACTTGACCGGCTTTCATAGCGACGCGGAGGCGGAGTTCGAGCAGCCGCGCGTGCGGGTGGGCGTGCTTGGGCCGCGCGGGGCTGCGCGTCCGGCGGTGCTGGGCTGGCTGGAGCGCGTCTACCCTGTGCGCTTCGAGCTCGACCCAGGTGGCGATCCCCGCACAGTCGACGGCGTGCTCGTGCTCGACGGCACACGTTTTGAGGAGGCGCCCGAGCGCCTGCCGCGGCTGGTGCTGGCGCAGCGACGCGGCGATCGGCCCACGCACTCGCCGTCCGCGAGCGTGGACGGCGCGCCCTTGAGCACCGGGCACGACACGCGGTCAAAGGCCGGGCACGATGGCTCGCGCTCAGCCGATGCGCAGGACCGGCACGCCATCCCCCCCCACAACAGCTCCTCATCCTCCACCGTGGCGCTGGCGGATGACGGGCGTCTGCCAAGGCCCCTGCGCGACCGCAATGTCGTCGAGCATGCGCAACCGGGCGAGCTTACGCTCACTCCGCAAAGCGCCCGGGACGTGCTTGCTCGCGTCGAGGAGCAGGCCGTCTGGTGGCAGTCGGGCGAGGAGCGGCTGCACTGCAGCCTCTATCCGCTTGCCGAGCTGGGCGACTGGCAGAGCTTGCGCGACCATCTGTGCCCCGGGTCCTTCATGGGACTACTGCCGTTGCTGCACTTTCTCGGGCAGCTGCTCGGCGACGAAGGGTGGAGGCTGCCTCCGCTGCGCGCGGCTTTCGTGATCGACGATCCCAACCTGCACTGGCCTTCCTACGGCTTCTTGAAGTATCCCCAACTGGCAGAACACGCCTCGCGCCACGGCTACCACCTCGCTTTCGCGACCGTGCCGCTCGACGGCTGGCGGGTGGACGCTCGCGCGGTGGCGAGCATCCGCGAGAACCCCAGGGCGCTCTCGCTGCTCATCCACGGCAACGACCATGTCGCGTGCGAGCTCGCCGGACTGGGCAGCGACCGCCAGGCGCAGGCGGCGATGGCGCAGGCGCTGCGACGGATCGCGGCGCTCGAGCGGCGCTCTGGGCTGAGCGTCGCTCGCGTGATGGCGCCGCCGCACGGCGTCTGCTCCGAGGAGGCGTTGCGCGCGATGTTCAGGCTTGGCTTCGAGGCTGCTTGCATCAGCCGGCCCTACCCCTGGCGCGACGGGCTGCCGGCGCCAACGCCACTGGCCGGCTGGCGTCCCACCGAGCTGGTCGCAGGCGGCATTCCGGTAGCGCCGCGCCAAGCGTTGACTGCCTCCCGGGAGGACTTGGTCTTCCGCGCGCTGCTCGGCCAGCCGCTGATCCTCCACGGCCACCACGGCGACTTCGCCGATGGGCTCGACCTGTTGGAGCAGGCAGCTGCCGACATAAACGACCTGGGCGAGGTGAGCTGGGGGCCACTTGATCGTGTTGGCGGCGGCGCCTCCTCGACTCGCGCGCTTGGCGACACGCTGCTCGTGCAAATGCATGCCCGCCGCGTCTCGGTGGAAGTCCCAGATGGCGTCGAGACGGTGCGCGTGCTTGCCCAGGAGCCGCTCGGAGGCGCTGGCTGGCGGGAGGTGCGCCACAACCGCAAACCCGCAGATGAAAACGAGGCAAGCGGTGAGCGTCCGGGCGAGAGCGAAGGCGGCGCGCGCTTGCACATGAGCTTCGCGCGCGGCGAAGGCCTCTCCGAACCGCTGCGCGTAGGCGCCGGCAAACTCGACTTGGAGCTGGTGGCCGCGCGCCCGCTCGATCCCCTGCAGGTCCCCGCGCCACGGCGCAAAGCATGGCCGCTGGCCAGACGGCTGCTGGTCGAGGGACGCGACCGCTTGCAACCGTTGTTGTAGTCGCCTCAGCCATCCTCTGTATGGGCCCTCCCCGGACTCTCCCGAACGGCCCTTGCAAGCGCGCTCATCTCGAGCCGGCGCGATACAAGTTCGGTCCGACAACCGGCGTTTAAATATGCATGAGCCGTCCCACGGTGCGCGAGCGCATGCTGCAGACACGCCGGCTGCTTCAGGCAGAAGGGTATGCGGGCGTTGCGACACGGGTGCGTGCACGCGCTGCCGATCGGATCTCGCCCGCCGGCAGCATTCCCATGCCGGTCGCCCGCGAAGATCTGGTGCGAGCCGCGGAGATCGCCGGCACCGGCTGGAACTTGCCCGCGCCGCTTGCCCTGCGCGATGGAGAGCCGCTGGAGGTGGCTTGGGTTTGCGTGCCTCAGAGCGCCGGTGCCGGAGGCTTCACCACGATCAGTCGACTCGCCTGCGCCCTCGAGAATGCCGGACACCGCTGCACGATCTACCTGCAGGATCGCCATGGCTGGTCGATCGAGCAGCACCGCCGCACGATGCGCGCCTGGTGGCCTTCGCTGCAAGCCGAGATTCGCGACGCTGCTGAAGGCATAGCCGATTCGCACGCGATCTTCGCCACCTCCTGGGAAACGGCCTATCCGGTGCTCACGTCTTCCGCTAAGGGAGCGCGCATGTATCTGGTGCAGGACTATGAGCCCCTGTTCTACGCGGCCGGCAGCAACGCCCTGCTTGCCGAGGCCACCTACCGATTCGGCTTCCACGGGTTGACCGCCGGCCGCTGGCTTGCCGGGATGCTCGAGCGCGAGTACGGGATGAGCACGGACTCCTTTGACTTCGGCTGCGATCTGGAGCGCTACCGACTGGATCCACACGCTCAGCGCACCGGGATTTGCTTGTATGCCCGGCCCTCCACTCCGCGCCGTGCGTTCGAGCTCGCTTCTGCCACGCTGGACCTGTTCGCCGAGCGTCATCCCGAGGTCGACATCCACCTGTATGGCGAGCGCGCCCGCGGACTGCCGTTTGCTGCCACCAACCACGGGCTGCTTGGCCCCGATGAGCTGAGCGCGCTCTACAACCGTTGCATCGCCGGGCTCGTTCTCTCGGCGACGAATGTCTCACTGGCCCCCCACGAGATGCTCGCGGCTGGGTGTATTCCCGTGGTCAACGACGCCGAGCAGAACCGGATGGTGCTCGACAACCCCGAGGTCGTCTATGCGCCGGCGACGCCCTTCGACTTGGCAAACGCGCTCTCGGCGCTCGTCGAGCGCCCCGCCGGGGAGCGGGCTGCGGCCGCGCAGACGGCTGCCGCGAGTGTCGCTGGGACGTCTTGGCAGGACGCCGGGGCGACGATCGAGCGTGTGATCCGCGAGGCGGTGCAAATCGCCTCTCAGACTGGAGCCCCCGCAAGCGCATGAGCGCTTGCGCGTTGCTTGGATGATGCCCGAGACGCTCGACACGCCGGCTGAGGCTCTCGACATGACGCCCAGGGCAGATGCCATGCCTCCAGACATGACGCCCAGGGCAGACGCGATGCCTCCCGACACTCTCGACATGACGCCCAGGGCAGATGCCATGCCTCCCGACACTCTCGACACACCGCCCGAGACGCGTCAAACGCCTGCGCCTGGCGAGAACCCGCCCGTGGCCAGAGAGCAGGCGCCCCAGCGCCTGCTGTTGATCTCGCCTGTCCGCAACGAGGAGGCATACCTGGGGCTCGTCGCCCAGGCGGTCGCCAAGCAGACGCGCCCACCGGATCTCTGGATCGTCGTCAACGACGGCTCCACCGACCGCACCGAGGAGATTCTCGGCGAGCTGAGCGAGCGCATCGACTTCCTGCACGTGCTCGACACCTCCAAGCTGCCGAAGATCGGCGCCGTGCCCGATCGTCTCGCCACGGCCGCGGAGGCGCGCGCCTTCAACCTAGGCCTTGACAGCGTCGACTGGGAAGGCTTCACTCATATAGCCAAGCTCGACGGCGATACCGAGTTGCCGGCCAACTACTTCGAGCGGGTGCTGGGCGAGTTCGAGCGCGACCCGACTTTGGGCCTTGCCGGCGGCGTCTATGCGGACCCCGATCCCGATCCGCACGGGACCGGCTGGAAGGTGGTCGGCATTCCCTCCGAGCACCATGTGCCCGGCACTTTGAAGTGCTATTCGCGCAGCTGTCTGCAGGCGGTCGGCGGCATGCAGGAGCGGCTCGGCTGGGACACGATCGATGAGACCTATGCGCGCCTGCGCGGCTACCGCACGCGCGCATATCCGGAGCTCATCGCCCACCACCATCGGCCTTGGGGTAGCGCCGACGGCACGCTCAGGGGACGTGCTCGCCACGGAGAGTGCGCCTACATCGTGCACTTCACGCTTCCCTGGGTGACTTTGCGAGCCTTCAAGCTGGCGCTCTCGCGCCCGCGCGGGCTTTCTGGAATCGCCTTTCTCTACGGCTATTTGCGCTCAGCGGTACGTCGCGTTCCGCGCGTGGAGGACCGTGATTTCCGGCGCTTTGTGCACCGTGAGCTGCGCGAGCGCATGTTTGCCGCGCTGCGGTGGCGCAAGCGCTTGGCGCGGTAGCGACACAGTTTTTTGCGCGGCTTGTGCTTGCTGCGCGGGCTACCCCTTCACGGCGGCGGAACCGACTCGAGCGTTTCGTCCCAGACGTTGCCCGACCAGGTCGTCACAGAGTTTTCGAAGTACGAGGCGACTCCATATGAGCCGCCTTCGGGGTAGTACTTGCGACTGAAGCGATTGCCTGAGACCGTGACTGGGCCGAGCACTTTGCCGCCACTACCGCTGCCGCCGCCGTAGATCATGTAGCCGCCGCCGGCCATCAGGTTGTTGGTGATGGTGAGCGTCGTCTGGTCGCCGAAGTCGACGCTCGCGAAGACGACCGCGGTCTGGCCGTTGGGGTTGAGCATCGTGTTGTGGTTGACGATCAGCGGGCCGGCGCCGCCGCCGTAATAGATGTCCTCGTAGTGTTCTTCGGGGATCGTGGCGCCCGTCTCGTCGATGAACGATTCCGAGAGGTCCATCGCTCCGGCCAGGCACTCCGTGCAGTAGTAGGCGTGGAGGTGTTCGATCGTGGTGTTGGAGTCGTTGCTCATGATGCAGTACTGCGTGACGTTGACCCCCGTGGCGGCCGCGCCGTGGCAGGTGACGTTCTTTATGACCGTCCCGGTGACTCCGGGCTTGATCCAGATTCCGCGTCCACCACAGGATTTACCGCACGTCTGGGTGCCTTCGACGGTGATTTCGGAGTCTTCGATCGTGGTGTTGTTGGCTTCGACGCTGATTTCGCCGTCGAGCGCTATGTCCTTGATCGCGGTGCCCGCTTTGTTGACCGTGATGTTCTGCGATTCGCTTTTCAAGGCCGTGCCGGCCGGGACGCCCGTGTTGGTGGCGTCTGGATACCCGCAGGCGGAAGGCACTTTGATGCAGTTGGTCTGCTGAGTGCCGGTCGCTTCTTTGGCGACGGCCGCGGTCTGGGCGCTCGTGGCTGAGGCTTTGCCGACGCTGTTGCTGGCGGTCACGACTACGTCAAGCGTGTGCCCAACGTCAGTTGCCACCGGTTCATAGCTCGAGCTGGTCGCGGCCCCGATGTTCGTGGCGCCATCCTGCTGCCACTGGTAGGTGTAGCCGATCGGCGTGGTTCCCGACCAGCTGCCGCTGCTCGCCGTCAGGGTCTGGCCGGCTTGAGCCGTGCCACTGATTTTCGGCGCCGCGGTGTTGCTTGGCGCGCTCGGCGGTGGTGGCGGCGGCGGTTCGGGAGCGACGGTCACGTTGTGCTCCACGGTGGCCGACTGGCCCAGCACGTTCGTGACGAGCAGGCGGATGTACTGGATGCCCGCCGTCGAGAAGCTCAGCGAGATGTTCTCGCCGCTGCCCAGCCGTGTCTGTGGCGGGATTGGCTGATTCGGCCCGTCGTCGTTGGACCATTCATACGTGCAGGGTCCGCCCGGGCATGTCGATTTGGAGGCATCGAACGCGACCGTTTGACCTACCGTGGGCGACCCGGGGCTGTAGCTGAAGCTTGCCGCCGGTATTTCCGGTTCTTTGGGTTCTTCTGTCGGTTCTTTGGCGGGTTCTTTGGGTTCTTCCGGCCCTTTGCTGAGGTTGGTCCCGGACGCGTAGAACGACGCGGGAGAATTTTCGTAGGAGGCTCCGCTACCCCCAACGCCCCATGAGGAGGGCAGTTCCGCAAGCGAGTGCGACCTGCTTTCAAGCGTCGGTTCGCCGCCGCTTGCGACGTCCGCGACAGCCAGCTTGCCGCTTGGGGCCAGGGCTGCCAGCCAATATTCCGAGCCGGCGGTCACGGTGACGGCGGGCACTTCGACGCCGTTCCACGCGTTCGCGGTTGGTTCTTCGATAGTTGCGCTGGTCAGCAGCGTTGCCGGCTGCCCCGAGGCGCTGCTGTAGAGACCGACGACGATCGAAGACGCCGTGCTTGCGCTGGCGACGTAAAGGTCAAGACTGTTCACGGTTCCGCCGGTCGCGGCCTTGTATTGGAAGGCTTCGGCGGAGCCAGCGGTATCGGTGTCGACGTGAGGCTGCACCGTCGTGCTCCCAAGCAGCGGGCCGGCCGGTGGTTCTTTGCCCGGCGGTTCTTTTGTGGGTTCTTTCGTCGGTTCTTTGCCGGGGAGTTCTTTGCTTGGCGGACCCGGCGCTTCGTTTGGCGGAACCAGCTGGACCACCGGTGGATTGGCCCCTGCTACCGCCGGGCTTGACCCTGCGCCGAGGGTCGCGACGGCGCCCCCAACCGCTTGCGGCGCCCTGGGACGGAGATGAAAGACCGTGCAGAGCACAGACTTGCCTTTGGCCGAACGATGGCTAGAGGCCTTGCCCGCGCCGTGTTTGAGCTTGACCGTGACGCAGCGGGTGAGCTTTGTCTGCTTCCGCAACGCCTTCTTCTTTGCCTGCGCCTGCGTGGCTGTAGTACTCGCCCAAACGCCCTGTGGGCGTGCGAGCAAACCAAAAGAAGCGATCGTGACGGCAAACATCGTCGCGATCGCCAGCAGCACACGCGTCCGTGCCGCCGCGGCGGCAGCTGGCTGACACTCAGGCACTGTTCCAAATGCTACTGCATGGGATGGACGTTTTTGCGGATCTCAAATCCGCGCGCGAGCCCTGGGCTATTGCGAACGTTTTGTATGGGTGCAAGTCAGGGGCGTCATTCTGATCCCTCCAACGGCCCGCTTCACGGGACCGTGGCTCGATGCTACCCGCACAACCTCGCTGCAGCGGATCGCCAACCGACCGATCGTCAGCCATGTACTCGATGCGTTGACCCTCGCCGGCGTAGAAGAGGTGGCGGTGCTCGCGCCCGCGGAGTTGGTCGAGGAGATCTCGATCTGTATCGAGAGCGATAGCCAACCGCGCCCGCCTGTGCGCTTCCTCACCCACCAGGCTGACGGCGACCCTGCTGACGCGCTGCGCTCGCTCGCGCGCTTCGCCGCCGCAGCGACGACGATCGTGCACCGCTCAGACGGGCTATTGGGTCAACCGCTGCGACCTTTCCTCGATGTTTTGGACGAGGAGAGCTCGGATGTGGTGCTGCTTGTCGCGCAGGGTGCTCGCAACTCCGAACCTTTGGGGCCATCCACGCAGCAAGTGCTTCGCGTGGCCGAGCTCGATCCGAGCAACTCGGCGCTCGGGATGGCCGGAGTATGCGTCCTTGGAGCTGGCGCACTCGACGATCTGGCCTACCCCTCGTCAAGCCCCGGGGTCGAGCTGAGAACCCTCGCCGAGTGTTTGATCGCCCGTGAGAACGCGCGCATGCAGGTGCGCGTCGTGCGCGAGTGGCGGGCGTTTCTTGGCGATCCGATCGACCTGCTCGACATGAACCGCGCGGTTTTGGACGAGCTCGAGCCCCAAGCCTCGCCTCCCCAGCGCGACGGAAACCGTTTTGAAGGACGCGTGCTGATCGACCCAGCCGCTTCGGTGAGCTCCAGCGTGCTCTGTGGACCGATCATCATCGGGGCCGGTGCGCATGTGATCGACTCCTACATCGGCCCGCACACCTCGATCGGCGAGCGTGTGCACGTCGAGGGCGCCGAGATCGAGCGCTCGATCCTGTTCGCCGGCGCAAGCGTGATTCACGTCGGGGGCCGGCTGGTGGGGAGCATCGTCGGCCGCGAGGCCCGCGTGTTCAGAGACTTCTCGGTGCCGCGCGCGATGCGTCTTCAGGTCGGCGATGGCGACAAGGTCGCGCTTTGCTGAGGCCACGACGGTCGCCGGCGCGGTCACCTCGCCGCCGGGGGTGATCGTCGGGCCGGTGATCCTCGGGCCAGTGATCCTCGGGCCGGTGATCCTCGCCGCATAACGGCGACGGGTCGGCCGAGCGGACCACAAAACAAACGGAAAAGCAAACGGAGGCGACTCGGGACTCGAGCCGCCTCCGTTACTGCTGTGGCTGCGGGGCTACTGCGTAACCGCTGAGCCTTGGTATCGCTGATTAGCCTTCGACGCTCTTCAGCGTTTCATCCCACACGTTGCCTGACCAGCTTGTGACCGCTTCGTTCATGTACGCGGCGACGCCGTAGTAGCCACCGTTTGGGTAGAACTCACGGCTGAAACGGTTGCCCGTAATCGTGACAGGGCCTACGACTTTGCCGCCACTACCGCTTCCACCGCCGTAGATCATGTAGCCACCGCCCGCCATCAGATTGTTTGTGATGGTAAGGGTCGTCTGGTTACCGAAATCTACGCTGGTGAACACGACCGCCGTTTGGCCCTGCTGATTGAGCATCGTGTTGTGATTGATGATCAACGCGCCGGCGCCACCACCGTAGTAGAGATCCTCGTAGTGTTCGCCTGGGATCGTCGCATCGCTCTCGTTGATAAACGAGTTCGACAGGTTCATCGGTCCAGCGAGACACTCGGTGCAGTTATAAGCGTGCAGCTGCTTGATCGTGGTCGCCGAGTCATTGCTCATGACGCAGTACTGCGTGACGTTGACCCCGGACAGAGCACCACCATGGCAGGAAACGTTCTGAATCACGGTCCCGGTGACACCCGGCTTGATCCAGATTCCGCGGCCACCACAAGAGCTGCCGCATGTTTGTGTTCCGTTGACCGTCACTTCGGCGTCTTCGATCGTCGTATTGTTGGCTTCGACGTTGATCGAGCCTTCCAGGGCGACATCCTTGATTGTCGCTCCGGGGCTGCTGACTGTGATGTCGTTCGATTGGGCTTTCAACGTCGTGCCGGCCGGTACTCCTGTGTTGGTCGCGTCCGGATAGCCACACGCGGATGGCACTTTTATGCAGTTTGTCGCACTACCGGTTTCTTCTTTCGTTACTTCTTTCGGTTCTTCTTTCGGTTCTTCTTTCGGTTCTTCTTTGACTGCTTCTTTGCTTACGGCCGTCGTCTGTGGACTGGATGCGGACGCCTTGCCGGCGGTGTTGTCGGCGGTCACGACCACGTCGAGCTTGTGCCCGACGTCTCCCGCTGCGGGCACGTAGGTCGAGCCTGTCGCGCCAGATATGTTCGTCGTTCCTTCGCGCTGCCATTGGTAGGTGTAGGTCATCGGCGTGCTGCCTGCCCACGTTCCCTTGCCGGCAGTGAGCGTTTGCTTGACTTGGGCCGTACCGCTGACGCGTGGTGACGTCATGTCGCTCGGCGCGGTCGTTGTCGGTGGCGCTGATTCCGATTCCGCGGCCACCGCGACATTGTGCTCGACTGTGGCAGTTCTACCTGCCGCATCGGTTACCACGAGACGTACATACTTTGTGCCTACTTCGTGGAAGGTAAACGACATCGTCTGCCCGCTTGCTAGCGGCCACAGAACGGTACTCGGGCGTACGCTTGACCCGTCATCGGACCATTCATACTTACAGGGACCGTCAGCACAGGCGGAGCCGGACCCGTTGAAGTTGACCGATTGGCCGACGGTCGGAGAAGTCGGCGTATAGAGAAATGCTGCGGTAGGAGCCGCCGGGAGTTTTTCTTCAACCGGAGGTGTTTTTTCGACGGGCTTGGTTTCTTCGACCGGTTCGATCGGCGGTGGCGGATCGACGACCAAGCTCGTTCCGGTCACATATGCGGAAATCGGACAAGTCGAGGAAGTCCCGCCCGTGCTCCAAGAAGAAGCCAGCGCTGGGAGACCTGTCTGCGCGTCTGCTTGACTCACACAGGGACCGTTGCTGCGATCATTGAATCGGAGCGTCCCGTTCTCTCCAAGTACCGCAAGCCAGTATGTCCCGCCACCTACAAGGGTGGTCGGAGTAAGCGATACCGTGTTCCATGCGCCGTTCTGGGCGCTTGTGATGGTGCCCGAGCCGAGCAGCTCTCCCGGGCTACCGGCGACATTGCTATACAAGCCGACAGTCACGGTGCGTGCCGAGTTGCGAGCGGCCAGGTAGACATGCGCCACCTCACCGCTGCCGGAGATGGAGGCCTGAAAGCTGAACGCCTTGGCATGACCTGCTCTCAGGTAGTCGCCATGTGCCTCAACTGCGCTGTCTCCGAGAAGCGTCGTAGTGGAGATGGTTGCCGCCACGCGAGAGAGGACCGTCGTGGCTGTCCTCTTGTGATTGGTTTTCTTTCGCCCAGCTCGCCGCCCCACGCGGGAATGAGCTGCACGAGATGTTGCATGATGTGAATTTTTGGACGCCGACGCCGATGGTGCGGCAAAGGCAACCAGTAGTAGAGCCGCTGCGAAATAGCGGGATAGAAGCTTGAGCATCATTGCCTCCTGCCGGGGATGGGCATGGGTTTGGCCATGTGCTCACTTGTTTCGGTCCACCGTGTGTAGCGCTTGACCCTTTTAGAGCCACACTGGACACACTCACGTATATAGAGGTGACCGTCTAGGTAGAGAGCCGCAAGTGGGCTTCTGAACTCTTGCCCCCTCGAGCGGACCTCTAACCTCGAGATTGCGAGTCGGCACCAGCCACGCGATTCGACTATGTTCGGCGTGTGAACAGTTCGGGCAACGCTCTACGTGTCGTCCTCGCCGACGACCACCACTTCTTTCGCGAAGGTCTGCGCGACATGCTCGAGAGCACCGGCGTCAACGTGGTGGGCGAGGCCAAGGACGGAGTCGAAGCCGTGGCGCTCGCGAGCGAGCTCGAGCCGGACTTGATCGTGCTCGATCTCGACATGTCCGACACCCCCGGCGTCGAGGCGCTGCACCAGATCGCGACCACAAGCCCGCGCGTCCGCATGGTCGTCCTGACCGCTGCGCTCGAGGAGGGCGACGTGCTCGATGTGCTCGACGCCGGCGCCTGCGGCTACCTCCTCAAGAGCACGCCCGCGGATGAGCTCATCGACAGCATCCGCCAGATCGCCGGTAGCCACGTCGTGCTCTCTCGGGAAGTGGTGCGCGCGCTCACCAGGCATGCGAGCTCCAACCACCATACTGCCAAGCAGGCACGCCCGAGCGTGAACGGGCTGGAGCTGACCGTGCGCGAGAAGGACGTGCTGCGTCTACTTGTAAGGGGGGCGGACAATGCCGCCATCGGCCTCGAGCTGTCCATCAGCCGGCATACGGTCAA
>DATCEK010000109.1:0-5267 GCA_036510155.1 Solirubrobacteraceae bacterium | reverse complement strand
GCCCCATGCTCTGGCGGCGCAGCTCCTCCGCGGCCAGGTCGAAGGGCGAGGCGGCCGTCGCGTCCTCCACGAAATCCGCCAGCGCCGAATCTTCCTCATCGCCGATCGGCTTCTCGAGCGACACGGGCTGCTGGGCCATGCGCAGCACCTCGCGCACCTCGCCTGTAGAGCACTCGAGCTCGGCAGCGATCTCCGCCGCCGAGGGATCGCGGCCGAGTCGCTGGATCAGCGCGCGCTCGGCGTAGACGACGTTATTGAGCCGTTCGGTCATGTGCACCGGAATCCGGATCGTGCGGCCCTTGTCGGCGATCGAGCGCGTGACCGCCTGGCGGATCCACCAGGTGGCATAAGTCGAGAACTTGTAGCCGCGCCGGTAGTCGAACTTCTCCACAGCCCGGATCAGGCCGAGCGAGCCCTCCTGGATCAAATCGAGAAAGGTCATACCGCGCCCGACATAGCCCTTGGCGATCGACACCACGAGCCGTAGATTGGCCTCGATCATCTGCTGCTTGGCCGCCACCTCACCACGCTCGATGCGCTTGGCAAGACAGACCTCCTCCTCGGCGCTCAGCAGCGGCACGCGGCCGATCGCATGCAGATACAAGCGCAGAGAATCAAGGCTAGGATCGACGGTCAGGTCGAGCTCAGCCTCGCGCAGCTCGTCAAAGCGCGCTGAGGCAAACCCATGTTCCTCGCCCTCGTCAAGCCCAGTGCGCACCTCCTCCAGATCGACCACCGAAGCATCCGTGGTCGCCAGCAGCCCCTCAGTGCCAGTACTCATCTCCGGACCCCCCAGGATCCTTGCGACTCCTCGTCGGAGCAACCCCCGCCCCGACCTCCCCCAACCAGGACTTCCACAAGCCTCCTTGCATATCTCCCTAACGATTCGAAGCTACGCTCAGATTGATACCAGATGCAGGGGTCGAGGAGCGCCGATTGTCCCACCAAGTACAGGCAAGTCAGTCATGACGCCGGGCGCGGCCGAGCCTCAGTCGGGAAGCCGGCGGGCGGAGGTCCTGGTCATGACGGCGGAGGCGGCCGAGGCTCAGTCGGGAAGCCGGCGGGCGGGAGGGCCTGGTCATGGTGTCGGAGGCGGCCGAGGCTAGCGGTGGTGGCGATGAGCAGAATTGCCGGGGCAAGGCACCGTCGCGCCAGTGCCCGCGCCGGCGCCGCCGCTGAAACTGAGATGCACCGCGAAGGGAAAGCCACCGCGCGGGCAGCTTTTCGGCAGCAGGATGCCGCGAGGATGGAAGGCGACGGTCCGGCCGCCGATGTCTTCGCGATATGTGATCCCGGCCGGGCCGATGGTCGTCTGCAGTCCGAGCAGGGCGACATCGGGTCCTTCGGGCACGCTCGGCACGAGCGGCAGCTTCGTTTCGATCAGACCGCCGAAGCGAGGCCCGGCGGGCAGGACGAGCGCGCTGAAAATGACTTCGGCGATGACGGGAAATTCGCCGACGGTCACGAACAGCAGTTGCGGATCGCTGTTCTGCACTGGGCCGGAGAAGAGCGTGACTCTCGTGTGCTCGGTCACGAAGCGCGAGCCGAACGGCACGGCTGTGGTGGCGCTGCCGTGACCCATCAGCGAGTTCGGCGGGCAGGCCGCCGGCCCGAGCAATTCGAGCTGTGCCGGCCGGCAGTTCTCGAGCCCCAGTTCGCTCGTCGCGATTCCAAGGCCCGGGGGCAGAAAGAACTGGATCGCGGTCGCGGCGATCGGCGCCTCGCCGCTCGCGTAGGCGACGTGGAAGCCGATATGGATCGTCGTGCCCTTGCCGAGGCGCTCGGGCGAGAAGGAGGCGGCGAGCTCGACATCCGGCGCCGCCGCCGCCGCCGCTGTCGAGGCAAGCACCCCAGAGGAGGAGCAAGCCAACACGAAGAGGCTCACCAGCAGCACTCGTGAGCGTCGCCCGCACACCAAGACCAGCTCAATAGCTCAGTGTGCCGACAGTCTGGACCGTGAGCGAGCTGGTGCGGCGGTCGATCACCCCGTAGAGCTTGCCGCTGCCGCGGGCGTGCGTGTAGCTGCCCGTGCCGCGGCTCACCGAAAGCGAGCCGCCGAAGCTTGCATATCTGCCCGAGGAGTGCAGAGCGGCACGTCCGCTGCCGTAAATCGTCCCGGATTTGGTCTGGATCGTGAAGGAGGCAAGGACGGTGGAGCCGACAAGGAGATGGACTTTCGCCAGTCCGGGCAAAGTGCCGCCGGCGGGGCCTTCCTCCAGCAGCACCGAGCCGAATGCTTTGAGGAGATGCAGGTGACCGGTGTCATCGACGCGGAGGGCTCGCGCGTAGTGCCCAGCAGGGTCCAGGGCATCCGCGGTCGCCGCCTGCGTTGGCGAGGTTGCGCGCGCGTTCTGCGCAAATGCCGTGGCGCCCGCATGGGGGCCCGCAGTTGCAGCGGCGAGCACCGCGCCCGCGCTCAGGATTGTCGGCAGACAAAGCAAGCGCGTCTTTTTGCGAATCATCGTGCGACCCCCTGCTCCTCGCCCGGATGCGCAACCCCGAGACCGGTCCTTGGGATTGTGTAGAGAATGATACCGCTGTATCGGCGAGCCAGTGCCAGTTTGAAGACAATCATATCCCCCCTTGCCAATGACCGCCAACTGGGGTATGTTTTCGAGAGTCTTCGATGTTTGGAGAGTCAAGGCGGCGTATGGTCGGAGCAGTAGAGGGCAAGGCAGGGACTGCCAAATGGATACGGGGACGTTCCGCGCATCTACGCGGCGCACTGCTCGGCCTGGTGCTGGAGCGTCCCAGCCATGGCGGCGAGCTGGCCAACCGTCTCGCGGTGCGTCTCGGTGAGACGTGGCGGATCGACTCCAACGACGTCTACCGGCTGCTGCAGAACCTGCTGGACGAGGGCCTGATCGAAGTTCGCGAAGAGCCGCGTCGCGACAAACGCCCCGGCACGCGCATCGTCTACCACCCGACCGATCTGACCTCGGCGGCGCTCACACGCTGGATCGAAACGCTCTTGCCACGCGAGACGTTTCGCCTCGGTCTGCATGCAAAGCTTGCCGTGGCACGCGAGCAGGACGTGCGGGGTCTGCGCTCCGCCTTGGCCCAACATCGCCGCGAATGCCTGACGCTCGCGACGATGATGTGCCCTGGCGACGGCGAGCCAGGCTCGTGGGGCGCCCTGTTCATGGACTGCACGCGCGACGGCATCCACCAGATGCTGCAAACCGAGCTCGACTGGGTCAACCGCACGCTGCGGCGGATCGACGAGTATGCGGCCAGGGCGGCATAGGAGAGCAACGGTGCGAGAGGGGGCGTACAAGCTGTTGTCGCGACGCTCGAGCGAAAGTCGGCGGTTGGTCACGCGACCATGCGTGCTCAGGATGCGACGGTATGAGCTCAGGCAGTCTTGGCGAGGGGCGGCATGAGCCCTGGCAGCCTCAGCAACAGGCGCGTGCACGCGCCGCTGCTGTCGTTCGCGAACGTCCACAAGCACCGGCGCGAAGGCGAGCGCGAGAGCGTCGTGCTCGAGGACGTCTGCTTCGAGCTGCAAGCAGGCAGCGCGCTTGGCATATACGGGCAACGGCGCTCGGGCAAGTCGACGCTGCTGCGCCTGGCCGTCGGGCTCGAGCTGTGCGATGGGGGCGGCGTGCGCTTCGAGGGTCGCGAGCTCGCGGCGACGTCCGGGGGCGAGCGGGCGCGCCTGCTGCGCGGCCCGATCGCGCTGCTGAGCGTCGACGGTTGGCTGCCGAGCCCGGGTGAGACGGTGATGGACCACGTCGCCATGTCGGCGGGTAGCGCCGGCCTGTCGCTGCGGGAGGCGCGGCGCCGCGCGCTCGAGGCGCTCGACCGTGCCGGCGTGGCGGGCGCGAGCGCCGAGGAGATGACGGTGTCGCTTGCACCCGACACGCGCGCGCGAGTGATGTTGGCGCGCGCGCTGGTGCGCGAACCGCGCCTGCTCGCGGTCGATGAGCCCGCACCGCTGCCGAGCCTGCTGGAGCGCGAGCGCTTCTGCGCACTGCTGCGCGAGGTCGCCAGGGAGCGCTCGATCGCGCTGCTGGTGGCCTCCGAGGAGCTCAGCGCCCTGCAGGGAATCGCGTCGCTCGCGTCGCTGTCGGCGGGAGAACTGTGCTCGACGGAGGATCGGGGAACCGTGGTGGAGTTCCCGCGCCGGCGTGCCGGTGCGATCGAGAGCTCGTGAGCGCCGGCACGCTCGAGCTGTGCGAGCTGGTCAAGCACTACTCCAGTGGTGATGAGACGGTGCGCGCGGTCGACGGGGTGAGCCTGCGGATCGAGCCGGACGAGCTGGTGGCCTTGTACGGTCCGAGCGGCTCGGGCAAGTCGACGCTGCTGATGCTGATCGCCGCGCTGCTCGCGCCTGACAGCGGCAGCATCCTCTTCGGCGGGCGAGACATCGCCTCACTGTCCGCGAGGGAAGCCGCGGAATATCGCCGCCACGAGGTGGGCCTCGTCTCACAAGAGTTCCATCTGATCCCGGGAGCCAGCGCGCTTGACAACGCGCTGATCAAGCTGCCGGTGCTGGGCTTCAGCCTCAGGGAAGCCAGGCAGCGAACGCTTCCATGGCTCGAGAGGGTGGGATTGGGGGGGCGTGCCGAGCATACCCCCGAGCATCTGTCCATGGGCGAGCGCCAACGGGTCACGATCGCGCGCGCCTTGGCCGCGGAACCAAGCTTGTTGCTGGCGGACGAGCCAACGGGCAACCTGGACTCAGCCCGCACGCACGAAATCCTCACCCTTCTGCGCGAGATCTGTGGCGAGCGGGCGATGCCCGGGGTGCTTGTCACACACGACCCCGAGGCGGTCGCGTTCGTCAACCGCGTGCTGACGCTGCGCGACGGGCGCCTGTGTGAGGGTGCGCCCGCCATGCCCGCCCCACCCGTGGCGGGGGGTGTCGGGCCGCTGTCGCCGAGGAGTGCCGAGCGGGGCCGCGAGGGTCGGGTCGAGTCCGTCTCACCGGTGGCGGGGGGTGTCGGGCCGCTGTTGCCGAGGAGTGCCGAGCGGGGCCGCGAGGAGCCGGTCGGGGGCGCTCACCGCGTCGAGGTGGGCGAGCTGTGAACCCGCGCATCTTCGGCGTGCGCCTGGACATGCTGCTGTACCTGTATCGCCGGCGCCTGCGCGCGCACCCGGTCGCGGAGCTGCTTGCGGGCGGTGGTGTCGCGATCGGGGTGGCGCTCGTGTTCGGCGTGCTCTTGGCCAACGCGAGCCTCACGAGCTCAGCCGGTCGCTTGATCCATGGCTTGACAGGCTCGGCGCGCTACGAGCTGGTCTCGCGCTCCTCGCAGGGCTTTGGC
>DATCEK010000108.1:0-15398 GCA_036510155.1 Solirubrobacteraceae bacterium | reverse complement strand
TGCGAGCCGAGGCAAAATGGGTCAAAGTGATGCGCTGGCCCTCAGCAATACGAGCCCTGAAGATCCACTTCGGAGACAGAATCCCCTACTAACCACAACCAAACAAACCCAACCCCACACACAGAAGATCTGACAGCCTCGTAGCGGGCACGGAACCTGTCCGCCGCACGCACGACCTCACGCGAACGACCCGAGAAAGCGTCCCGCAACGCCTCGGGGACACCGGCGACCTCGAAATACTTGCCGTCCTTGCCGGTCCCTCCTTCGATCGGATATCCCTGTGCGGCGAGTTCTTGCGCGAGCGTGGAACGGTAGAACGCGCCCAGCTCGCCAGCGGCGCGAAACACTGGCCGCGACGCCACAGCCACAATCCGGTCGTCCGCACGCACAGCGCTCGTGATGACGACATGGCTGTGTAGCTGCGGATCGGGAGCATCGGCGCCCGAGACACCACGGGCGGTCGTGGGCCGGTACTCGACTGCGATCAGATCCTTCGCAGGCTCCTCGACCACCTCGGCGCCATAGCGGCGGCGGACGAGGGGGACGTTTTCGCGCATGTAGGCGACGGTCTGCTCGACGGCGTTTGCGTGTGCTTGCTCGATCTGCTCTCGCTGCCACGGATCGGCAAGCGCCCAAACCGTCGAGACGGACTTCGGTGCGCTGAACACACCATCGATCCCGCCTCCGCGAGCACCATCAGGACCAGCCCGTCGCAACCACGCTCCCGTCTCTGGATGCTGACCTTCCATCAGCGCGACGAAGTCCTCACCGTTCGCTGGTCCTTCGGGTTCGATGCCGAGCGCTTCGAGCGTCTTGGGGTCTGCCAACCATCGTCCGGGTGCCTCTGTCAGCTCGCCGTCGGGGGTTAGGTAGTAGTCGCCGCGCTCGGGAGCGACGGTCTTTCCCTCCAAATATCTGGCGTAGTCGCCGCCGCGTGTCGCCGGGATGCTTGCTGCGCTCATCACATAGCTATTGACCGTGAGCACCGCAAAGCGGCCACCGACTTCGTCACACAGTCGTCACACAGCAATCGCACCTTGTGCATCTGGTCTGCAACGGCGCCTCGGAGCGCCGCGAGCATCGCGACGACCTGCGCTGTGGGTCCGTAGTGGGACCGCCGGACCGTCCGTTCAGAGCTTGCTAGCGGCGGTGGAATACAAGACGGAAAGCTGCGGGAGGAACGAGCTGTAGACAAATTGCTTGGCCGCTTTCGCGTTCTCACGGTCAATAGCACTAGATGGATAAGTCAGATCAAAAGCGGTCGCACCCATATCTCGACACCGAACTCACTCCCGATGGGCCTGATAACGCTCACGTCGAGGCGCTCGCGCAGCGAGTCGTCGAACTGCTGCGCGCGGACGACCGCGAGAGCGCTTCTCGTCGCTTTGTGGACGCTGCAACCCTCGCTGCCGAACTCGGTGTGGAGCGCTCCTGGATCTACGAACACGCCAACGAACTACACCCCATTCGCCTCGGCACCGGACCAAAGGCCAGGCTCAGATTCGACGTACGGATTGTTCGCGGCACGCTCATCGCGCGATCCATCTCGGAGCAGTCTGGAGCTGACTTCGCCAACGCAGCACAGCGCCTGCCGACGCGTCGCCGTGATCGCAAGCTCACAAACCACGCGCTCACGGTCGGCCGCGTCCTCGCCGTACGACCACGAGACGCCTCATGAGCCCGCTTGCGCCCATCACCAGTGGCGAGTCCGAGTGCCGCGCGATCTACTTGTCTTGCTGCCTGTCGATCTCGGCGCCAAGGTCGCTCACGCTCATCCCCAGCCCTCTCAGGAGTCGCATCACGGTATGCCAGCGCACGCCACGCCGGCCATTCTCGACCTGGGACACGTACGTCACGTCGATCCCCGACCGCTCCGCCAGCGCTTCCTGTGTCAGCGACGCTCGATGGCGCAACGCACGCAGAGCGCGACCGACCTCCCGGTGGTCGTTCGTCGCATCGTCGGTGTCTGTCGTCTTGTCGTCCATTGCGCGAGATACCGTCCGGGTCACTTGGTACTTTCAACCAGGTTGTAGTTGTTCGACCCAAACCAAAATAGTGCCCCCGCACCGCTGGTACGGCCGGGGGCGTGGCACCGGAAGCGTCAACTCCCGGCGCGTCAGACACCCTAACCGACCCCGGTTGGGTCTCTCGCTCGCTAGAGCCGTTCCCGAGGCCTCCGACAAAGGAGGAACCGACATGACCATCACCCGCATCCCGGCCGAGGCCGTAGTGATCCTACGCTCCGCCCTACTCAGCGAACTGGGCGTGCCCGCCAGCCGAATCGAAGAGGCGAGCATCACCCAGGACAAGGAGAAGCACCCCGAATTGTTCTTGCAGCCGCTCGCGCTGCTCGACGACCACAGAGCCGTGCTCCACCTCCTCGGGTGGGGCGAGCCCGACATCCAAGAGGCATTGTCGCTCGACCTTGACCCTCATCGCGAGGTAATCGCCAAGGCGATGCGCACTCGCCTTGAGGTCGAGCGCGACTACATGAGCGAACACGCCGACGTCAAGGGGCAACGCGACACAGCCGCCCACAACGCTCGTGTAATCGAAGAATTCCTGAATGCCAATGGACTGAGGGATCGTGAGTAATGCCTCGTCCGGCGACAGGGCAAATCCTTGAACGCAAAAGCAAGGATGGCCGGGTCCTCCGCACCTTGCGTTTCCGCGCGGGAGGCCGGCGGCACACGGTGCCGCTGGGAGTCGTCTCTCGCGCGGAGGCCGAGCGCGAGCTTGGCTTTGTCATGGCGGATGTCGCGCGTGGCTGTAGCGACCACCACAGCGCGTGGATGTCCCGGTCGAGACGGTAATCCCGACATTCCATGAGTTCGCAGAGACTTGGTGGACGCTTCACGAGCGGGAGTGGCGACCGAAGACTGTCGCGGACTATCGCTGGAAGCTTGAGTGTCATCTGCTGCCCGCCTTTGGCTACCGGCGGTTGGATGAACTCGGGGTTGCCGATGTTGAGCAGTACGCCGCAAGCAAACTCGCCGAGGCCCGCCCGCTGTCGGCCAGGTCGGTCAACGCGACGATCACGCTCCTTGCACAGATCCTCGAAGCAGCAGCGGATCGTGATCTGATCGGCCGCAATCCTGCGCGCGGTCGCGGGCGCAAGGTTCGTGAGCGGCCACCGATACGAACGTACTTGGAGACGGCGGGACAGATAGCCGCCCTGTTGAACGCCGCCCACGAACTCGACGAGGAAGCGCGGGAGGATCGCAAGCACGTACAGCGCCGGGCGATCCTCGCGACCTTGACCTTTGCGGGTCTGCGGATCGGTGAGCTTTGCTCGCTGCGTTAGTCTGACGTTGACCTCAGCACCGGATAGCTCACCGTAGGCGAGGCAAAGACACCCGCCGGACTGCGCCGCGTCAAGATCCGAGGCGCCCTGCGACCCCTGCTGTCGGCGATGCGCGCAGACCATCAAGACTCGGATGGGTTCGTGTTCGCGACGCGCACCGGTCGTCGTCCCTCCCGCGAAAACATTCGCTCCCGCGTCCTCTTGGCGTCTGTCGAGCGAGCCAACGGGAACCTCGCCAAAGATCGGCTGCCACCGCTCCCACAAAAACTCACCCCCCACTCCCTGCGCCGCACCTTCGCGAGCATCCTCTACACCCTCGGCGAAGATCCCGGAGTCGTCATGGATGAAATGGGACACACCGATCCCGCGCTTTCATTGCGGGTCTACCGGCAATCGATGCGGCGCGGCGAGGACGAGAAGCAAGCGCTTCGGATCCTCGTCGAGAGGACCGAAAACCGCAAGTAGGGCCGCGTCGCTGTTAGCGGCGCGGTTTCGCGATTTCGCGAATCTCGACCGCGATGACGTTCGGCGGCGGAGTAGCCGGCATCGGATTCGATGTGAGCGGCTTGGGTGAAGGGGGTGTATCGCTCATCAATTGATAAGTGTAACGAGCAAAGCGGCTGCCAAGGCAAGTATCTCGGCCGTCAAGAAGACGATGGCCCGCGTTGCGCGCCGTGCGGCGTCTTCGAGGATCACCTGGTTGTGCTTGTAGCCGTTGTCGAGATAGCCCGCTGCGGCAGCCTGCATCTGTCGAAGGTCGGCGCCGCTCGCCTTCGCCGTCTCAAGCAGCTCGCCACCGAGCAGGCCGACATGAACACCGCGAGGAAGCAGAGCGGCGCCACACTCGCGCACACAAAGCGCGTATGCCACCGCAGCGACACCGAACGGAATCGCCACGCCAGCCGGTCCATGACCGACCGCCAATGCGGCAACGGGAACGACTATCGACGCTGCCGCAAGAACAGCGGTTGCCTTCTCCCGAAGCTGTGTCTCGGTCTGTTCCTGTGCTCGAACCGATGTGTTGGAAAGTTCGAGCGCAAGCTCCTCTGGTGTTGTGGCCATTACAACAACCTACGCGCCGCACAGGACGAGACTCGCTCGCTTGCCCTGTAAGCGCATCGCACGGTCCAATTAGATGTCTCGTTTGGGCACATATGGGCACACGAGCCGCCGATCTGTCCCCCAAACGACCTCAAGCCGAGCCCCTCAACACCGCGAATCCCGCATGGTTACTGAGGATTCTTTAATGGGCCCGCCTGGACTCGAACCAGGGACCAACCGATTATGAGTCGGCGGCTCTAACCAACTGAGCTACGGGCCCGCGTCGCGCTTCCCGCGACTTCTCAGAAGCTACCAGCGCGACGGCTGCCTGCGCTTGCGCGCCCGGGATGGTTTGATTCATCGGTCAACCAACGAGAGGAGCGGCAATGGCAGCGCGTGCAGCGATCGTCACGGGGGCATCGAGCGGGATCGGCTTGGCTATCGCGCGGATGCTCGCCGAAGAAGGCTATGGCGTCACGATGGCCGCCCGGAGGCCGGAGAAGCTTCAGGCAGCCGTTGACAGCATCGCAGCCGACGGGTTCGACGTTCTCGGTGTTCCTGCCGCCCTCTCTGATGAGAACGAGATCCAGAAGGTGGTTGCGGCCCATCGTGAGCGCTATGGCCGGCTCGATGTGCTCGTCAACAACGCTGGCGTCGGCATCGGCGCTCCGGTGGGAGACATCCAGACCAAGTACCTCGACATGCAGCTCGACGTAAACGTGCGCTCGATCGTCCTGTTCTATCGCGAGTGCATCTCGATGCTGAAGGAGTCGGCGGCCGAGCACTCCAACACGCTGGTCGTCAACACCGCCTCGATCTCGGGCAAGCGCGCCGAGGCCTGGCTGTCGGTCTACTCGGCCACCAAGCACGCGGTCGTCGGCTGGACCGAAGCGATGAACAAGGAGCTGGGCTCCTCCGGCATCAAGTCCACAGCCCTCTGCCCGGCGTTCGTGGACACGCCGATGACCGATTTCGTCAAGGGCCAGGTCAAAGCGGAGGACATGATTCGTCCCGAGGACATCTCCGAGGCTGTGCGCTATCTGCTGCGCGTCTCCCCCGCCTGTGTCGTTCCTGAGATGATGTTCGTGCGTCCCGGAGACGCCATCTAAAGGAAAGGACGCACATGAAGCTAGGCGTACACATCGGCTACTGGGGCCTCGGGCTCAGCTCCCAAGATCAATTGGAAATCGTCCAGGAAGCCGAGAAGCTCGGCTACGACTCTGTCTGGACGGCCGAGGCCTATGGTTCCGACGCCGCGACCGTGCTCTCCTGGCTCGCTGGGCAGACATCGAAGATCCGCCTGGGCTCAGGCATCTTTCAGATGCCAGGCCGCTCGCCCGCGATGACCGCGATGACCGCCGCCACGATCGACCAGCTCTCCGGTGGGCGCATGATCCTAGGCATCGGCTCCTCCGGGCCGCAGGTCGCCGAGGGCTGGCACGGGCAGCGCTTCGCCAAGCAATTGCAGCGCACGCGCGAGTACGTCGCCGTCGTGCGCAAGGCGCTTGCGCGCGAACGGTTGGAGTTCCACGGCGAGACGCTCGAGCTGCCGTTGCCCGACGGCCCGGGCAAGGCTTTGAAGCTCACGATCGCCCCAGTCCAGGAACACATTCCCGTGTATCTCGCGGCTATCGGCCCAAAGAACACCGCACTGGCAGGTGAGATCGCCGACGGCTGGATCCCCACGTTGTTCTCTCCCGAGCACGTCTCCGAGCTGCGCCCCCTCTTGCAGGAAGGCGCCGATCGATCCGGGCGCTCGCTCGAGCACTTCGACATCGCCCCCACCGTCAACGTGTTCGTCACCGACGACCTTCCCGTCGCGCGTGACGCGATGCGGCCGTTCATCGCGCTCTACGTGGGCGGCATGGGCTCGCGCAAGCAGAACTTCTACAACAACCTCGTGTGCCGCTACGGCTTCGAGGAGCAGGCGAAAGTCATCCAGGACTTCTATTTGGAAGGCAAGCGCGAGGAGGCGATGGCGGCGATCCCCGATGCCCTGATCGACATGGTCTCGCTCTGTGGCCCAAAGGATGTCGTCAAGGAGCGCCTCGCCATATATCGCGACGCGGGCGTCGGCACGCTCGGGTTGACCCCGATCGCTTTCAACAAGGACGATCGCCTGGAGCAATTGCGTCTCGTGGCCGAGCTCGCCGCCTAGCACAACTCCAGCTGCGGACGCATTGCCCGCCGCCCACCGTCCTGACGCAATGCCCATCTCCCCCGCCCATCCCGCCATAGGAGACGACAGCTGGCAACCAGCCTCACGGCAGCGACGTTTGCTGCTCGGCGCCTTTGGCGACCCTGGGCACGCATTTCCGATGATCGCGCTCGGGCGCGCGCTCCTCGCCCGCGGACACGACGTGACACTGCAGACGTGGGAGCGCTGGCGGGCGCCGGTCGAGGCCGAGGGCATCACCTTCACCCCGGCCCCCGAGTACAGCGCGTTTCCGGTCGGCGATCACCCGCTCGACTTCTATGAGGCGGTCGTCTACGCAACGCGCGACACGCTGCCGCTGGTGCGCGAGCTAAAACCCGATGTAGTCGTCCACGACATCCTCACCTTGGGACCGTCGCTCGCGGCCGAGCTGCTCGGCATCCCGCGAGCGACACTCGTCCCCCACGTGTTCCCTGAGGCCGGCCCGGGCTTTCCGATCTACTCCTTCGGCGCTCGCCTGCCGCGCACCGCGCTTGGTCGTGCTTTCTGGGAGCGCGCTCATCTGCCCGTGCGTCGCGGCCTGGAGAGTGGGCGCCTGGCGCTCAACCACACACGCGAGCAGGTCGGCCTGCCTGCCCTGTCGCATCCGCACGGAGGCACCAGCCGGGAACTGGCGCTCCTGGCCACCTTCCCCCAGCTCGAGTATCCCCGGCCCTGGCCTGCGCATGTCCAGGTCGTCGGTCCGCTGATGTGGGAGCCGCCGGCACAGGAGGTCCTACTTCCGCCAGGAGACGCCCCGCTGGTACTCGTCGCCCCCTCCACCTCCCAAGACCCAGATCACCGCCTGCTTCACGCCGCGTTGCGCGGCCTCGCGGACGCCCCTGTGCGTGTATTGGCGACCTACAACCGGCGCCTGCCCTCGCGCCCCCTCCCAGTTCCCGAGAACACGACCGTCGTGGACTGGGTGTCCTACGCCCGCACCCTCCCCCACTGCGACGCGATTGTCTGCCATGCCGGTCACGGCACACTCGTCCGCGCGCTCTCCCTGGGTGTTCCGGTTGTTGCCTGTCCGGTCGCCGGCGACATGAACGAGAACGCGGCGCGTCTCGTCTGGGCAGGTGCAGGAGCACGTTTGCCGCGTCGCTTCATCTCCCCCCGACCGCTTCGACACGCGGTCGAGCTCACGCTTGACGACCCCTCAATCCGGGCGCGCGCCAGAGAGCTTGCGGCTTGGGCAGCAAAGCACGATGCCGGCGCTCGGGCCGCGGCGCGTATCGAGCGGCTTGCGGAAGCTCAGGGCTCGCCCCCTAGTACGGCAACTGTTCTGTCTGCACGCCGCTAGAGAAGCTCTGGGAACGGTTCCCGTCAGGAGCGGAGGGATGCTTAAGGCTCCGGGGGTGGGAGTCGAACCCACAACCTCTCGATTAACAGTCGAGCGCATCTGCCAGTTGAGCTACCCCGGATCGTGCTACCCCGGATGGTCTCCAGGAAGCGCCAACCATTCTATCCAGCATCGCCGTCAGCGGTAACGGTGGCAATTCCAGCCTCCACCTCCACATGGCAGTTGGCGCAAAGGAGGACACACTTGCTTGCCTCAGCTCGTGCCCGGGCGATCGAGCGGGTTACGCCGCGATGACTGAGCGAAAAGCGCTTACTGCACGGGTCTAGGTGATGGAACTCAAGCGCCGCGATGCAGCGCCGGTAGCCACATATTGAACAGACGCCACCGGCTTCGCCAACAAGAATCCGCTTGACTCGCCGGCGCCGTTCGGTGACCGCATCAGATCGGCACTTCAAACAACGGTACCCGCTTGGCGACCGCCTCCTGAACTCAGTGAGGCCATGACGAAGACACTCCCTCATCACAACATCTCCGGCGTCGTCGGACTGGCGGCGATTTTCCTGGCGGATCTTGGCTGCGCTGGTTGTCAGACCGTACTCTTTCAACCAGTGACGAACAGTTCCCTTGCTTCGTTCTACTGCTTCGGCTATGTCTGCGATTGACGCGCCGGAGGCGACCATCATCTCGAGCTCGTGGCGGTCGAGCCCCCCGCGCGTCGCATGCTTCTGTTGGTTGACCGCCGCAAACCCGTGCTTCTTCATCCAATAGGCGACCGTCGCTTCATGCCGGCCGACTCGCATGCCGATCTCTGCAAGCGACAGCCCCTCACCCAACATCCGCTCCAAAGATTCACGATCCATGCACTGTATTGTCTACTATGGATCGGACGGAAAACTACAAACAAACGTTCGTCAGGGCCCGACGCATCCGCGCGCCGAGAGCTCGCACAAGCCGGCCACCAGTCCTACCCCTCCGGCCCCGACTCCGCCAGCGCCCGCTCCTGCGCCCGGTCGAACTCCTGCTTGACCTCTCCGCGCAACCTCGCCAAGTCGCTCACCTCGCCAACTCCCTGCGCGCGGGCCGTGTGAATGCGCCGGTCGATCCACGCAAGCTGCAGCTGCAACTGTTGCACCTCGAGCATCGGTGGCTTGGTGGAGCGAGCCGACACCGGCCAGCGCCCGGCTTCGACCGTCAGCTCCGCGAGCAAGCCGACCAGCTCGCGGTCCTCGGCGTCGACGTCTTTGAGTGGCTCGCCCAAATGCTCGGCCTTCAGGTGTGCGGCAGCGCGACGCATCAGCTCGCTCGTGAACACGCCGTCCAGATCCACTTCTGCGAGCGCCGGCTCTCCGTACTGGGGTGTTGAGATGCAGAGCGCCAAAAAAGCGCGCTCGGTGTCGGCGCGCCCCGAGAGCACCTTGTCGGCGCGCGCAGCATTGTCTGCTGAGCGCTCGCTACCACCATTGCGGGCGCTGCCGCTCGACACAGAGCGTTCACGTGCCGGGGCCTGACGGGCGCCACCGGCCAGCAGCGTCTCAGCCAGGCCCTCGCTCAAGCCAAGACGCCCAGAAACAAGCCGTGTGAGCTCCATCCGCATCGCGCTCGGCGGCAGCGTCTCGAACACAGGCCGCAGCTCGGCGATCATGCGGTCGCGCCCCTCGGGGCTCGAATCGTCGCCGCTCGCGAGCGCCCGCTCGACACGAAAGCGCACGAACGGCACCGCCTGCTCCACGGCGGAGGCGATCGCCTCCGCCCCGCCCTGCTGCACCAGCTCCGCGGGATCTGCCCCGGGCGGCAGCTCGACGACACGCAGCTCCAGCTTGCGCCGCGCGGCAAGCCGCGAGGCCTTCAGCATCGCCTCCTGGCCGGCGCTGTCGGCATCGAGTGCCAGCAGCACCGTCTGGGCCAGACGTCCAAGCTCGCCAACCTGCTCGTCGGTCAGGGCCGTGCCCATCAGGCCCACCGTGTTCTTGAAGCCGGCCTGGTGCAGGGCGATCACGTCCGTGTAGCCCTCACACAGGATCACCGCGCCTGCCTTCGTCGCCGCCACACGGGCGAGATCGGCGCCGTAGAGGTGACGGCCCTTGTGGTAGACGTCGTTGTCTGAGGTGTTCAGGTACTTCGGTCGTTGCCCATCGCGCATCGCGCGCGCGCCGAAACCGAGCACGCGGCCGCGCATGTCGGCAAGCGGGAACATGATGCGCGAGCGGAAGCGGTCGTACAGGCCGCGCCGCTCCTGCGAGCGCTGCGCCAAGCCTGTCTCGTACAGCTCCGCCTCTGAGAAGCCGCCGCGCCGCGAGGCGAGCAGCACACGATCCCAGGCGCTCGGCGCGTAGCCGACGCGGAACTCCTTCAGGATCGCCTCCCCCAAGCCGCGCTCATCCAGATAGCTTCGAGCGCCCGCGGCCTCCGTGGACTCCCACAGGTAGCGCTCGTAATAGGAGGATGTGCGCGTCAGCAGCTCCAGCAGCCGCTCGCGACGTGCCCGCCGTTGGGCTTCTCGGGGATCCTCCCGCTCCAACTGGAGCTCGACCCCGGCCCGGTCGGCCAGCAGCTCGAGCGCCCCCTTGAAATCGACGCCCTCGGTCTCCTGCACGAACGTGAACACATCTCCGGAGGCCTGGCAGCCGAAGCAGTAATAGACCTTCTCGACGGGCTCTACGCTGAAGGAGGGCGTGCGCTCGTCGTGGAACGGGCACAATCCCTCATAGCTGCGCGGCCCGGCGCGGCGCAGCTCGGTGCGAGTGCCGACCAGCTCGACGAAATCGATCGCATCGCGCACGCGATCGCGGGTCTCAGGTGTGTATCTGGCCATCGGGGCCTACGCTAGCCCTTCGCGACGCCCACTGTTGTCCTCCATTCCCCCTCCCAACTGTCCCACGCCAGGCGCTCCTCAACGTGCGAACACGCGTGGGACTTCCAAATCGGTGTACTGGCGGATGCAGTAGCGGTCGGTCATGCCTGCTACGTAGTCGGTCACACGCTGGGCAACATCGTCACCGGGCGTGGCGGATCCACCCGTGAGACTGTCCGCATCGCCGTCAGTGGCGGCGCGGAGAACAGGGTCGGCGCCGTCGGCGGCGTCGTCGCTCGGCAACAGCTCAGGACGCTCCACGTAGTGCTCGAACAGCTTGCGCACGACGTTTGAGATACGGGCGTGCTCCGCGCGCACCGCCTCACCCAGGTACACGCGCTCGAACATGAACTTGCGCAGCTCCGCCATCGCCGCCCCGGCAACGGGTCCTTGCACGATGTCTCCTGCCTTGGCGGAATGCTCGACCATGTCGTGCACGAGCGCGTCGATCCGCTGCGATCCGCTCGCGCCGAGCACGGCGATCGGCTGCTCCGGCAACTCCTCCTCGCGCAGCAGCCCGGCGCGCATCGCGTCGTCGATGTCGTGGTTTATGTAGGCGACGCGATCGATCACGCGCACGATCCGACCCTCGAGCGTCTTCGGCAGCGGAGCCCGAGAGGAATGGCAGGCGATCCCATCGCGTACTTGCTCGGTCAGGTTCAGCCCGGCGCCGTCGCGCTCCAACCGGTCGACAACGCGTAGAGAATGATCGTAGTGGCGGAACTCGCGCCCGAAGCGCTCTCTCGAGCATGCGTCCAGCGCTTCCTCGCCGATATGCCCGAACGGCGGATGTCCGAGGTCGTGGCCGAGCCCGACCGCCTCGACCAGATCCTCGTTGAGGGCAAGTGCGCGGGCGACCGTGCGCGAGATCGTCGTCACCTCGAGCGTATGAGTCAAACGCGTGCGGTAGTGATCCCCCAGAGGGGCCACGAACACCTGTGTCTTGTGGGTCAGACGCCTGAACGCCTTGCAGTGCACGATCCTGTCGCGATCGCGCTGAAAGGGAGTGCGCAGGCCACAATCCTCCTCGGCCCGTGCCCGATACGCCGGATAGGAGCGAGCGGCAAACGGCGAGAGCTCGCCAGCCTCGAGCGCTCGGCGGCGCTCTGCAAAGGCCGCGGCTACGGCCTGGGTGTCGCCCGTGCTGGTCACGCAACCGATTGTGGCAGCGCCTGCGGTTGCTCCTGTGTGAGCGGCGATCGCCTTGCCCTGCGAGCGCTCGCCGGCATCAGCCGTATGTGCGCATGGTGCTCGAGCATCTCCGAGACGGCCCGCTCGACCTGCCCCAGCATTCGCTCCTCCCCCTCGGGCGCCTCGCTCAGAGGACTCCCAAGCGCCTCTGCCATGAACATGTGCGCCTGCTGGTTCAACGGAAACGCCGCCGCCTCACAAGAGCTGCATACCACTCCTCCGGCGGCACCGGAGAAGCCGATCAGGTGCTCGCGCTCGCCGCAGCAGGCGCACGCTCCCAACTGCGGCGCGATGCCGGCGGCGACAAGCAGCTTCAGGCGAAAGGCAAGCGCGCTCGCGCGCGTCGCTTGCGCGGGGTCCCCATCGAGCAGCGAGAGCTTTCTGCAGAGCAAGTTGAACACGCCTGGGTGTGGCTCTGAGGTCTCAAACAGTCGTCCCACCGCGTCGCAGGCGCGGGCGGCCGCGTCAAGTGCGCCGGCATCGCCGCGCAGGCCCGAGTGGCCCTCCACGGTCTGCGCGCCGGTCACGGTCAAGAGCTCGCCGCGTCCTTCGTGCAGCTCGATCCGCAGACGGAAGAACGGCTCGAGGCGCCCGCCGAAGCGGCTGCGAGCGCGGCGCACCCCCTTTGCGATCGCGCTCACGCGGCCGCGGTTGGGTGTGTATACATGCAGGATGCGGTCGGCCTCGCCGTATCGCATCGAGCGCAACACCACCGCTTCGGTCTTTACCAGCCCGGACATGCCCTCCGAGTCTAAGATCCTTTCCGGCGCCAGCCAAGACACATCGGTGGTCCTCACCAACCGCCGCCGCTGGCCGGGCCAAAGCCCGTTGCGCCTTTCTATACTTAATGAAGTAATGAGCGATACCAGGCTGATAACCGTCTACACGACCGAGCCCTGCTCGTTCTGCGCGCGTGTGAAGGGCCTGTTGAAGGCGCGCGGACTCGAGTTCTCGGAGGTCAACCTGTCAAAGGACGCCGCCGGGCGTGTCGAGCTCGCCGGGCGCACCGGCATGATGACCTTCCCGCAGGTGCTCGTGGGCGACGAGCTGCTCGGCGGCTTCTCAGAGACGCTCAGCGCGGTCCAGAGCGGCCGTCTGGACGAGCTGCTGGCCGCCTGATCGAAAAAGCCACTCCCCCTGCGCGCGCGGGGGGCATCGGGTGCTTTGGAACATGCCATCCATCCCCGGAGCGGCACGCATCAAATCCCAATGATCAGCGAGAGGCGCTCCGGCGAGAACGCGGAGGCGGCTGGCAGTTCTCGCACACATAGGTTCCCCGACCGGCCACCACCATCTTCACGATCGTCGTGCCACAGCTCACGCACGGCTCGCCCTCGCGCCTGTGCACCTGGAAGCGATCCTGAAAGGAGCCCCAGACGCCGTCGACGTGGCGGAAATCGTCGATCGTCGCTCCCCGCGCCTCGATGCCGGCTTCGAGCGCCCAGACGACAGCCTCGCGCAATCGCTCGTACTGATCTGCGCTCATGCGTCCCGCAGGTCGGCGCGGATGGATTCCCGCTCGGTGCAAGGCCTCGTCGGCGTAGATGTTGCCGACGCCTGCCACACGGCGCTGGTCGAGCAAAAACGCCTTGATCGGCGCCGTGCGCCCATGCGCCAGGGTGCGCAGGTGCTCTGCGCTGAAGCGCTCGTCAAGCGGCTCCAACCCCAAGCGCGCCGCGAAGAACTCCTCGAGAGCGTCGTCTCCGAGCAGCAGCTCGCCGGTGCCGAAGCGGCGCGGATCGACGATCTGAAGCCCCGTCCCGTCGTCCAACTCGATCTGAACCCGTACGTGTGTGTGCCCCGGACCGGGGTTGCACAGAATGGTCCCCGTCATACGCAGGTGTTGGGCCAGGTAGACATCTTCGCTGAGGCCCCACAGCAGGTACTTGCCGCGCCGTCTGAGCTTCTCAACCATCCTGCCTTCGAGCGCGTCGGTCATCTCTCCCGGAGCCAACGGCCGGCACCAGCGCTCGTCGAGAATCCTCACCCGCTCGAGCGTGCGTCCCTCCACCAACGGCGCCAGCTGGCGCTTGATCGTCTCGACCTCAGGAAGCTCGGGCATGCAGCGTCCCAGCATAGGGGGCGGCCACCGGCGCGCAAGAGCGTGCGGCGCTGCTCTTCCCATCCTGGGCGCGAGCGCTTCCTATCAGTGAAGCGTGTCCCCCCGCCGCGCATGGGCACGCGGGTGAGCCTCGAAGTAGGCGTCCTTCAAACGCTCCGCCGACAGGTGCGTGTAGACCTGTGTGGTGGCCAGGTCGGCATGACCGAGCATCTCCTGTAGCGAGCGCAAGTCACAACCTCCGGCGAGCAGGTGCGTGGCAAACGTATGGCGCAAAGTGTGCGGCGTCATCTGCTCTGCCAGGGCCGCCGCGCGTGCGTGGCTCTGGATGATCTTGTAAAGGCCTTGACGCGTGAGCGATCCGCCGCGGTGGTTGACGATCAGCCTGCCCTGCACCTGCACTCCCACGAGCACGGGACGTCCACGCGCGAGGTAGAGCTGAAGCGCCGCCACCGCCCGGCGGCCGACAGGCACGATCCGCTCCTTTGAGCCCTTGCCGCGCGCACGCAGCATCCCCTCCTCCAGGTCCACATCTGAGAGCTCGAGCCCGATCGCCTCGGATATGCGCAGCCCGCAGGCATACATCAGCTCCAAAAGCGCCCTGTCGCGCAGAGCCAATGGCCCTGCGCCCTTGGGCTGGGCGAGCAGCTCCGTCACCTGCTCGCGGGAGAGAACCTTCGGCAAGCGCTTTGTCTTCGGCGGCCCACGCAGATCGGTGGTCGGATCGTGCTCGATCAGGCCTTCGCGACGCAGATGACGGTAGAACGAGCGCAGACAGGCCGCCTTGCGCTGCAGTGTCGCGGCCGCCACGGGAGTGCGCTGCTCACTGCCGTGCGCGCCGCCGCTTGCGAGCTCGGAGAGGAACGCCGCCAGATCGCCGTGCTCGGCATCGAGCGGCGAGACTCCACGCCCAGCCAGGAACGCGCCCAATTGTGCGAGGTCTGATCGGTATGCGTCCAGCGTGTTGCGCGAAAGGCCGCGCTCGAGCTCGAGATAGGCGAGGAAGTCGAGCGTCAGCCGCTCGATGCGCACCACGCGCGATGCAAGCAGCAGTTGAGAATCGCCCACTGTGTGTGCTTCGAGGAGAGTCTTTGCGCTCCTTGGGGATGCAAGCCGGCATTCAGGGCAATCGCTGCGTCTCTCTCGACGCGTCGGGTCTCAGTTGACGCTGCGCTCTGCTCGCGCCTCGGCGCTCTCGCACAGCTCGGCGAGCACGGTCCCACCGGCCAGCGCCGCGCCGAAGAACAGGGGGTCTTCGAGTAGCACGCGCCCCATCGTCTTCGCCGGCAGGCCGCTTGCCAGGTATGCGGGCATGTCCACCGGCGCGCGCCGCCAGTCGTGGCGGGTCATGCGCGCGGGCCGGTCCACGTCGAGCTCCAGTTGCGGCTTGGCCTTCTCGGCGGAGGATCCGAACACCGAGCCCAAGCGCGCGCGTAGCTCAGCGCCGGCGGGCGA